>JBCCZL010000353.1:0-10354 GCA_039187775.1 Myxococcota bacterium
CAGCCCAAAACCAACCAGCGCCAAGATCGGGTGATAGAGACGAAGCCGGACGAAGAGATGCGCGCCCGGTGAGAGATCCTGGGCCAGGCCCTCCTGAATCGACTCCGCAGGAAACAGCGTGGCCCCGAGCGCGGCGACCGACCCGCTCGCGCCAACGATGAGAAACGCGACGCCCACGAGTCCAAAGAGGGCACCGCTCCAGCGGGGGACTCGAAGCGCGCCCGTTCGGAGCGCACTCCACACCGCAAAGCCCATCGCCCACAGAAGAAGAAACGTATTGGTCAGATGCGCGGCCATCCAGTAGCCACGGGCGAGCGAACGGTTCTCCGCCACGAGCTCGAACAGCACGAGTCCCGCACCCACCAGCGCCTCGGTGCACATGAGCACAAATGACGCCGCCGCGGCGAAGCGGAGTCGGCTTCCCCGAGGCGCCACTCGACGCGACCACACGAGGAGAACGAGCGCGCCCACCCACGCGAGACCCGAGGTCACCCGATGGGTCAGTTCGACGACGGTTTCGGCGGTGGGACTTCGCGGGAGCACTTCGCCGTTGCAGAGGGGCCAGTGATCGCCACAACCGGCCCCGGAACCGGTGGCCCGAACGTAAGCCCCCCAGAGGATCACCAACATGGTGTAACCAAGGAGCCCTATCGCGAAACGCTGAAATGCCGTGAGCCGAGCCATCGCGCCCCGAGAGCTTAGGGGCAGGAAGGCGGTCCATCGAGTCCCCTCGACGGACTGTCCGGAGTGGCGGTCGATGGCGTAAGGTCGCGCGGTGGTGGACGGGGCGATTCGGGTTTCCTTTGCCGACCTGCCGAAGATCGGCAAGGAGGACGCACAGCTCCTCACCCGTTGGGCGCGCTGCCTTCCCGTCGGCGTTCCCACACGCCTCTTCGACGCTTGTCGGCGACTCTTTCATCAGATCCCGACGATCGAGGCAGGACCGCCGGATCATCTTCGTGGCGCAGCTTGGGTGTCCCCCCTCGTGCTGGGAGTACTCGAACACCCGACCGGTCAACGCGTCGCCGTCGAAGTCGACCCAAGCCTAGCGCGGCTCGCCATTCAGCGGATTCTCGGCTTGGACGACGTGCGCGCGTTCGAGGCCCGCGCTCTCACTGAGCCCGAGCGAGGGGTCCTACTCTATGCCCTCGCCCGACTCCTTCGCGGCTATGGGAGTGACTATCGCGTGCGAAGCGTCGTCACCGATCCGGTCGATGCGCCCGCGGCGCTCGAAGGCCTCCGGGTGCAGTGGCCGGTGCGGGTCTGGCTCGGCGCGGAACAAGGGTTCCTCCGTTTTTATTTCGCGGACGCACCGAACGAACACCGGCGACGCTGGGCGCCCCACCTTCGAAGCTTCGAAGTGATCCATAGCGTCGAAGCGGGCCGAGGAAGCCTTCCGATGGATGAGGTACGGCGGCTCCGGGTGGGCGATGTCGTCATCCCCGACCGCAGCTATTTTTTTCCCGGGGCGGAAGCCACCGAGGTTCGGATTCGGGCGGCGGGCGCGGGGCGGACCGAATGGCGCTGCGCGGTGCACAAGGGGGAACTTCGGGTCGCCGAAGAGATTCAGCGCGGAGGCCATTCCGGCGTCCGACCTCGCCGGGTGATCGCGGCTCCGGCACACGAGCGAAAGGAACACTCGATGAATGACAATAAACAGGCAGAAGGACTTCACAAGGTCGGCGATGCGCCGATCGAGCTGAGCGTCGAGCTTCTCCGCCTTGCGCTTACGCTGGAAGAAGTCGCCAATCTGCGCCCGGGCGAGATCATCCTGACCCAACGGGATCTCGGCGCCAAGGTGACGCTCCGCGCCCAAGACCGCGCGATCGCCGAGGGAGAGCTCGTGCAGGTCGACGGCGAGCTCGGAATCCGCCTCACGTCGCTGGCGTAGGCGCGTCAGGACTCGCCGGACAGCGACGCCGATGCGATCGCGGCGGCTTCCGCGGCTGCGTTTTCGGTGCTCGCCTGGGTGATGCCTTTGAGCGTGGGCGTGGCCAGCGCAGAGACGAACCTATGGGTGGCTCAGTAGTAGAGCGTGCCGCCAATGAACGGCGAGACGAACACCTGAGTATCCCGAGGAAACGTGTTGTCACCATTCGGGAAGAGCACGTTCACCTGCGCACCCGCCTCGAGCGCAGCGGCCGCCGTGATTTCGTAGGCGAGTCCAACGACCCCATTGGCCGCCACGGAGACGTCGCGGGTGTCGGTGCACACCGACGCCCCGGTGGTTGCTTCGGCACAACCGTCGAAGAAATGCGCTGCGACTCCAAGCCCGAAGAACGGGACGATCCGGAGCGCGGTAAGGATCGCGTATCGGATCCCCCCGCCGACATAGAACGATGTCAGGGATCCCGAGTCGATGATCACGGCTCCGGTCCCGTCCGTGGTTTCCCCAAAGAAGTTGGCCTGGATGCCGAGATTGAGCTCCGCGCTAAACCCGCTTCCGAACTCCCAGCCAATGCGCCCAGCGATCCCGATGCCTGGCGTAAGATCGGGCAGGTCCGTCTCCGTCACGAAGATGGGGACGAAGATATGGGCCCCGTACTCGATGCCTCGGCCCTCGGCGGCGGTCGGCTGCTGCTGGACCGGTTGAGGCTGGGGCTGCTGCTGGACCGGCTGACCTTCCGGCGTCATCACGGGTCCGGTCTCTGGCCCCTCCGCAAGTGCAGGGGAAGCCACGAGAAGAACGAGCAAACTGGCAACGGCAAGACGCATCAGGGAACCCTCCTAAACTAGTCTACGATCTCGAATCGAAGTTCACGCTCTTCTTCGCCCCGTTGATACTCAATTAGGAGCTCGCTGGCGACCCGGAGACCATTCCATACCCGAAGCGCCTGCTCCGGACGTTCGATCGATTGGCCGTTGACCCGTCGAATCACGTCTCCAGGCTCGAGGTCGAGCCCCTCGAACCTCGGCTCCTCCGGATAAAAGGAGAGAACGCGAAACCCGACGAAGCGGCCTCCATCCACATGCGGCTCGGTTTCGACCCCCTGGAGAAACCGCCCGAGTCCGGCGTCGAGCACCACAGTGAGATCCGATCGGCCAATCTCACCCTGCCGGACCAGCTCCGGTGGTGGCTCGGGGGCCGGCTCGGCCACGGGGGCCGAGGTGGAGGGGCGCGCGGTGGAGCCACCTCCGCAGGCAGATAACGCAATGATTCCAGTCAAGAGAAGAGTGGTTCGGCACATGCTGACTTCCGCCGAACGGCTCTTAGACGCGCGCCCGGCGAATCGATTTACTCGCGCGGACCCACGCTCCGTCAAATTTGCGGCGGCCTACGCCTCATTTCGGAGGACGCGCACATGGTGCATCACGTCCTTTGCCACTTCATCGATCGCCCGGTCGGCGTTCACGTGGGCGATCTTGTCGTTCGGAAAATGGCTCTCGATGTTCGTGTAGAAGTCGGCGAGAGCCTCCTGAAGCTCCTCATCGTCATACATCTCGCGACCCGTCGTTCGCGTGAGTCGGCGCTTCGCCGCCACCGCGGGGGGAATGTCGAGCACGATGGTGAGATCCGGACGCCGCGCGTGTCGGTTGATCGCCTTCACCCAGTCGATGGTCTCCGCGCCTCCCCCGGCGCTCAGGCTTTGGTAAGCCACCGAGCTGTGGTCGTACCGATCGCTGAGCACCGTCACGCCATCCATCAAGTTCGGCGCGATCTCCGATTCCACATGGTCGACCCGGTCGGCCGCAAAGAGGAGCGCCATGGTGGTCCACGACGGGGGCCGCGTTCCGCGAATGCCAGGCACCACGACGCGACCGGTCAAGATCTGCCGAAGCATCATCCCGAGGGGACCGTCGCTCGGCTCCCGGGTGATGTGCACCGGGAGCCCCCGCTCGCGAAGCGACCGCGAGAGGATGCGGGTATGGGTCGTGGTGCCCGCCCCGTCCACCCCTTCGAGTACGACAAAATTGCCCTCGATCATGGACCGAACGGTAGCAGAGAGAAAATAAGATCGCGATGGAGCGCGCGGGCTGCCGAAGACTTCCGCGTTACCGTCCGCGCTACCGACAGAAGCCGACTTCACCCAGTCGGCAGAGTGCATCGCGGGCGAGCGGCGCGTGCGGGCCTTCGGGCGCCGCCTCGAGGTAGCGCTGGTACGCGACGACCGCGGCCGATCGATCGCCCATCTGCCCGCGAAGGCGCGCTAGGGCATACAGGGCGTTGAGGCCCGCAAGACTTTGACCGCCAGCACGAGACGCGCGGCGGTACGCTTCCGCCGCTTGGCGGTAGTCGCGGTCGTTGGCCCACGATTCCGCGACGAGGGTCCAAGCATTCACTCGATGCGCCGAACTAACGGGCGCTCGCGCAATCCCGTAGAGCACATGACGGGCTCGTGCCCCCTCTCCCGACCGCTCCAAGGCCCTCGCCAGATCGAACCGAGCGTCGACCGAGAGTCCTTCGATGAGCAGTGGATCATCGGGGGCGGCTCTTTCACCGATGCCCTCGGTGTCCGCCGGGCGGGCTCCCCCTTCGTCCCGGTCCCCTCGCGCTGAGGGTTCCCGGGGCCCGATATCGCTCCGCTGAGAGCCCGCCGGCGGCGAACCATCCGCTTCGGACGTTTCCCCCACCTCGCCTTCTTCGGTGGCTGCCTCCTCCAGAGTCTCTTCGTCCTGCGCGACCGAACCGGCCGATCCCGACTCCGGCTCGAGCGCGACCACCTCCGCCCCGACCGTGGTCTCTTCGCCGGCCCCGACCACGCGCACCGTGCCCCCGGTCGCCGTCGGAGTCACTCGCACAAGCCCGTCCTGGACCCGTACCGTCGTCGCCCCCAACCCGTCGACCTCCACTCGAAACACGGTGCCGACCACCTCGACTCGCGCCGAGCTCGTGTCGACGGTGAAGCGCTGCTCGCCTTGACGCACCGGGTGAAACTCAACGTCCACCGCGCCCTGCTCCAGGCGAAGCGCGATCGAATCGTCGTGAAGCCCCACGAAGCGGACCCGCGATTCCGGCGCCACTCCAACCCGGGCGAGCGGGCTCGCGGCGGCGCCGACGCGGACCTCGACTCGTTGCCCCACCTCGGTATCGATGCGCTGGCCTTCCCGGAGTTCTCCCTGGGACGCTCGCACCCCCCCGTCGAACACTTCGAAAGAGGCTGCTGCCTCGGCGATTCCTGCTGCCCCGTCGTTCGTTGCGGGTCCGTCACCCGACCAAACCACCGCGAGCACCGCCGCGGCCGCCGCAAGCACGCCCGCCGCGACGCCGTAAGGAACCAGACGACCGCGTGAGGCCGGACCGCCGCTCGCCGCCTCCTTCGGAACTCTCCGGCTTTCGACCGGTGCCCGATCGGGCATCGCCGGCGGAAGCTCGCGCAGGACCTCCGCGGGAAGCTCCGCCAACGACTCGGGATCGAGATCCGATTCGCTCCGAACCCGCGCGGCTTCGGACAGAAGCGCCCGCTCGACCCGGGCTCGCGCGATGTCGTCGAGCTTCGGCGGTTCCTTTCGGAGCGCCTCCGCCAAGCGGTCACTTCCTTTTTTGATCGGCGCCGTCACCGATCGCTCCAGGCGTCGAGCTTCTTCCGTGCGGCCTTAAGGCGCGCATGAAGGGTGGACATCCCGGTCCCGGTCATTGCGGCGATCTCTTTGAGGGTGTGACCCTCGACCGCGTGAAGCACGAACACCGTTCGCTGGTCGGGGTTGAGCTGCCGAAGCGCGTCCGCCGCCGCGTCGAGGGCTTCGGACCGCGCGTTGGGAGCCGAGGACGGGCGCCCCAAGCCCACCCGTTCACTGACGCGGGCCCAACGGTTGCGGCGCCAGCGCGACCGCGCCGCATCCAGAGCTCGTCGCGTCGCCACCCCGATGAGCCAGGTCGACACTTTGGAACGGCCGTCAAACGCCTCCGCCCCACGGATCGCCGCAAGAAAGGTCTGCTGAACGCAGTCTTCGACGTCAGGGTCGGTGGGCCCGAGGATTCGTGCGACGGTTCGATGAATGCGATCCGCATAGGCCCGATAGAGCGCGCGGACCGCCGCCTCTTCGCCTTGCCCCGCGCGCCGAAGAAGTTCTTCCTCCTGAATCTCCTCCGGCAGCGATGTGAGGTGCGACATCGACATCGAATCACGCTGTGGGGCAGCTCCCACAGCCCTTCGTCGACCGGGGTCCGGTACTTTTCCAAGCGCTCGAAGGACTTTTGAATCTTTTTCCAAGGGTCGTCAGAGTGAGGTGTCGGGGCCGGCGAAATATTCGCCCGTCAAGAAGAAGCCGGCTTGAGGGTCAGGCTCCCGGCCGTAGGCGAATCGAGAGCACAAACCACGGGGTCCAGACGTCTTCAAGGAACACGCTGTTGTCTTGCACGAAGAGGGCCCGGCTAAACGCCACGTCGACCCCCGCTTCCGCCACTACCTCGAATGGACTGAGCGAGTTCCAGGCGACCTCGAGGCCGGCCCGCGCGCCCAAGCTCGACACGATCTGATTGTCGCGGGTGTCACGGTTTTCCGCGTTCCCGATTCGCGTAAGGAGGCCCACATTTAGGGCGGGCACGAATGGGGCGGTGTCAAAGGGCCGGAGCTGAGCGCGCACCGCAAGGTTCACGGGTCGGTAGGTGATCCGCCCGGTGTTGTGCTCGACTTCGTCGCTGAGAATCGGAAGGTCCGCTTCCACCACCACGCAGTTCTGTCCGACGCAGAGCCCGAACCCAGCCCCCGGGCCGATCAGGACCTGGTCGCGGGTCGGCGAATAACCGAAGAGGAGTCGAAAGTAGATCGTCGGTTTGGCGATCGCTTCGTTCGCCCAGCGCCGATTGTCGAGGGCCCGCTGTCGAGCCTCCTCGTCGACCTCGACGCGGTAGCTGCTCGAGGTCTCGTCTCGAGGGGCCGGCGGCGGCGTCGCACGCGCCTCGTCGACGAGCGATTCGACGGCGAGCGCCACTGCCCGAGCCTCCGCTTCGCTGACCCGTCCCCGCGGAGCCTCGAGGTCGATGTCGTAGGTGTGCCCATGCGGGCCCGCAAGCACCAGTCGAAGCTGCTCGTCGCGAACCTCCATTGCAAGATGGTTCTCGGGCACGGCCTCGAGCACATCCGGAGGGGGTGCATCCCCGATGGTGACCTCGACATCGCTTCGCCATCGAAGCATCTCCGCGGCCTGGACCGCAACCTGCGCTGCGCTCTCCGTGGGGCGAAGGGTGAGGTGAGTGAGGGTCGGGGTGGACTCGACCGACGGGGCTTCGGTGACGATCGCCGGCTGGGCGAGGGTAGTACCCGGAAAGAGGATGGCGATGAGCGCAAGCGCACCGAGCCCAAATGGGCCCAACGAAGAAACTGTAGGGACGCGACGCACCAATCTGAGTATGCCTCGAATACGCAGAAACGCCCCTCCCGCGGGACGACCTTGGTCGTTCCGCGGGATTTCGATTTCCAACTTCGCCGAAGCAAACGACTCAGAATTTGTGGGTGAGGCCCAAGCGGACGTAGAGCTCGGTGTCCTCCGGACCAAATCCCCAAAGATTTCCAAGAATATCGCGGCTCGGTCCGATCACGCCCTCGAGCAGCACCCAGGCATTCCAGTGCCGACCGAGGACCAGCTCGAGGCTCCCGCCAAGCCGGAACCGGGCGCTCCCCTGCCGCCCATCGCGGACTTCCGCCACTTGGGCCGCCGGTTCGGTCGCTTCTGGAAAGTCGCTCACCACAAGAATGTCCGAGTCCACGCCGGACCAGTCATAGCCGTCGCTGTGAATGTCGAGGCCCATCCAGAGCGTAAACGCCCCCTTGTTGGAGAAGTGGAGGGTACCCATCGCCTCGACGCTGAAGAACACCGAGTTGACTGAATGGGAGGGGACTTCTTGGTCCGGTGCCGCGATCTCGGCCTCGCACGAGGTCGTTGGCGGTGGGCCGCCCATCATGCCGTTCTCATCGTCAATTGCGCTGGCCCAATCCCCACAGTCGATCTCTCGCGAGGGGCCGATGCCGCCGCCGAAACGGACCTGGAGACCCGCGCTAAGCTGCTCGAGGGGTCGGAACCCGGCCTGGGCGCGAAGCTCGAACTCGTTGTAGCGGGCGAGCATCGTTCGGAAGGCAAAGCCGCCCTCGAGCCACGGAAGAATGCCGACGCCGAGTCGCAGCTCCACCGGGTAGATCCAGCCGATCGACATGTCGAGAACCGCCTGGTCCTGCGGGAGCGCCGCCGCGGCCCAGCCGGTGGCGCCCTCCTGCTCGCGCTGACGCTCGGCCGCCGCTTCGGCCCGCTGCTCTTCGGTCATCGCGCCTTCCTCGGCGAGCGCGATATTGAAGGTGCGCGGATCTCCGGACGCCATCAGATTGATCTGCTGCACATGGGTCTGGTAGCCCGGCGCCCGCACCTCGAGCCGGTGCGCGCCCACCGGCAGATTGCCTTCGTAGGGAATCGGACCGATCACGTCGCCATCGAGAAGGAGCTCCGCGCCACGGGCGTTCGCCTCCACTCGAACCGGTGTCCCGACCGGAACGAGCCGGGCATTGACCTCGCAGTCTCGGCCCGGCGCGGTATCGCAGCGATGACGGAAGTTCTCGTAGCCCTCTGCGGCAATGACAATCGTGTGCGCCCCCGCCGACGCGCCTTCGACGACCACCGGGGGCGAGCCCCGCTCCTCGCCGTCGACGGTGACGACCGACGCGCCCACATTGGCGTCGACGATGATCCGTCCCGCCGACTGCGCGTCCGGCTCGAGGCGGAGCGACACGACCCGCTGCTGTCCCGACTCGATGGTCACCGGCTGCTGCACCGGCCCGTAACCCTGGGCGGAGGCTTCGAGGATGTGCTCGCCCGGCGAGATGTTCTCCCGAGATGCAGGCGCGTTTCCGATCACCTCCCCGTCGAGGCTGATCGTGGCCCCAGGAACATTGGCGATCACTCGTATGCTTCCGCCGGCCGCCGCAGTCGGACGAAGCTGCGGGTTGAGGTTCACGCGCTCACCGGCGATCACGCGAACGGTTTGGCGAAAGACGTCCATTCCGTCGGGCCGAATCTCGATCTGGTGCTCCCCTGCCGGCACATTCTCGATCAGGGTCGGCGTCACCCCGCGAGGGGTCCCGCCGACGTAGACCGGCGCCCCCGACACATCCCCCGCGACCAGGATCGACCCGGTCTCCGGTGCCTCGCGCTCGAGTACCACGGGGAGCGACATGACCTGGCCCCCGGCCACTTCCACCCACTGGGTGAACGTGACGTACCCCTCTCGGCCGACCTGCACGAGGTGGCGGCCCGGCTGCACCGTCTGTCGAAACGGCACGTTGCCGAGGGCTTGGCCGTCGACCCGCACCGCGGCGCCGGTCGCGCTGTCCGACCCCGCGGTCACCACCAGGGTGCCGAGGGGATTGAGGACGATGCGAAAGGTCTCCCGACGGCGCCGAATCTCCACCGGGAGCCGGCCTTCCTCGTGGTTCGGGAGCTGAAAAATCAGCGTGTGTTGGCCTCGCGGAATGCGCACGTTCCGAAGCGGCGTGGTTCCGATGGGCGCGGTGGTGGTCGCGTCCACATACACGGTCGCGCCGGCCGGTGTGGACTCCACATTGACGGGAACCGGGCGCTGGGCCTCGGCCACGGGGACGAGCACCGCCCCGAGCGAAATGAGAGTAAGAGCAGTGCCTAGAAAGCGGATCATTCCATCTCCCCTTTGGGCCTGCGTTCTATGACGGGAGCGAATTTTCTTCAAGAAGTACGGTGATTCGAGGACCCGCGGGGCCGAAAGATGGCGGCCTCGACGGCTTCCGCGGATACGGAAAACTTCGCGCCAACCCGGGCAAACACCCAGGGATTGAGGCGTCCTCCGGGAGGGCGCAGGATCGCCGCGACGGTCGCTGGATCCAGCTCCGACGGATCCGGTTCCCCCGGTCCTGGCCGATACCAGGCAGGGAGCTCCGCCGCGACCTCCTCCGCGGTCCGGCGGCCAGAGCGGCGTTTGATCTGCAGCGCCACGCGGAGCCAACCGTGGTACGCCGTGGCCCAGCCGGCCCAGGCGGGAAGGGGCCCGTCGCTCTGCACCGCGGTTTCGAGGGCAGAGATTCGTGCCTCGATCTCCTCCATCGGTAGTTCGTCGATCTCTCGGAGTGCGCCCGGAAACCGCGCGGCGAGCGCGCGCATCGACGGGCGAGCTGGGTCGGGGGCGCCTTCTTCGACGGCAGGAGTCGCCTCGTCCACCTTTCGCATCCGTCGCATCTCCCGGTACTTGTCGAGCAGCACCGCGGCGAGCTCCCTGTTGGGGCCAAGCCCTCCGGGCTTGACGGCTGACGGCTCTGTCTTCGGGCCAAGCCCTTCGGGCTTGACGGCTGACGGCTCCTGCTCGGGGCCAAGCCCTCCGGGCTTGACGGCTGACGGCTCCTGCTCGGGGCCAAGCCCTCCGGGCTTGACGGCTGACGGCTCCTGCTCGGGGCCAAGC
>JBCCZL010000354.1:0-10353 GCA_039187775.1 Myxococcota bacterium
GCGACGGCACGTTCGTCGATGTCGCCGCGGATGCGGGTTCATTCGCAAGTCGCCCCGAAGTGACTCGCGGCATGGCGTTTGGCGACCTCGACCAAGAGGGTGATTTAGATATTGTGACCAACGACATCGCCAATCGACTGCGGGTCTATCGCAACGATGCGCCGCCGCCGGGCCACCATTGGCTACAAATCCTGGCTCTTGCCGGAGGCCGAGTGGATGTGGGCGCGACGGTCACGGTGGTCGGCCGTACGTTTCGCGACCGCGACACGGACGGGATCGACTTCATCCCTGCCGATCTGTCCACGGTGGCGGAGCAGCGACGGGTGGCGACCGAGCTGCCGGCGGAAGACCTGCACCTCCTTGTCTTCACGAACGGCATCTTGAGTCCGAAACGTCGAGAGACCTCTGACGACGGGATCGAGATCGACCTGGCGGTGAGCTACCTCAGCCGATTCGTGATTCTCCGAGGCGTCGCGGAGCGACTCGGGGCCAACCTCGACGCGCGACCCCGGGTCTTCGTGATGGGCGCCCCCGGCAGCAATGTTGCCGGGAACCCAAGCGACCTGAACTCTGAAGAGAAGTACGCTCAAGTTGCGGCTCACATGCAGACCGTGGCCGCCAACGAGGCGCTCGTCCTGGACGCGAAGAGTCGCTATCCAACGATGGGTGTGTACGGCCTTAACCCGGGGCTCGTGGCGACGGGCGACATCCGCGCTCCGTTCTTGGGCGGCGCCAACTCACTCCGGTTCCAGGTGGCGGAGTGGCTGATCGGAAAGTTCAACCCGTCGGCCGACGAGTATGCGGCTCGGATTGGACCTACTCTCGTCTCGGCCGAACTGGACGCAGAATCTGGTCTGGTCTTCGACTCGAAGGCGCGCCGCTCGAAACCCAGCAAGAAGCTTACTCCCGAGCGCGTTGCGGACTTTATGCAAGCGACGGAAGAGTTGTTGGCCAACTTGCCGAGACCACGTTGAGCGGCGGAGAGCACCGCCGGACGCGGCCGCTCGGTTCGCTCTTTCCATGGTCGAGTCGCTTCCCATATCGATGACGCGAAGCGCTCCGTGAGGTGTCAGGTCAGTTATGGGAGACACACCGCCCTGCCAACCAGGAGGGGCTGGCACACGTGCCCCAACGAGCACTCCTCGTCCACGACGCAGTCCCGATAGCATCGAAACTCTGGTGACGTCCCGAGGGCGAGGCAGCGCGATGGTGTTCCCCCTTGAGTAGGGCAATCGAAGTCGTCTTCGCAGGTTCGGGTACAGATCGTGCCGGCTCCATACTCCCACTCGACGTGAGTGCACTCGGAGCCCTCGGGGCAACCCCGCTGCGGATCACAGCTCCCGTAGTCATCGAGGCATGGTTCGGGCGGCGGCTGGTCGGATGGCGGCTGTTCCAGCGGCTCTCGGGATGGCGGTTCCGCGGCTTGTTCGCCCACCGTGCATCCGAAGGCGGCAGCCAACCCCACCGACAGCGCAACCCGGCTCAGCGCCACTCGATTCAGCCCCACTCGATTCAACCCTGCCCGGCGCAACCCTGCGCGGACGACCGCGGTCGGGCTCAACCCTGCCTGACTGAACGCGGCCCGACTGAACGCGGCCCGACTGAACGCGGCGCCGATAAGCGCGGCACGCGCGATCATTCCTCGGACGAACCTACCCCAGCCAAACACGGCCGAGAAATATTCAACCCGCATCACCACAGCCCCGCTTCCTGCGTGCTCGCGTCGGGCATGCTTGAGGTGCCGCCATCGGGCGGTGGAGGTGAGTATGCTGGCTCAGTGGCGAAGCCCACCGGGATCGACTCGCGGATTTCTGGGGGACCGGAGGTCCGACTTGGCTCCCTCGCGGCAATCCTGACGCATCCCCGAGGTTCGGGGCATTCCTTGGGGGCCCCACGGCAAACTCCCCCGCCGCCCTGAGGCCAGAAGCAGCCGCCCACTCCCTTCGTGTGACGGCTTGCGGTCGCGACCCGGTCACCCGGAACCGCGTCGATCGAGGCCGCAAACAGCTGACCAAGCAAGGGGGTTGGACGCACCGGGAGCGTCTGCCCGCTTTCCCAGTTGATCACGAAGGCGCCCTCGATAGCGTGGGTCGAGTCGCCTCTCGGCTCGAACCAGGTCGTTACGGCGGCGGTGCCGTCCGGGCGCAACTCGATGGGAATCGCACCGGCTTCGTATGAGATCGTGGCTTGCGGATTCCCCGCGGCGGCGACCGGAAACTCGCCGCGAGAGTGGATGACTCGGATGGGCGAGTTGGAGATGTCTTCGGCGCGAAACCGGTGCGCAAACGATCCCGACCCGGAAGCGCGCCCTTGGCCCACAACATCAGCGCCAACCATGACTCGAAAGCACGAATACGGCTCGAGCGTGCCCGCGGTGCCATAGACGCCCGACCACTCTCCGGTCTTTCCAGGAACGACGGGACACGAGTGAACGGTTGGCGCATCGGAAACGCATCCAGCCGCGACCGCAAGGACCACGGTGACCGTCGGCAGGGTTGCTTCGACACTCCAACGGAACCATTCCCAGGTCGCGGCTGAGAGTCGCTTAGGCATCGAAGGTGGAACTCGAGGTCGGGAGGTTGCGGCTGGGGTTCGCATGATTTTGGCCTCACCCCTGACATGCACTGGGCCAGCGTTTCTGCCAAGCGGATCGCCGCACGAAGCGTGGCAGCCAGTTGCCACGTTATTTTGTGGCGCCCGTGACGGGTGTCTGCCGTTAGCCCACATCGGTCATCACAGGTGACGGATCGCGTTCGAAAGTGCTGGATTCCCGCGGACCTCGGACTGGCAGACGCCGCAGCGGTACTCGACGTACCGCGAGCACGCCTGGAGGGAGAAGGCCGTGGGAAGGCGGTGCTTTCGGGCGCGAGCCACGCCGACGGGTGACCGATGCGGGTTAGTCGCAGCGCGGGTAGAAGCTCAGCGTGGGCTGCTCGCCCTCGCTCACAGTGAAATACCCCTTGCCGTCGGCGGCGAAGCCGATCGCTTCGCCTTGGATCTCAAAGGCGACTGGCAGCTCGGCGGATGGCGTTGTGAAACGTTCTGAGAACGACACATCGGCGGCACCGAACCAGCCGTGAACCATGGTGTAGCTCCGAATGAGGATGCCGGTTCCATCAGGCGACATGTCGCCCGCCGTGGCATACGGGTCGCCGGGCGCGATCGGCGTGCCGAAGCCAATCGTCGCAACGCGTTCGAGGACGATGGTGTCGACGCTATTCGTTGCCGGCACGAACTCTGGAGCCCGGGCCACAAAGACGCCGCTCTGCCCATCTTCTTCTTTGGTAATGAGGTAGATGTCGTCCGAGCGAGGGTCGACGAGGAGGGCCTCGGCATCGTGAGGCCCATCTTCGTAGCGAAGGTTGATTCGATCCCAGTTGAAGGTAGATCGGTCCTCCGCGGGAGCATCCGCGTCGATGAGCGGCTCTACGATGCGGAGAATTCGAATCGTCGCGCGGCCGGGGCGCCCTTCGCGGGCGGCATTGTCCCCAATGTCGCCGAGGAGCACGAACGACGAGTTATCCCCTTGGGCGACGGCGATGTCCTCCCAGTCATCAAAGTCGGCGCCCATGAGGCGAAGCTCGCCGAGGTCCGCGCCGTCATCTCGGATCGCGAAGAATCGCGCGTAGGGCTCGCCCGAATCGTTGTGCACGTAAAGCACGCGCGGGTTTCGCCGGCTTGCAGCGATGCCGCTGATCTCGGTCAGTGCGAGGGAGGCGATCCGACCTTGGTTCACCGGCGGAAGAAAGCACACCTCACCACCGCTCGAAGCGTCCCTCGCGGCATCGAAACGCGGAGAGTTGGAGTCGGCCACGGCGTCGTCGTCCGCATCCGACCGCGCGGCGTCGGGGCCTTGACCGCTCGGGGATGACGAGCAGGCGATGAAGAGAATGAGCGTCGAACGCCACATCCGCCCGGTGTGACATGACCCTCTTTACCATTCAACTGGCCAATACGAGATCGGCGCCCAAGCTGTCCCGGGGACGGGCCACCAAGCGGCGCGAGGTCGTTTGCCCGCGGCGTTCTGTTCGGTTCCGAACCCCTGGGCGTTCACGGATTGAACCGCCGGGCGTTTCGACCCAGATTCCACCGTTCTGTCAGACTATCCTCCCCCGGAGCGTCTTTCGGACGATGAGGCTTCGAGTGCTTTCGCGAATCACGCAGCTCTTTTCTGATTTCGACGGCCAGGGTCGCTGGCTCGACGCGCCCCTTCTCGACGTGCTGGCGCGTGCCGAGGTTCACGGGCCGGAGCTCGAGCACCTTGCGGCGCTCCTCGACGCGACGACCATGTCCGAGCTCATTCACGATGACCGACTGATGCAAACGGTGGCGGGCGCGTTTGGGGACGAGGATCGGGCAACGCTGTGCCGCGAGCTCATTGCTCTTTGGGTGTGGTCGCAGGAGCCTCCCGCGCGCAAGGGCGCGAAGTCGCGGAAGCGAGCGACCGAGGGCCGTCCTCAGCCGTTTGAAGGGAGCAAGCCCGGGGCCCGCGCGAAGCCGATCGCCGCCTGGGTCGAGACCTACCAGCTCCAGGACGCCCTCGAGACTCCGGCGCGGGCGGTTCTTCCGTTCGTGTCGTCGTGGATGGTCAAGCCGATTCGCGAGCGCATCGGCGAGCAGACGCTCGGGCAGCTCCTCGAAGACCCTCCCAAGCAGCACCGAGAACTCGGCCATTTCTATCGCGAGCTGCTGAGCGCTGCGGCTGCGCTCTTGGGGCGGGCGGTTCAGCAACGTGAGCTCGAAGCGTGGCGTCGCCGGGCGTGGAGCAAACCCCCCACCCATGCATCGCTACGAGAGCTTGCCGGGCTCTGCCGGCGCTACATCGACGGGATCGCGGCGGAACCGCTGATGGCGCCGGGGCACCTGGAAATCGGGGCGGATCCGCCACGGTTTGCGCTGCGCGCCGATGGACTTTCGGTCGCGCTCCGCTTGGCGAACTGGGAGTCCGGGGAGCTCCGGTTCGAGACCAACACTGCCATGCCCGAGCTCGAAGAAGGCCTCCAGCGTTGGCTGCTCGAAGAGCTGATGGACGTGATTCACGACCCCGATGACTCGGAGCATGAGCGCCTCAAGGAGCTGGTCGCGGCGCCGATGTGGAGTCGGCTCGTGCGTCACGTCGAGCACGTGGCGGAAGCGCGCGAAGGAGCGGCGCCTCAGGAAAAGACGCGCATTGCGTGGCGCATCGACCTCGCGGACTTTTCGATCCATCCGGTGGAGCAAAAGCTCGCGAAGCGAGGTTGGACCCAAGGCCGAAAGCGGAGCCCCCGGTGGGTTCTTCATACCGTCGATGGCGCGGTGCCCACCACCGCCGACAAGTACATCGCGATGGAGCTTGGCGGGCACGAACGCTGGGGTGGGGCGGACCATCCGCCGGAGGCGACCCTCGACCGAGTCGTGTCGGAGCTTGCCAAGCATCCGATCGTCTTCGTCAACAAAAGCACTCCGGTCCAGATTCGGCAGGTGCCGCTCACCCTCGCGCTCCGCCAAGTCGGCGATGGGTACGTCGCCCGGATTCGCTTCGACGGCCAGCTGCTCGCCGTCGACGACGTGTATCCAATGGCCCTCCGGGAAGTGCTGTACCGCCACGATGCCGAGGCCGGGGTCCTGGCGGTGCGGGTGCTCTCGCATGGAGAGTCAGAGCTCCTGGACATCCTTCGCGACTACAGTCTTCGCATTCCCAAGGAAGCGCTCGACCGACTGCTTGGAGCGGTGGCGTCCGCGCTTCCATCGCTCGCGGTCGAAGTCCCGAGCAGCTTTGGCGGAAAGACCGTGGTGGCGGACGGCCGACTCGTCGCCCGGGTCTATCCGCAGCCCGGGCAAGGAGCGCTGGTCGCGGTGGGGGTTCGGCCGACGCCGGTGGCGAACCTCGTTGCGCCGGGGAGCGGCCCGGGGAGCATGGTCGCCCTCGAAGGCGGCAAACCCACCGCGTACCTCCGCGACCTTCGGGGCGAGCTCGCCGCCGCCGATGGGCTTGCGGAACACCTGGGGCTTGGCGGGTCCGTCGGGCCAGAGCGACCGCATTTCGTCCGGAGCGATGAAGACCTCCTCGAGCTCCTCGAAAAGGTCCAAGGCCTCGCGACGGTGGAATGGCCGGAGGACGAGATCGCGCGCCGCGTGGTCGGGACGATCGACGACCTCAAGCTTGAGATCACGCCGGTCGAGCATTGGCTGGGAGTGGATGGCTCGGCGCGAGTCGGCAAGCACCGAGTACGGCTCAAGGATCTTCTCCGCGTTCGCCACGAAAGGCGCCGCTTTGTCGCCCTCGGAAACGGACGCTTCGCGCGGATCACCGATGAGCTCCGCGATCGGATCGACCGGGCGGCGGACGCGCTCTACGAGCAGGACAAAGGCATCGCGGCGGCCACCGCGTCGGCGGCCGAGCTTCTCGCGTTGATTCAAGACGCGCGGGCGGTCGAAGGGAGAAAGGTCCTCGAGGCCGCGGTGGCCAAGATGGAGCGGGCCCAAGCGCTGAATCCGAAGGTGCCGCCGGCGCTTCAGGCGACGCTTCGGGACTACCAGGAGGACGGCTACCGATGGCTCGGTCGCCTCGCCGGATGGGGCCTCGGCGGGATCCTTGCGGACGACATGGGCCTTGGAAAAACGCTTCAGGCCCTCGCGCTATGCGTCGCTCGGGGAGGCGACGGTCCGGCGCTGGTGGTCGCCCCGACGTCGGTCGTCGACAACTGGAAGGCCGAGACCGAACGCTTTGCGCCGTCACTTCAGCCGGTGGTGTACCGCGGCAAGGGGCGGACGGGCCGCCTTGCAAAGCTCGGCCCTCACACCGTCATCCTCTCGAGCTACGACGTGGTCTATCGCGACATCGAAAGCCTCCGCGAGCACGAGTTCCGGACGCTGGTGCTCGACGAGGCCCAGGCGATCAAAAACCCTGCGTCCAAACGCGCCGCGGCGGTGCATCAACTTCGCGCTGAGTTCCGCGTCGCGTTGACGGGGACGCCGATCGAAAACCGGATCAGTGAGCTCTGGTCGATCTTTCACGCGGTGCACCCGGGCCTCCTCGGCCCCTGGGCTCATTTTCGCGAGGTGTACGGCAAGCGAATCGTGCGCGACGGGGACCCGCGGGCCCTCGAACGGCTCCGAAAGCGCATCGGGCCGTTTGTGCTGCGTCGCACGAAGGAACAGGTGGCCCGGGAGCTTCCGCCCAAGACCGAGGTTGTCCATCGACTGGAGCTCTCCCGCCCCGAGCGCGCGATCTACGACGCGGCGCGGCACGATGCGATTCGAAAGCTCGAAAAGGTCCGCGCCGGCGACGCGAAGGCTCGGATCGAAGTGCTCGCGGAGCTGACCAAGCTTCGCCAGCTCGCTTGTCATCCGCGGCTCCTCGATGCGCAGTCAGCGGTCGAGTCGACCAAGCTCGAGCACGCACTTGAGATCTGCCGCGAGCTCATAAGCTCAGGGCACCGGTCGCTTATCTTCTCGCAGTTCACGCGGCATCTTGGCTTGCTGCGCGAGCGACTCGACGCGGAAGACATCCCATATCTGTATCTCGATGGCCGCACTCCCGCGGCCGCTCGCAAGAAGCGCATCGACCGATTTCAGGCAGGCGATGTCGCGTTTTTTCTCATCTCGCTCAAGGCGGGGGGCACCGGACTCAACCTGACCGCGGCGGACTACGTGATTCACCTCGATCCTTGGTGGAATCCGGCGGTCGAAGACCAAGCCTCCGATCGCACTCACCGGATCGGCCAGACCAAGCCGATCACGGTGGTTCGGCTGGTTTCACAGGGCACGATCGAAGAGACGGTCTACGAGCTCCATGCGAAGAAACGAAAGCTGGCGGAAGACCTCCTCGCCGGGGCGGACGCGAGCGCCCCGGTCTCCACTCGCGATTTGGTCGATCTCCTCCGTGCCGAGTAGCGCGCAAGGGCCGCCGATCCGGCGACTACACCTCGAAGCGGAGGTGAAGGAGAAAGCGGAGTTGAAAGCCCGCGGAGTTTCCTTCCTCGGTGAAGTCGACGGTGGCCACACAGTTGGCGCCGGTGCAGCCCGCTTCTCGGGCCATGTTGAGGAACGCGAAGTCGAGGCCGAGCCCCAGCGCGAGGTGGCGCAAGAAGTAGATGTCGAAGCCTGCGCCTGCGTCGACCATGAAGCCCGTGATGCCATCTTCGCTGTTGGCCGGCTGTGAAAGATCCGCCCGTCCCATCCAGGCATAGCCGGCGCCGACGCGGGCGTAGATGTCGACGATCGGAGTGGGAATCCGAAGGCCGAGGTCGGCGGCGACGGTCCCGAGATCAAAGGCGTCGTAGGTCGAGAAGGTGGCCCGAGCGCCAAGGGTGAAGATGAACAGCCGAATTCCCGCCGCGGCGCCTCCGGTGAAGCCGACCCCGTTCACCCGATCGGGCTCGGGCACGAAATTGTCCTGGTCGAACGAGATCAGGTCGACGTAGGAAAGGCCGGCGACGCCCTCGAGCCAAAAGATCGTCGGCCCCGGCTCCTCATCCGATTCCGGAGCGTTTTCTCGGGGCCGGGATTCTGCATCATCCCGCCGCACGGGGTCGGCCCGATTCGCTTGCGCCTCTCGCGGGGTCGCCGAGCCTGAACCGGATGGGGGGTCGCTCGCGCTCGGTTCACTGAGCCCGTGGTCTCCGCCTTCTTCGACGGCAGGAGACACCGCCGGCGCGGTGTCCTGCGCGGTTGCCGAGCCGGCGAGGGCAAGGGCCCCAAGCGAGACGAGGAGCCCCCAGCCGACCCGGTTCATGAGTGGAGCTCGTCGCTCGGTTCCCGCATCCCGAGAATGACGCTGTCGGTTTCGGGCAAGGTGTAACGATCGTCGAGCCAGTTGCCGAGGTCGATGGTTCGGCAGCGCGGCGAGCAAAAGGGGAAGCTGTGGGGGGCGTCGCTTCGAGGACGTTCCACTTCTGCGTTGCAAATGGGACATCGGGTAGCCATGACCCCGTGATAGCACGTGGGCCGATGGCTCGGCGAGCCGCAGGCCGCCCGGAACCCACCGGTTTTCTCATCGGAGCCGGACTCCCGCCAGGGGGTCGGCTGCGCTATGCTTTCTTCGTGCGCGCCGATAGGACCATGTTGTGTACCGCATGCCGGCTTCGCTTCGCGCCGCGCGACACCTGCCCCGCCTGTGACGGAAGCCGAACCGTCTACGACATGCGTCGCGAGGACGAACGAGAGCGAGCGGCCGATGTGCTCAGCCACATGGTGTCCCGCGGAGTGACCCGCGAATGGATCGGCCTTGGCGGCCCCGCGGTCCGAAGCCGGCCGCGTCGACGTCAGCTGGTTGCGATCTTTCTGGTGCTCGCCCTCGTGGTGGTCAGTCCGCTCCTTTCGGTTCGAATGCGGCTTGGTCCGGTGGGTCTTCCGCTCGTGATCCTTGGCCTTTCGTTCCTCTGGGTCCTCGGCCGCCGCGGCCTGGCCGCGCTCCTCTCCCGGCGGGAGCGTCAGCCCTTCGAGCTCAGTCCCCTCGATCCCGACATGGTGCCTGCCGCCAAGGCGATTCGGGTCCGGGGGCGCATTCGATCGCCGAACAGGCTTCAGGCTCCCCTGAGCGGTGAGTCGTGCGTGGCAGCGCGCGTCGTCGGGTCGACGTTCGGAGGAACGGTGGACGATGCGCTTGGCCAATCGTTCGATCTAGAGACCGAAGACGGGGCGATCTACAAAGTCGACCTCGGTCAAGACGGCGCGCCCTCCCACGTCTGGATCGACCTTGCCGTCCAGGATGTGCCGAAGCCGGTGGACCCGTCGGCCCGGCTCGAAGGATTTCTGTCGCGGCGCGGCCTCTTCCCCTCCGAGGGCCCATTGGTTCTTGCCGAGGCGGTGCTCCGCGACGGAGACCTCGTCGAAGTCCAGGGAGTGGTCGAACCACAGCCGGTGACCGAGGGGTATCGAGACGTTGACTATGTGGAAACGTTCGCGGCACGTGCCCACGCCCCGCTCATGGTTCGAGCGGGGTAGCGGTCTCATTTCGACCTTGCCGTTCGCATCCACCGAGGCGATCGGCGACGCGTGACGGCGACCCTGGTACCGTAGCCGCGCATGGCCGACAAGACGCTACGGCGCCAGCAGATCGCGTGGTGCTTCTTCGATTTTGCGAACTCGGCCTTTCCCACGATCGCACTGACCGCGTTCGGCGGCCCTTACTTTTCGAATGTGCTCGTGGGCGATGGCGGACTCGACCTCTTCGGGGCCAATATCGGCAAAACCACGGCGTGGGGCCTCGCGATCTCGATCTCCATGATCTGCGTCACGCTCACCGCGCCGATCCCCGGTGCCGGCGCCTCAATGGGCTCAGCCGGCGTGATTCGCGCGGCGTGCATGCCCTTAGGGCCGTCTTCGATCACGAAACGCACGGCCTGACCGGCCTTGAGGGTTCTGTAGCCC
>JBCCZL010000355.1:0-10343 GCA_039187775.1 Myxococcota bacterium
GACTCTTGAACCACGTGTATGCGGGGAGGGTCGAGATCAAGAGGGCGAGAAAGAAGATCGCCGCCGCAGTAATCGCCTGACGAATGCGCTGACGACGCACTTCGGCCGCGCTTCGTACCGCGATGTCCTTGTCCTGAAACACGACCTTCGCAAACACATCGCGAAGGAAGTAGCTCTTCGGATCGACGGTGTGCTCGGGCGCAGCGACCCGGCCCTGAAGACCAAACGCCTCGGCCATGCGGCTCATGAGCCGGTCGATCGGACGCCCCTCCTGCGTGCCGCTCGTAAAGTAGGCTCCACGGAACTGAGGGGTTTCCTGAAACACATTTTCGGCGAACAGGGCCGACACAAAGTCCCCAAGATTCTTCTTGAGCACACCAAACTGCTGCGGGAACTCGTGGATCTTCTCTCGCGACTCGATCCGCCGCTCCTCGCCCATCCGGCGGAGCGCGCGCGTTTCGACCACCGTCGCAAGCTCGTCAAACCGCTGATTGAAGTACCCCCCAGGCTCACCGATCGACGTCGCCAGCGGCGCGGTAAAGCCCCACATCTGTCCGCGCGAATTTCGGTCGAGGTCCGAGAACGTCTCGACAAACCCGGGCACGAGATCGCACTTCGTAAACAGAAGGTACACCGGAAGCGACATCTGAAGCCGGGCCATCACCTCGTCGACGCGGTCGCGGATCTGCTTTGCGAGCGCCACCACCTCGTCCTCGTGGGCTCCGCCGAGATCGCCGACGCTGACCGCCACGAGCATTCCGTTGAGGGGCTTTCGAGAGCGGAACTTCTTGGTGAGATCGAGGAACGACTGCCACTCCTCTCGATCTTCGTCCTCCGTGGACCAACGCCCCGCGGTGTCGAGAAGGACCGCCTCGTTGGTCAGCCACCAGTCGCAGTTTCGCGTCCCGCCGACGCCGCGCACCGAGCCGCCGCTCTGCGACTGATACGGAAACTGGATGCCGCTGTTGCGGAGTGCGGTGGACTTGCCGCTCCCCGGGGGACCGATGATCACGTACCACGGCAGCGCGTAGAGGGCGTTCTTGCCGCCCTTCTGAAGCTTCGAGCCCTTGAGGGCGGTGATCGCCTTCTGGAACTCGTTCTGCATCTCCTGGATCTCGGCCTGGAGGTCGGGCCGAGCACTTCGAGCTTGTTCGGCGGCTTGCGCCGCAAGGGCCTTTTCCAGTTCTCGCGCGGCCCGCCGCGCCCGAAACCGGCGAATCACGAACACCGCGACCAGCGCGAGAATCACCAGCAGAGTGATGAGAATCGCAGGCCAGAACGGGAGCTCGAATAGAATCGTCGCCGCCCAGACAACGACGAGAATGACAACCGCGAATATCCACTTCAGCATCGGTGAAGCTCCCTCACGATTCCTTGAGTCCCTGGACCGTTTCCACTACGTCCTCGGCGGTCCCACTCACGCTGAAGCGCAGCCCCACGTAAAGCAAGATCGAGAGGACCACCGCGACCACCGAAAGCAGAATGAGCGGTAGCGAGCGTCGCTGGCCGCCAAGGTTCTCCCGCGGCCGGGCGGCGGACGGCGCGAGCGCCTCGTTCTTGATCGCTCCCGCCCGAGTGAGGTCCGACTGCACCGCCTCGGTGATATTGGCGAGCTCCACCTCGCCGCCGCGGATCCGATACCGGCCCTGAAAGCCAAACAGAAGGCACATGTAGTAGACCCGGAGCACTTCGACTCGATTGGGATCGGCGCGGATTCCCTGGAGCCGGACGAAGAAATTGTCGCCGGCCACGTTTTCGTTGAAGTACTGCAGCTGCAGGAGGCGCGGGAGCCAGAAGTCGCGAAGGTTGGCCGCCGACGTGAGCACGATTTCGTCCGCCAGCGCGACCACCGCGTAGGCGATGTCCTGGATGTCCTGCTGCGAAAACCCCACCTCCGACGCACGACGCATCATCCGGTCGATGAACGCTCGGAGCCGACCGTGGAGCACCTCGGGCGATGGCTGAGAGCCCTGGTCCAGGTGTCGAATCTGCGTCAGGGCATTGAAGCAGTCGCGGGTGATCTCGTTGACTCGGTCCATTCGGGTCGTGTTCCTGGCTCAGCCTCGGGTCCCCATCGAGGGCACTGCGAGGAGTTCCACCGATGTTTGCTTTGGGTCGAAGGGGTGGGGCAAATAAATCGAAAAGGTCCGGTCGTTGATGATGTTCCGCCAGTACGCGTTTTCGACCGAGAGGGTGAAGTAAACGAGCCCCGCCCGAATCGGTATCTCCGGGGGTGGACGGTACGTGACTTCCGCGGGCACGCCTGGCGTCGCCGACTGCAGGATACCGTTGATGTCCTCCCAAGACGCGATCTTGGCGAGGCGGGGAAGCTGGGTCGCCACTTCGTGCTCGGCGATGTGGCTCTTGACGCTGATCAGGAACTTCTCGCAGCGAACGAGCGCCTCGTCGTCGAGCTTGCCAAAGTGCACCCCGTCGTCGCGCGTATCGAGAGCGAGGCTGAGATAGTGCTCTTTGACGGTGGCCTGAAGCAGCGCGGTGATGCGAGCGAAGAGCTCTTCGAAGGTGCCTCGGAGATTCGTGTACACGAACTTCGGGAGGGTCGATGGATCCTCGTCGGCCGAGAAGGTCGCGAGCTGGCCCGCAAACTGGCAGAGCATGAGGTATGCCGCACGGGGCGAAAGGTCGGCCGCGTCCACCATGTGGTTCATCACCGGCACGTAGGTGTTGATTGCGTTGAGCAACAAGAACCGCGTCACGTCACGCGCATTGAACTCGATGGTCGCTTCGTCACGCTGTCTCCGCGATTCGGAGAGCGACCGCTGACGCGTGATCGCGAGACGAAGAAGGCGACGAATGCCCGCCACGAGAAATGGCGAAGCGCTAAGCCGCATGCTCGGCGGCACGTACGGATCGGACAGGGCAAGGCCGCCCGAGTCGTCTCGGATCACCTCGGCCACCTTGATGCTCTCGTAATCGTCCCGCGGTTCGTCACCGAAGAGGATCGACACATTGCGGCGACCAAAGGGCACGCTGACCTCTTCTGCACCACCGGCGTTGTCGGCCACCTCGCGCTTTTCCACGAGGAAGCGCGTCCGTTGCCCCGCCGTCTCGGCGTAGTTCGAAACGCCATCGCGTTCGCGCGGCACGCCGAGAAACACCTCGGCAAACGACTGGGTGTGCGGGAAGTGGCCTTCGATGGGCCGAACCGGAGGGAGCTCGGGATGGCCCGCTCCGAGCCGAAGCACCAAGCCCTCGGGCAGCACTCCGGCAAACTCGGTGAGTTGAACCTGGCCGGTGGAGAGTGCACGCCGGTCAAACGCCACAGACACCACGCCCCAGTTCAGCGGCTCGAGGGCGTCGAGACGAGAACCCAGTAGGTCCTCGTGGTACCTGTCCTGCTGCTGCAGATGTTGGGGAGACATCAGCAGCCCTTCTGACCAAACGATGCGCTGGGGCGATTTCACTAAGGCTCTCGCAGAGGTGGGGCCGAGGGCTTCAAAGGCGCGTCGACCGAAGGGGTGTCTGTACTCGGGGTGTCGGGGGCGTCCGGAGCGTCGGGCGTGTCCGGAAGAGCCTCCTCTCCCGCACCCTCGGCTTCCGAAGCCGCATCCTCGGCCAGCTCGTCCAGACAGTCGAGCCCCGTACAGCCATTTTCCGCAGGCTCGAGGAAGAGAGCGCCCTCGATCCGGTAGTCGTCCATGTAGAGCTCGACCCGAGGATTAACCCCCTGAGGCACGTCGTCCTCGGGGTCCTCGGCCGCTTCTCGGGCCGCACACTGCTGTTCTTCCAGCGGCGGAGGAAGCTCGAGGATCGTCCGCCAGGAGTAGCCGGCAGGTCGCCGATAGAGTCCCATCGCGAGGAGGTAGTTGGCGTCGGGATTCCGCTCGAACGAGCGCTCGATCACCCGCTCGGGATAAATCGTGAGCTCATCCTCGACGACGATCGCGTCCTCCAGGAGCTCTTCCGGCGTATTCCAGAGCTCGTCGAAGCTCGCCGTCTCGATGTCTTTCAGCTCGGTGAGCTGGTAGATCCGGAGGACCGTTGGAAGGGCATCACCGTCGTCGTCCGGGTTTAGGTGCCCGGCCGACTCGACCCTCAGGTTAACCGCTCCCTCGACATCACACTCCGGGAGAAGGGTCGTTCCTCCGCAGCCCTGGACCCCAGCCAAGAGCAGCACCAGCAGCGTTGTTCCTCGTAGAGACATCACACCTCACGGGCCACACCCGTTCTGTAATGCTGCCGAAGGACGCAGGATTAGGGCAATAAAACGACTGACCCGACGCACCGGGAAAGTCCTGCAGGAAAACGAAGCTTCAGCCGGGCTTCGGTTCGTCGAGTCGAAGCTCGATGGCGTCGACACGGGTTCGAAGAGACGCAAGTTCTCCCTCGAGACGACCCTGCCGATCTCGCCCTCCCCGAACCGACCGCACCACGAATCGCTGTTGTGTGGCCAGCTCGAGGAGGGTCTCTTCAACCGCCGACAACCGAAGATTCGTCTGGTCCAGCCGTTCGTTGGTCTCGTCCA
This sequence comes from Myxococcota bacterium, assembly GCA_039187775.1. Lineage (GTDB taxonomy): Bacteria > Myxococcota_A > Polyangia > Polyangiales > JBCCZL01 > JBCCZL01. The sequence continues at coordinate 4,487 of JBCCZL010000355.1, forward strand.
GCCGTTCGTTCGTCTGGTCCAGCCGTTCGTTCGTCTGGTCCAGCCGTTCGTTCGTAAGGTCGAGTCGGCTTCCAAGCGCGGTCCGAGTTTCCACGATCTCGTCGCGAATCTGCTTCAAAACATGGATGGTCAGACGATCTTCGGTCACGGCACTCCCTCCATTCTAATGGGTGGCAATCCCCTCGCCAGTGCCGCCCTTATCGGGACGGGATGGGGGCAGTTGCGTGAAAAATTCAGACGCCTCCTATTGACGCGGCGCAGCATGAATGACTGAATGGCCATTCAATGATGCGACTCCCCGATGACTGGCCGTTTTTCGAGGCCGGCTCCCCGACCGATCCAAACCACTCCAATCCGGAGCTCCGGCCCACGGAGCATTTGCTTCGCGATCTACAGGCCGGTCGGCCCGTGATTTTGATCGACGACAACGATCGAGAGAACGAAGGAGACATCGTCCTTCCGGCCGAGAACGCCACCGAGGAGTGGCTCGCGTTCATCATTCGATACACCGGAGGCGTGATCTGCCTCTCGATGCCCAACGAACTCGCCGACCACCTCGAGCTTCCTCCGATGGTCGCAAAGAACCAGGCCCCGCGCGGGACCGCCTATACTGTCTCGATCGAAGCCGCCGAAGGTACGACCACGGGAATCTCCGCCAAGGACCGAGCCCTCACCATTCGGACGACAGTGAAGGCCGGAGTGCTGCCGACCGATCTCGTTCGCCCCGGACACGTGTTTCCGCTTCGCGCCGCGGAGGGTGGCGTTCTCGCAAGGGACGGCCACACCGAAGGATCGGTGGACCTCGCCCGCCTCGCTGGGTTCAAACCGGTCGCAGCGATCAGCGAAGTGATGCACGACGACGGCACGATGATGCGAACCTCGGCGCTGCTCCAGTTTGGCGCCCAGCATGGTCTCTCGGTGGGGACGATCGCCGACCTCGTTCGCTATCGGGTGCGGCACGGTCGCTGAGCAGAGAGCTTTCCGCGCCGGACCAACGCTGGTAGGACAAAGGGATGCGGGCAATCGCAATCCTTACTCTTATCAGCCTCGCGTCGTGCGGTGACGACAGTTCTGTTCGCGACGTCACGCCGGACGGGTCCCGCTCGGAAGCGGGCGCCGCGGATGCGATGGCCGATGCCGCCGAAGACGCACCGCTCGACGCCGCTTCCGATCGCGACCTCGACGCTCCTTCCGATCGCGACCTCGACGCCCCTTCCGATAGCGACCTCGACGCAGGCGACAGCGCGCCCGATGGGGTCGTTTGCGATCCGCGCCAGGTGCTCTGCGATGCCATCCCGCCAGACTGCCCTCAGGGTCGGGTCCCGGAGGTCGTTCAAGGGTGCTGGGGCAACTGCGTCGACATTGGCGAGTGCGCATGCAGCGACCCCGCCGCGTGCCCGGAACCCAATCTGTACACCTGCATCAACTTTCGAATGCGGTGCAGTCCGTTTCTTTGATCGATCCGCCAACGGGCTCCATGCAGAGCTCCCGGACCTTTCTAAGCCGACCGGCCTAAAGCCGGTTTGACCTTTCGTCGAGGCTGGGAGACGGTAGCCGCATGGGAACCCGCGGACTCCTTTCTCGCTTGGCCTCCGGAGAACGACGTGGCGACCCGGTGCGGGATGTTCTCGCCCACATCAAAGTCCTCCTCAACACGACCCAGGGGGACAGCATGACGGTTCCCGACTTCGGCGTTGTGGACTTCACCGACATGTTCCACGAGGTCCCCGATTCCCTGGGTGCACTCCAGCAGGCCATCCGCTCCACGATTCTCAAGTTCGAACCTCGACTGAAGAACGTCGTCGTCCGGTATGTTCCAAGCGACGACCAGCTCAAACTGCACTTCGAGATCGTCGGCCGACTCGCGTCCGATCGACGAAAGCTGGTTCGCCTCGAAACCCTCGTGGACCCGAGCGGCCATATCGACGTGCGCTAGCTTGCCGAACGTGAGATTCAGCACGCCGTTGCGAGGCTCACCGAATCTCGGCCAGCTGAAGACCATATCTCACGTGATCTCGATCACTTACGGGGATGACTGGATTCTAGTGAGAACAGATGTTTTCATTAATAACGTATGAAGCATCCCATTGTGTTCCTCCTTTTGGCGGCCGTTGCAGGCTGCGAGTGTTCCCCCGATCCCTTGGCTGGCGGTGACGCCGGCACCGACGCAGTGCCGACGCCGGACGGGATGGTTCGGCCCGATGCGGTGGTCGATGGCACCACCGATGGTGACGCGAGTGGAGTGAGCTGCGGCGCGGTGACCTGCGGTCTTGGCGAGCGCTGCGAAGTGGTGATGGACATCCCCACGTGCGTGCCGAACGAGTGCACCGATCTCATGTGCAGCGCCACCGAGCGGTGCGCCGACGCCCCCGACGGAAGGGGCAAGTACTGCGAGGACATCTCGTGCAACGACGACATCCATTGCGATGCGTCGGAGTTCTGCAATGGCGCGATCTGCGTTGCTGACGTCTGTAGTCCCGGCAACCAAAGCTGCTCGATGGAAGCCATCGAAGAATGCGCGCCCAACGGAAGCGCCCTGACGACTCGCTTCAGCTGCGGTGGCGATGCGTACTTTGTCAGCACGTGCACCGACGATGGGATGGGCAGTGCATCCTGCCCCTGTCAGGACGACTGGGACTGCCCCGCGTTCACCGCGTGCGACGTCAACGAATGTGCGGGCAGCGGAACAATGCCGTCGTGTTTCCTTCCCCCGGAGCCGTTCACCGCGGTGCTGCCGACCCAGGAGCCGGGTTTTCCGTGGGGAGGCACCTTCGGATCACGGAACGCCGTCGGCAGCCCGTTTCCCGCGTCTTCCCAGGTCGTGGTCACGCCGGTGGTGATCAATCTGGACGACGACACCGGAGACGGCCTCATCAATGAGCGGGACTTTCCCGAGATCGTGTTCATGACGTTCTGCGATAGCAGCTTTACCCAAAACGGGGTGCTTCGGGCGGTGCACGGCGGCGGGCCCAACCGAGGCGCGGACTTCTTCGCCACCTGTGGCAGCACCCAGTGGAACGAGGGCGATCCGCTGGATGTGTCCTGCGGCTGCGGCACCGCGGACCTCGACCCGACCGCAGGTATCGCCGCGGGCGACCTCGATGGCGACGGGGTTCCCGAGATCGTGGTGATCACCGAAAACGACCGCGTACGGATCTACTCCAACACCGGCGCGATCCTCGGCACCCACAACGGCAGCGGCGGAGGACTCGGAGGATCAAACCCATCGCCTTCGATCGTGGACGTCGATGGCGTCGCACCGGCAGAGATCGTCGTCGGCCGGAACGTCTTCACCGTGGAGAAGGACGCGATGACCGGGAACTTCGCGTTCGTCGACCGTTTCGAAGGAGACCTCGCAAATGGCGTGCAAAGCCAGGGCCCGATCTCCTGCGTCGCCGACCTCAACGGCGACGGGGTGCAAGAGATCGTCGCCGGAAGCACCGCCTACCGAATGCCCGCGGCGCCACCCGGAGCAACCCGGCGCGCGGACTGCACCGGTGCCGAAGTCGATCCCGACCACGTCGCGTTCTGCGACGGCGAACTCGCGGTGCTCTGGGATGGGCGGACGGTGAATGGGAGCAGCGCCCGGCGAGAAGGGTTTTGCGCGATCGCGGATGTGCTCGGAGCGGACTCGATGGCCCCCCCCGGGCCGATGAACCCGCTCGACGGGGCGCCAGAGGTCGTGGTGATCGCCGACGGGCGGCTGCAGGTGTACCGAGGAAGCGACGGAGCCCTCCTGGTCAACGACGATCTCGGGGCCGGTGGCCGCGGCGGGGCTCCGAACATCGACGATTTCGATGGCGACGGGTTCCCTGAGATCGGCACTGCCTTCAGCGCTGACTATCGACTGCTCGATCTTCAACCGCCGACCCCGGCATGCCCCGCCTGGCCGAACCGCTTTGACGACGACATGATGGGGATGCAAGGAAATCCGGCGCGAACGCCCCCGTCCGGCGCCTGCCGAACCGATGCCGACTGTGGCGACGCCAGCCAGTTTGGATGCAACGAAACGTTGAGCCAGTGCGTGTGCCTTCACAATGGTTGGCGCCGGCGAACCGAAGACAACTCGAGTCGGGTCACCGGGTCGAGCGTATTCGACTTCAACGGCGACGGAGCGGCCGAGGTCATCTACAATGACGAATGCTACTTTCGCGTGTATTCCGGGACCGACGGCGAAGTGCTGTTTCGCGAGCTCTCGGAGAGCCGAACCCGCACAGAAAACCCGGTGATCGCCGACGTTGACAACGACGGCAACGCCGAGATCGTATTCGCCACGTCCAACGAGTCGGGCTTCTGCAGCGAGCGCGGCAACACCGCGGCGTTCAACAATGGCCTCGAAGTCTTCGGCGATGCGAGCGACCTCTGGGTGAGCGCTCGGCGGATCTACAACCAGCACTCCTACCACGTGACCAATGTGTTCGAAGGAGGGGGCATCCCGACGAGGGAGCCGGAGAGCTGGCGTCCCTACGGCGGGCGGATCTACAACACCTATCGGTCCCAACCCCGAAGCTTTGGCATCGCCCCCGACCTCATCGTGAACGGAATCCAGGTGAGCTCCCCCGACGCCGCGTGCGGAATGCTCTCCAACACCATCGACATCACCGCTCGAGTGGTGAACCAAGGAGACGTCCGGGTCGGCCCGGGGGTAGTGATCGCATTTCATGGCATCTGGTCAGGTGTGCCCCTTGATGAACCCCTGTACGCCGACATGGCGATGACCCCGCTGACCTCCACGCTGATGAACTCGATCGAACCTCAAGGGGAACTCCTCATCACCGTGCGTTATGAAGCTCAGAACAACTCGCCCCGCGCGCTTCCGAACGAGGTTCGTGTCACGGTCGACGAGACGATGGCCGAACGCGAGTGCCTCGAAGACAACAACACGATGACCGTTCCCGTAGCCGCCGGCGATGCGATCGCAGACCTCCTCGTGGAGTTGGGCGCGATCGGTGGGGATTGTCCGGAGAAGACCTTCGAGACCACGGTCACCAACCAGGGCTCCGCTCCGGCGAGCAATGTGCTGGTTCGCTACTTCGCTGGCGATCCCGCGGCGGGGGGCACGTCGATCCACGAGGAAACGGTCGCGGGGCCAATCACCCCCGGTGGAACGACGACGTTCACCGCGACAATCCCTAGCTTTCCTCGCCGCTCGGTCCTGGTCTATGCCACCGTCGACCCGGACGACGCCATCCGCGAGTGCAACGACGGGAACAACACAGACGCCGCCGACGAGCGGGCGAGCTGCAACCTGATCTTCTGAGCAGCACCCCATGAGGCCAGCAATCACGAGTAGATAGCGGTCAGGTCCAACGACCAAGGGTCCTTTTTGAGCCGCTTTTGCAACGCCGAGTTACCTACCTGCTGAGTCGAATGGGGTGTGGTGCCCCCCACGGCTCCCACGAGGCGATATGAAGGTACGGTACGATCTTCTTTCGGTTTCCCCGCCCGCACGGGTTCATCGACCTGGGCCATCCAGACTTCGGGGGGCAATACCCTTGCTCGCCGCAGGTCTGGCCCTCGGCCTGACGTTGGGAGCCTGCACGGGAACGTTCGGTGAAACTGGCGACGAAGGGCCGGTCGCGCCGGGGATGGACCCCGTTCGTACCCCCGAGACCGGTGAGAATCTGGTGTGCGGTCTTCCGCCAGCGGACCAGCCTCGGCGGCTCAATATTGGCGAGCTAAACATGATCGCGTTGGACGTGCTGAACGTTCAGAACTCACCGTTTGACGCGATTGGCAACGACTACGGCGAGACGGTGGGAGCGTATCTCAGCACCGGCGAGCGGTTCGTTTCGAGCTACTTCGACACGGCTCACGAAGTCGCCGAGCTCCACGTGACGGAGGCGAATCTCGGCGC
>JBCCZL010000356.1:0-10316 GCA_039187775.1 Myxococcota bacterium
AGGGCCGACCAGTTCGAGATCTCGCCAATGAGATCCCGCTCGCCGGTGATCGGTCCGATGTCGTCGATCTCGTTCGACCAATCGAGGTTCGGAATCAGCTCCAGGAGGGCGCCGTCTGCGCCGTAGTCTCGTCCTCCTAGCTTGTGAACCCCGGGCACGCCGTTGGGATCGCGCTTGGCCATGCCCAGCACCTGCCGGTCGAGCATGGTGCTTTCGACCACCGTGGCGAAGTGGTCCACCGAGATGCTGAGGCAGACCTTGGGTTCCGGAGAATAGAAGCGGGACCGAAAGTCTGGTCCCTTGTCGGGAGGAAGCATCGGCGCTCCCACCACGTGAGCCGCCGTCAAGAGATGTTCGACTCCTCCGACGAGGACCACCGGACCGGCCGACCCGGCGGCAAGGGAATCGAGGGGAACCCCTCCCCGCGTCAGCTTCTCGCCGGGAGCAACGCTCGGATCACTCCCGTCCGCGACGGTCTCGTGGATCGAAACCCTCCCGCGACCGATGGTCTCGACACGTTCCTTTGCGATCGAACCGGCGACTTCCGGAGTGGGCAGCGTGGCCATCACTCATCGGTACTCGAGCCGTCGACGGTCCCTTTCGTTCGATCCGCAGAAAGTAGAAAGCCGCCTCCGACGTCGGTGTCGACTCCCTTCCGTTTAGGGATAGTGAGCCGACCAGACTCCCTCGTGGTGACGTGAACTTCCGCGAGGCGTCGGGTCCGCTCTCTAGACGGTTTCGGCCGGGTCGCAGATCTCGGCCATCATCGCGGGCATCCGTCGGGGCCGTCCGCTCGGGAGGCGCACGCAGGCCAGCGTGATCTTTGCGTGCCCGAGCCGCTCGTCGCCGCGCCACACCACATAGTCGAAGCGGAGGGTCGCGCGCGCGAGCTTGCCCACCCAAGTCTCGATGCGGAGCTCGTCATCAAAGCGGGCGGGCAGCCGGTATTTCATGGTGACTTCGACGACGGGAAGGCCGAAGCCGCCTTCCTCGTGGCTGTCGAGTTCGACGGCCTTGTAGACCATGCCGCGGCTTCGCAGGTACTCCACTCGCGCCGCCTCCATGTAGTGGAGGTACTTCGAGTGGTGGACCACCTGCGCTTGATCGGTATCGACATAGCCGACCCGCACCGGGTGGAAGATTCGATACACGTCGGCGCCGGCACCGGGCCCGGCTTTCTTCATCGCGATGGAGGGTTCGCTAAGGAAGTTCGGTGACGAGCCGCTACTCGGCGGCGTTGGCGTCGGCGAGCTTGGCCTGCACCTTGTCGTACACCGCGGTGAAATGGGTGAGGTCCTGCAGTTCATCCTCGGGGATGGACAGCTTGTAGGTCCGCTCGACCTCGGCCACGATTTCGATCGCCATCATGCTGTCGATCCCCAGGTCGGCGAACGGCGTGTCGTCGGGAATGTCGTCGACTTCGCTCACCTCGGCGATGATCTCACGAAGCTTATCTTTCAAATCGTTCATCGGGGCTGCTCCTAGGGGTGCTTTCGTTATCTGCTCTAAGCTCTCGTGCGCTCATTCCGCCGGTGGGGGCGCGGCGTGGACGGCCTGCTTTGCTTTGCGGGCGCGCTTGCCGGCGTCCACCAGTTCGGCGCGGGTCACGCCGAGGTATTTCAAGGTTGGGAAGTAGACCTTCTTAAGAAAGACATCGCGGTTGACCTCGCCCTCGCCGCGCATGACCTGAATTCGCTGGTCGTAGTCGGGGACGATGCCGACGCCGGGCATCCGAAAGTTCCGCGCGACGAGCGAAATGTCGTCGAGGGTTCCTTCCCGATCTTCTTCGAGATACACCCGAACCACGTCCTCGTAGAAGCGGGCGTGGGCGCACTCGTCTCGCGCGTTCAGCCGGTAGACCGTGGCCAGAGCCTCATCGTTGTGTTTCTTGGCGAGGGCTTCGTGCCGAAGGTAGATGACGAACGTCGCCATCTCCTGAAACACCCCGTAGATGGTCATCTGACGGGCAGTATCGAAGGGCCGCTCCCACTGGTTCTCCATGAGCCGGGTGTGGAAGTCGAACATCTGCTCCTGCGTCCGCTTGCCGGAGCGAATGAGGTACTCGGTGAGGGCCATCGAGTGTTTGAGCTCTTCGTAACCCCAGTTCGCGGAGAACCAGCGCTGTCCGATCGAGCTCTGCCGAACGCTCGTGAGCCCACCGACGATGTAGTCGGTGAGGAACCCTTCGACTCCGAGAAATGTCTCCGCGCAGAGCGCAAGTTCCTCCGGAACCTCCGGATTCACCTTGTCCCAGGGAACGTCCTGGAGCGGATTCCAGCGTCGCTTTTCCTCGGCCTTGTCGAAGAACGTACGAAACTGGTGGTAGAGCTTCTCTTGAAACTGATCGGAAGCCATGGGTCCCTTCTCCTTACGATTCAGACGCGCTTTTCGACGAGGTCGAGGAGCTGTTTGACGGTTTGAATGCCGACGAGCTCGTCGTCGGGAACCTGGACGTTGAGGTCCCGCTCCATCGCGCCGACCAGTTCGAGCATTCCGAGGGAGTCGATGCCAAGTTCGGCGATGACCTGTTCCTCGGTCACGTTCGAAAAGTCCTTCTCCGCAATCTCCGTCGCCATATTGCGGAACATGTCCAAGAGCTTCGCGCGATCCATCGTCTTCTCCTTCACCATTCTCCACACGCGGGAGCGGCTCCCAAAATTGGGCGCCGCACCATACGGGAACGGTCTGACCGCGTCCAGCAGACCGGCCATGTCTTTTGTCGAAGCCGGGCATCACGCATCCTCCCGGTGCAGGGGTAGCTCACCCGCTTCGAATAGCTGTTTAGATTTGCGTCGTTGCGCCTTGCCGCTCGACGTCTTCGGGAGCGTGCCGACGCGGCAGAGCTCGGCTCGCGGCTGCAAACCAAAGCGCTCGGAGACGCGCTGTGTGATTTCCCTCCTAAGCCGGGGTGCGTCGGAGGAGTGGGCTTCGGCAACCACCACCAGCGCTTCGCCTTCGTTCGTGTCGACGCTGAACGCCACGACATTGTCCCGACGCACGCCTTCGAGATCGCTCACCGCCCATTCGATGTCCTGCGGGTAGTGGTTCGCGCCGTGAATGATGATGAGGTCCTTGCTGCGACCGCAGATGAAGAGGTCGCCGTCGGCGCGATAGGCGAGGTCTCCGGTGCGAAGCCAGCCGTCATCGAACGCTGCGGCGGTGGCCTCGGGGTTCTCGAAGTAGCCGGCGGTGGTGCTCGGGCCGCGGACGAGGACTTCGCCGACGCGTCGGTCCGGTAACGGCTGACCGTCGCCGTCGACGATCTGGATTTCGTGGCCGCTAAAGCCTCGACCGCAGCCCACCACCTCGAGGGCGTCGGAGGCGCGGCTCGGGGTGGCCCGGCCTTGTCGCATCTCCTCGGGGTCGAGCCGGTCGATGCGGAGTGGTTTTCCGAGGTCGTGAAAGGTGATCGCGAGAGTGGCCTCGGCCATCCCGTAGCTCGGAAGAAACGCTTCTTCCCGAAAGCCCGCCGGCCGGAGTCGCTCGGCAAACTCCAGCAGCGTCCGGCCTCGAATCGGTTCGGCGCCGCAACCCGCGACGCGGAGCGAACTCAGATCGAGCGAGCCGATGTCTTTGTCTCGGAGCCGCTTGAGGGCGAGGTTGTAACCAAAGTTTGGCGCGAAGGTGATGGTGCCGCGGTACTCGCTGATGAGCTCGAGCCACATCCGCGGCGTCCGGGCAAAGCGGCTCGTCGGCAGGATCACCACCGGGATGTCGCAGATCAGGGTGCCGAGAATGAAGCCGATGAGGCCCATGTCGTGAAAGAGCGGGAGCCAGCTCACGCCGACGTCGTCGTCGTTCCGGTCGAGCCCCTCGGAGCCAAGAAACGCCTGCGCGTTGGCGACGAGGTTTCGGTGGCGAACCTCGACGCCTTTGGGCCGCGAAGTGCTGCCCGAGGTGAACTGGAGAAAGCAAAGATCGTCTTCGTCGATCGCCGGCGGAGCAAAGGTTTTCGCCTCTCCTGCGAAGAATTCTTCGCACGTGAGGACTCGCACGGAGCTCGACTCGTCGTCGGCGGAAGACGCGACCGCGGGAGCGAGATGAGGGGACAGGCGATCGACGGTGAGGAGGGCCGCGGCCCGGGAGGTCTCTACGATGTGCCGGACAATTCCCTGGTAGCCGTCGAGGGCCTTGAAGGTCGCCCGGGGGTAGATCGGCACCGGCACGAGGCCGCCCATCACCGCGCCAAGGAAGCTCAGGACGAATTCGTTGCCTTCGGGGATAACCAACGCGACGCGATCGCCCTTCCGGAGGCCTGCGGCGTCAAAAAACGCCGCCCGGCGGAGCGCCTCGTCGTGGAGCTCCTGGTAGGAGTAGAACCGACGTTCGGTGGCCCCCTCGACGAAGGTGAAGCCCCGACCCTCCCGGCGCGGGATCGTCCGGAGCGCATCCACCAGCGTGCGCGTCTCGCGTCCCATCGCGAAGCCTATACGAGTCGATGCCGCAGCGTGTCAAGTCGGCGATACCTATAGAAAAAAGACTGTCTGGCCGGTCTTCGGCGGTGCGCAGCCGACCACGCACCTTGTAAGCCTGTAGGAGCCTTTGGACCCCTGGTGGCGGCATTGCCAAGACCCCATCGCGGGGCTATCACGCGCGGGCTGATGGCCCGGGTCTTCGTGACAGGAATGGGGGTGGTGAGCCCGATCGGAATCGGACGGGAGGCCTTCGAGCGCTCGGTGTTCGCCGGCGAGAGCGGAGCGGCGCCGATCGAGCGCTTTGACGCGTCGGGCATCGACCGAAACATCGCCTGCGAGGTGAAGGGCTTCGTTCCGCGGGACTTTCTGACCGCGGCGCAGGCAAGGCATGCGGGACGCTGTTCGGCGATGACCGTGGCGGCTGCGCGGATGGCGGTCGAGCAGGCGGGAATGCAACCGGAAGAGCTCGCTGGCGCGAGGACCGCGGTGATCGTTGGGACCACCATGGGCGAGGCGAACATTCTCGGCGAGCTCGAAGCGGCGTGGATTCACCAGGGGTACGACGCGGTGCCGTCGCTTAAGATCACCCGCTACGGAACGACCCTCCTTCCGATTCATGTGGCCCGCGCCTTCGGGACCCGCGGCATGGTCCAGACGCTTCCCGCCGCTTGTGCTGCCGGCAACTATGCGCTCGGGTTTGCCGCCGATCAGATCCGGGCGGGCCGGGCGGACGTGGCGATCGCCGGGGCGAGTGAGATCATCGAGAAGCTCCAGTTCGCGGGCTTCGTGCGGCTCGGCGCGGTGGCGCCCGAGCGATGCCAGCCGTTCGACGCGGATCGGAAAGGGCTCTTGGTGGGGGAGGGCTCGGGAATGTTCGTCCTCGAGTCGGAGGCCCACGCCGTCCGCCGGGGCGCGACACCGATCGCCGAGGTCGGAGGCTATGGGCTCGCTTGCGATGCGCATCACATCACCCGGCCGCACCCCGAAGGCGAAGGGAGCATCGACGCGATGCAGCGGGCGATCGAGTCGAGCGGCGTCGATGCCGATGCGGTCGACTTCATCAATGCCCACGGCACGGGAACCCAAGCGAACGACCGGGTCGAATCCAAAGTGATTCGTCACGTGTTCGGCGACAAACGCGTCCCCGTGACGAGCATCAAGAGCATGCTCGGACATTGCATGGGGGCGGCGAGCGCCATCGAAGCGGTGTCCTGTGTCTTGAGCATTCAGCGACGGCGCTATCCGCCGACCATCAACTCGGAACAGCAGGACGAGGCGATCGACCTCGATGTCGTCGCCAATGTGGCGCAGGAGGGACCGGCGGATCTGGTCCTCAATAACGCGCTTGCGTTCGGGGGCTACGATGCGGTGCTCGCCCTCGCCCGGCCGGGCGTCCTTCCCGACGAGGTCGGGTTTGGTGGCCGCGAGGCGGCATCGTGAACTTGGCGATCACCGGGGTCGGGGTGGTCAGCCCGCTCGGGGTGGGCCGCCCCGCATTCGAGGCGTCCCTCGCCAATCCGGAAGCGGCCCGGGAGAAGGCCTTCGGCACGCCCACCGTGCTCGACCGGGAGAAGGTGGGCGAAGCGTGGGCCGCCGAGGCGTGGGACTTCGATGCGCCGAGCTACCTCGGCAAGAAGGGGCTTCGGAACTTCGATCGACTCACTCGTTTTCTGGTGGTCGCGGGCAAGCATGCGCTCGAGGACGCGGGGATCAAACGAGACGGTGAGTTCGTCGCCTACGGACCGAGCCGAGTGGGCATCTGCTCTTCGACCGCGTACGGAAGCCTCGACGCGATCACCGAGCTCAATCTGGTCGCGGAGCTCGAAGACCCGCGCTACATCAACCCCTCGCGTTTTCCCAACACTGTCATCAATGCGGCTGCCGGTTATGTGAGCATTTGGGAAGACCTTCGCGCCCCCAATGTCACGGTGGTCGACGGAAACTGTGGCGCCCTGGATGCGGTGGTGACCTCCGAGACCCACCTTGCCCATCGACGGGGCGACGTGTTTCTCGTCGGCGGCGGCGAAGTGCTCAGCGAGCCGCTCTATCTTGCGTTCAAAAAGCTCGGCGTAGTGGCCGACCGCGAGGGCGAGGGCTTTCGTTTCGGTGAGGGCGCAGCCTATCTCGTGGTCGAGCGGCCCGAGGGGGCGGCGGGGCGAGAGGCGACCGTCCTCGGCACGATCGCGGGCTACGGCACGGCGTTTTCACCACCCGCCTCGGACGCGGTGCTCGTCCACGCGTCGAGCGACTCGGTGGTGCGGGCGATTCGCGATGCGCTTCAAGATGCGGGTCTCGAGCGGGTCGACGTGGTCGCCGCGGCGGTGAGTGGCCTTGCAGAGAGCGACCGCTGCGAGCTCGAGGGCATCCGCGAAGTGCTCGGCGACGTTCCGGTCGCCGCGCCCAAACAGATCCTCGGCGAGTCATTTGGCGGTGCCGGTGCGCTCGCGATGGCCGCGGTGCTCTCGTGGTTCTCAGGCGCAGCGGTCGGCCCTATCGTCCAAGGCGAAGCGGCGGAGGATGTGTCGACCGCCCTCGTGGTGACGATTGGCTTTTATGGAAACGTGAGTGCGGTGGTCCTCCGAAAGTGAGGGTCCCGCGAAGGATGTGGACCATATCGGTGACCCAAACACCGGTAGTTGGAATGGGTAGCAGAGCATGAGCTGGATTCACGATCGGGCCCGAACCGAACTCGAGCGCATCAACGAGGCGCGCGATAAGCAGGTCTACCCATACTTCAAGGCGTTCGAGAGCGGCGGCCTCCACTCGATGATCGACGGCAAGCCGATCATCAACTTCAGCTCGAACGATTACCTCGGCCTTACCACGCACCCGAAGGTGAAGGAAGCCGCGAAGGCAGCGGTCGAGAAGTACAGCTGCGGTCTTTCTTCGTCACGGGTTCAGGCGACGACGGTCGATCATGTCGAGCTCGAAGAGCGCCTCGCGGCGTGGTTCGGCTATCCCAAATGCCTGGTGTTCACCACCGGCTATCAGGCGATGGTCGGCACGTTGATGTCGTTGGCCGATAAAGACACGACGCTCATCCTCGATAACCTCGCCCACGCGTGCATCTTGGACGGGACCTTTCTCGCCGCGGGAACGCCCACCCGCCAGCCGGAGGTTCGCTTCTTTAACCACAATTCGGCGCGGTCTCTCGAGCGCTGCCTAAAGACCCGGGAGCGCAAGAACGCCCTCGTGCTCATCGAAGGAATCTACTCACTCGACGGCGACGAAGCGAAGATCCTCGACCTTCTCGAAGTCGTCGATCGCTACCCCGACACCGTGCTCCTCTGCGACGACGCGCACGGCACCGGCACCCTCGGCAAGCGAGGCACAGGGATCGTCGAGAAGTACGACATTCCGAAAGCGAAGGTCCCGATCGTGGTGTCGACCTTTTCGAAAACCCTTGGCGGGATCGGCGGAATTCTGCTCGGTGACGAAGACGTCGTCGACCACATCCAACACTACGCGCGGTCGTTTCTCTTCAGCGCCAGTCTCCCCGTGCCGATCGTGGCGTCGGCGGCCACGATTCTCACGATGCTCGAGCAGGAAGGCGAGGCTCTCGTGGCCGAGCTCCACGAGAAGTCCGACTACATGCGGAAGTCGCTCCTCGAGATCGGATTCAATCTTGGGAAGAGCGACACCCACATCATGCCGGTGATGTGCAACGACGAGCGAAAGGCGCTCTTCATGAACATCGCCCTCATGGAAAACGGCGTGATGATGGTGCCGATCACCTATCCCGGGGTGAAGCGCGGCGAGGAGCGACTGCGCCTCAATGTGACCCGCGGCCACTCGAAGGAAGATCTCGACAAAGCCCTCGAGCAGCTCGCGATGTACGGCGAAGCGTTCTTCGTCCTGAGCGGCGAGGAGCTCGGCCCGATGGAAGACTGATCTTGCCGCGCTGTGGCGTGTGGGCAGTCCTCGTCGTGCTCGCGGGCTGCGGAGGCTCCACTCCACGTGAAGTCCTGCGGACACCGCCCCCAACTCCGTTCTCGGAGTGCATGCACTTCGTTCATCTGGGGATTGATCGGGAGGCGTGGGTCTTGCTGCATGAAAACGGGGTCGGTGGATGGACGACTCCAGAGGGCAAGCACTACTCCTCGTTCGACAATATCCGCCTCAGGGTGGGCCGAGGGGTGTTCTGGTTGCGGGTTGGCGGTCGCACGGAGCGGTTCCGCTGGGCGGTGACGCAGCACGCAGCTGTCGTCCTCATCGACCGAGCCGGGCGGGAATACTGGGGCGAGCCGTGCAGCGGCTGAAGCTGCCACGTCGGGCGAATACCTCGATGGTGCTAGCCCTCGCGAGCTACGGGGACGACCACCGAGTGCGTGCGGAGCCCTTCGAAGCGTTCGAGCTCGAACTCGGGCGGCTCTGGAAGCGGCCGGAGTCTCCCTGACGGCGCCTCGGAGTCGATGAGTTCAACGCGAGTCTTCGACTTACCAAGGTGTGGCAACAGAAGGTGTGGCCGCAACAGAAGGTGTGGCAACAGGGCGGCTGAGAGATGTCGGGGCGGCTGGAGGTCAGTCGCAGGTGCACGAGATCGGCGCGGTGGTGAGCTGCCCGACGAGGTCGCGGGGGAGGCACGCCGATCCATCGAACGGCAGCATCGCCGCCACCGCCTCGGCGCAGGCGCGGCAACACACGTAAGGAGCCCCGCACTCGCCGGCATCACAGTCCTCGCGGGTGCAGAAGCCCATTCCCCCCGGTTCCGCCAGGCATGTCTCTACACCGTTGCCGGGGCAGTCGGCGTCGACCGTGCAGATGGTGCCGACCCCGTCTTCGGTGACCGGCGGCGGTGCGCCCCCTCCCGTGGTCCCGTCGGCGTACGGTATCTGGGAGAGCACTGGGAAGGTGACCATCGAATAGTTGTGCTGCAGGGCGGCGAGCCGGTGGTAGCGCCCTGCCTGCCTCGTGGAGTCGTCGAGCAAGGCTTGAAAGCCCGCCATGCTCGACATGCGGACCATCTGGACCTGGTCCCACGTGCGCTCATCCCCCGTGAAGACGCCTTCCACCTCGAGGATGGCCGTGGGGTAGTGGCCAAGATCTGCCGACGCGGCGTTCCCACTGGCCTGATACATCTCCCACGCTTCCCTGCCGGTCCGTTCGGGCTCGTTGGCGTCGGGCTCGTACTGAGCGACGTCGCGGAAGTCCATGACGTGGATCAGGTCGAAGGCAGGGTCCTCGGCCGTTGGCGGGAACATGGCCTCTGACTGGTCCGGGTCGGAGGGTGAAGGAAGCGGCTGGAGTTTCGTTACCATGACGATCGTCCGTTCCACACCCGCATCCTTATGAATCGAACGCTCCTGAAACTCCGGGTCGAGGAGCATCGCGAAGAAAGCGAGCGGACACGGGTACTCGACGACGGCGACGTTCTCCCAGAGGTTGTCATTCCCATCGATCTGGCTGTGCACATCCGTGTTGAACGCAACCCGCGCTCCGATCGCGTTGAGGAACTCGGTCGGACGGTAGAGGTTATTGGCTTCGCGACCGGTCAGGTCTGTTTCACGTCCATCTGGATATTGCGCCTGCTCGCGGAATCGGATCAGGTTCACCATGTAGAAGGGTCCCTCGGTGGGTGCGTCGAGCATGCGCTGGATCTGCTCGCCGTTGACCACTCCGAAGGGGCCACTGTCGGTCAGGATGCCATCGGCCCCCATGGTTTCGAGGAGCACCGGCAAGAGGCTCGGGTCATCGCAAAGGGTATTTGAGAGCTCGATCGGTGCCGACTCCCCTCCATCCAGTGGGCGGCTGGCATCGGCGTCCGGACTGGCGTCAGCTTCGGGGCTGACATCATCGCTGCAGCTACAGAGAGTCCAGGCAACTACGCTGATCGAAACAAGGAAGGGTCGGGTCATGTCGTCGCTTTCTTCAGGGCGAGGGGCCAAACACACCCACCCAGCG
>JBCCZL010000357.1:0-10294 GCA_039187775.1 Myxococcota bacterium
GTACCGCACGGCCAAAGGGAAACGCTTTTGGCACACCCTGTTCCTCACTGCGCCGCTGATCGGGCCGGTGATGCGCAAGATCGCGGTCGCCCGATTCACCCGCACGCTCGGCACCCTCTTGAGCTCCGGCGTGCCGATTCTCGACGCCATGCAGATCGTCGGCAAAGCGTCAGGAAACGTGATCATCGAGGAGGCGATCATGAACACTTCGGATCGCATTCGCGAAGGCCGGACCATGGCCGAGCCGCTCCTCGCGACAAAGGCGTTCCCGTCGATGGTCGTGCAGATGATCGGGGTCGGTGAGCAGACCGGCGCCCTCGATCAGATGCTCAACAAGATCGCCGATTTCTACGAGGAGGAGGTCGACGTCGCGGTCGCCGCGCTAACGTCCCTCCTCGAACCGATCATGATGGTGGTCATCGGAGGAATCGTCGGCTTTATCCTCATCGCCATGTACCTGCCGATCTTCGACCTGGCAGGAAACATCTCCGCGAGCTAACCACGACCGGACCCGCGAGCCCGATCCCCGAGGAGCCTGAGGCCAACGGCCCTCCGGGCCCTGACGAAGTGCTTCGGCGACGGCTCCAGGGCCTCGTGGGAGCTCGCCTCCTGGTGGTGACCCTTGTACTCGGAGGCACGATCCTCGCAACCGGTGCCCGTCTCGACTCGTTTACGCCGGAGTTCCTTCTCGCGCTCATCGTACTGACCTATCTCGTGTCTCTCCTTTCGGCGGCGTTCCTCCAGAGCGCCCGAAACCTTCGTCGCCTCGCGGCGCTCCAGCTGGGTTGGGACCTCGTGCTGGCCACAGGCCTCGTGTACGTCTCCGGCGGTGCGGGCAGTGGATTCACGTTCCTCTATGGCGTCACCGTCCTCCTTGCCGCTCTCTTCGTGGGGTTTCGTTCGGCCCAGGCCGCAGCGGTCGGCGCGCTCTCGATCTACGTCTTTCTCGGCGTTCCCCTCGCCATCGGCTGGCTTCCCGCGCCACCCGACCAGCCGGCCGAGACCTACCTGCTCGAGGGTTCGGCGTTCGGCTTCGCGATCATTTCGAATGTGGTAGGCCTCCTTCTCGTCGCGTTCCTCGCGAGCAACCTTTCCCTCCGGCTCTACCAGGCGGGAGGTCAGCTTCGTCGGGCGACGGAGAGCGCGCGAAGCCTCGCTCGGCTCAACGACGACATCGTGCGGTCGCTGAGCTCGGGGCTCCTCACCACCAACCTCGAAGGAAGGCTTCTCACCATCAACCAAGCCGGGGCGGAGATGTTTGCCGCGGACGCCGACACGCTGATCGGCGAACCCCTGAACGAGCTTCTCCCCCTTGCCGCGGAGCCCTCCGCCCAGCGGGGAGCCGGCCAAGCGACCCGGCCCGACGGAACGCATTTTCCCGTCGGCTACACACGAAACGCGCTATTCCTCGCCGACGGAGAAGTGGGGGGCGTGGTGGTGAGCTTTCAGGATCTCACCGAGATCCAGAAGCTTCGGGAAACCGCCGCCCAAGCCGAACGTCTCGCAACCCTCGGCCGTCTCTCGGCGGGCCTTGCCCATGAGATCCGAAATCCTCTCTCGTCGATTTCGGGCTCGGTTCAGCTGATCGAAGAGACCGCAAATCTCGAAGAGGAGGACCGGCGTCTTCTTCAGAACGTCGTCAACGAAGTCGAACGGCTGAACGACCTGGTTACCACTATGCTGCAGGTCGGTCGGCCCACCCGACCCAACTTTGCCGCCACCGAAACCGTAGAGATAGTCCGCGGGGTGGTGGAAGTCGCCAACGCGGGAGCTGCGGAGGCGAAGGGCCTCCGCCTCGTCGTGGACGCTGCGGAGCCCGCAGTGCACGTGCGCGCCGACGCGCACCAGCTTCGTCAGGTCATCTGGAATCTTCTGAAGAACGCGATGCAGGCCTCGCCTGCGGGAAGTGAGATTCGTCTTCGGGTGTATCGGTCCGAAGAGCGGGCCGCGATCGAGGTCCGCGATCAAGGGCCAGGCATTCTTCCCGAAATTCGGCGGCGGCTGTTTGAGACGTTCTATTCGAGTCGGCCCCATGGCGTGGGCCTTGGCCTCGCCCTCGTGAAGCAGATCGTGGACGGGCACGAGGGCCGCATCGAAGTGGAAAGCGAAACCGACGGGGAGAGCCCAGGGTCGATCTTCCGAGTGCTCCTCGCTAGCGCGGAGGCCCCCGCTCGAGACAGCGACGGGCCAAGTCCTCCAAGCGTCCGCGATCAGAAATCGTCGGAGGGAGCTCTGTCGGAGGGAGCTCTGTCGGAGGACAACTTGTCCGAAGACGGTGGTTCCAAAGCAACTGCATCCGAGGCAACTGCATCCGAGGCAACTGCATCCGAGGCAACTGCATCCGAGGCAACTGCATCCGAGGCAACTGCGTCCGACGGTGACCCACCGGAAGAGGCGGCGAGCGGTGGTGTGCTCTCGAGCGACGCCACTACCAGCCGATGAACCTCGGCATCGAACAGAAGTTCGTTGTGACCGAGGTCGTCGATCCACACGACCTCTGCGCCTTCGATGGCAGCCGCACTCGACGCCGGCGAACACATCCGGTCGGCCCCGGCAACCAGCGACAGGTGGGGAACGCTCTCGAGGAGCGCGGCGCTTTGGCGGAGCCGCGTGATCACCTCACTGTTCGGACGAAGCGCCGCGGCGAGAGGACCGAGGGCGAAGCGCGCGGATCGCGTACCTGCGTGCGGCGTCGCCAGGGTGATCAGGCGGGACGTGCGCCGAAGTCCGCCCCGCTCCTGAAGATACGCTCGGGCGAGAAGTCCGCCCAAAGAGTGACCGACCAGCAGTAGCTCCGCATCGCCGGCAAGTCGCCCGTGGACCGCACGCTCGAGCCGATCCACCGCCGCTTCGAATCCCTCCATCGGACTGTAGGTGACGTCAATGCTCCGGAGCCCCAGATCACGAAACACGCGCCGCTGAAGCGGCTCGAACACGGCACCGGCAGCCATGAACCCGTGGACAAACACCGCCACGCGCGAATCGCCGAGGCGAACATCGGGCGGGCCACGCCGAAGCCGGCGCATCATCAGCGACCCCTGACGCAACACCGCGGTGGCTTCCCGACGAAGAAGAAGCCCTGGCTTTTTGCTCCGATCGCTCACCGACTCCTGCTTTAGGTCAAGACCTTGGGCCTTGACGGCCAACGGCTCTTGTTTGGTGTCAAGCCCTTCGGGCTTGACGGCTGACGGCTCCCCATAGTTCATCAATCGTAGCGAGGCACCCAGCGCTCGGCCTGATACCACCGGAGCACCGCTCGCCAACCATCCATGAACCGACCGAAGCGCGGTGTCCAGCCGAGGCCACGGAGCCGCCCGCTATCGACCTCGAGGTCTGAGTAGAGGAGCGAGAGTGCTTCACGTGTCAATCGCGGGCGAAGCGCGGGCTTGAGGCCGTGGCGAAGAACCACCATGCGCCAGGCATTGAGCGCCGCTGCGTCGGCCGCTCCGTGAGTCGTGGGCCGATCGAAAAAGCGGCCGATCAGCCGAAGACTCGGTCCCCATAATGGCCCCGCAGAAAACGACCGAAGGCTATACGCGTCGAGGGTCTGCCCGATCCGATCACCGAGCGCGAGCACATCGCCATCGGACACGTTGAAGGTCTCCCGTTCGGCCTCGCGCCGGTCGAGGAGGAAGAGCAGCGCTCGCGCCACGTCCTCGGCGTGAACCATGGTGCCTCGCGGTCCGCCGCTCGGTCGGGGAAGCACCGGCGTCGACAGTCGGAGAAGCGGGCCGATCGACAGGAGCGCCGCGGCGAAGTGTCTTCCCCGCCGACCGTAAAGCGGCGCCGGGCGGACGATCGTCCAGACCGGCCCCGACTCCTGCCCGCGGAGATACGTCTCCGCCGCATGCTTCGACATCGCGTGGGCGCCGCGCGGCGCCGCCGGCGCTCCCTCGGTCAGCGCTCCCGCAAACTCCGGGTCATAGAGCATCGCCGTAGAGACGTGAAGAAAGCGATCGACCCCAACTTTTCGTGCCGCCTCGTAGAGCACCGCGACCCCTTCGGTATTGATCGTCGAGAGCTCCTCGGCCCGCGCGTCGGCATCGACCACCGCTGCGGTGTGAAGTACGTGGTCGACGCCCTCCATCGCTCGCTCCGCGAAGTCGCGATCCCGAATGTCCCCTACTCGGAGCGCGCCGCGGACCGGCTCCCGAAGGCCCTTCGCGCGACGGTCGGAAGCGATCACTCGATATCCCGCCGCTTCCGCGAGGGCGGTCGCGTATCCCCCAACGGTTCCGGCGGCGCCCGTCACCAGCACGGTTTTTCTGTCGCTCATTGCATCCACTCCCGAAGCCGATCCGGAGGAGACGGGGCCCGCATGAGCCCTTCCCCGATCAGCACCGCGTCTACCGACCGCTCCGCCACCGCATCCAGCGTTTCTTTGGAACGAACCCCGCTCATGATCACCCGACATCGGTCGGCCGGAGCGTTCTCGATCAACGCAAGGCCGCCCGGAAGATCGACCCGAAAGGTCGAAAGGTCGCGCGCGTTGACCCCGATGGCGGCCGCGCCGGTTTCGACCGCGGCTTCGAGTTCCGCTGCGCTCGCGGCTTCGACGAGGGGAAGGAGTCCTTGCGCTTCGACATAGTTGACGAGTTCCCGAAGCCGCAGCGGCTCAAGGGCACGGACGAGGAGAAGCACCAGCCTCGCGCCCATGGCCCGGGCAAGGTCGACCTGCACCTCATCGAGGACGAACCCTTTAAACAGAACTGGCACATCCACCGCCGACGACGCTCGCCGAACGTCGAGGGGGCTGCCCCCAAATCCCATTCGGTCCGCGAGCACACTCACCGCCGCGGCGCCCGCCGCCTCGTACCCGGCGGCGATCGCTGCCACCGCACCGGGGATCCGCGGATGGATCGTGCCCGCCGATGGGCTCCGGAACTTCACCTCAGCGATCACGTGGAGCGGCCCGTCGCGCCGAAGGCGGGCAAGAGTGGACTCCCAGGGCAAGCGCTCGGAAGACGACGGCTCGGAAGACGACGGCTCGGAAGACGACGGCTCGGAAGACGACGGCTCGGAAGACGACGGCGTATTCCAGCGCGCCCACCGTCGTCGACGCCGACGCACCTCGACACGGGTCCGCGCGAGGATCGGCGAGAGGTAGTCGGGCGCGCTCACGGAGGATCCCCGGGTTGACTGAACTCGATCCAACGCTCGAGGAGCGCCACCGCCGAGCCGTCGTCGAGCGCGGACTCCACCCGGCGACGGGCAGCTAGAAGCTCGGTCTCCTGCTCGGCCACGACGAGGGCCGCGGCGGCGTTGAGCACCACCGCCGCACGCTGAGGGATCGGCTGGCCCGCGAGCACTGCACGCACGATCGTCGCATTGGCTACCGCATCACCTCCGGCAAGGCTCGCCTCGGTGCTTCGTTCGAGGCCGAAGTCTTCGGGGGCGATAATCCGCTCCTCGACCCTTCCATCGGCCCACGCCGACACTTTGGTTGGCCCAAGCGGAGACACCTCGTCGAGCCCCCCGTGACCATGCACCACCCACGCTCGCCTCCCCCCAAGGCGCCCGAGCACTTCGGCAAGGGGAGCCGTCCGACTCGGGTCGTACACCCCGACCAGCTGATGGGTGGCCCCCGCGGGGTTGGTGAGCGGACCCAGAAGATTAAAGAACGTCCGGAGCCCGAGGGCCCGGCGAACCGGAGCCGCGTGGCGAAGCGCGCCGTGATGGGCTGGCGCGAACAAAAAGCCGATCCCGAGGTCGTCGACCGAGGCGCGAAGCCGGTCAACGGGAAGGTCGATGCGGAGCCCAAGCGCCTCCAGCACATCCGCACTCCCGGATCGAGAAGACACCGCGCGGTTCCCGTGCTTTGCCACTCGAACCCCACACGCCGCGACGACGATCGCGCTCGCCGTGGACACATTAAAGCTCCCCGAGCCGTCGCCTCCGGTGCCGCAGGTGTCGAGGAGTGGGCCCTCGCCGCGAAGACTCACCGCGCGGCAGTGGGTTCGCATCACCTCTGCGGCGGCGAGGATCTCATCGGTGGTCTCGCCCCGCACCCGAAGGCCCATCGCGAGGGCGGCGATGAGCGCTTCGCTGCCCTCGCCTTCGAGCACCTCGTTCATCGCCGCTTTCATCTCGTCGATGCGAAGGGCCCGCCCCTCGGCCACCGCATGGATCGCCGCCCGCAGTGCGTCGCCGCTCATCGCGGACCGCCCTTCACCGTCGGTCTTGGTCGATAGATGCACATCACTCGGCCACTGCTCCCCGCGGCTCGGGGGCTCGCGTTCGTTCGACAAATGCACGAAGGATCCGATGGCCGTGTTCGCTCAGAAACGACTCTGGATGAAACTGCACCCCCTCGACCGGGTGACTTCGATGCCGGAGCCCCATCACCTCACCGGCCTCGGTCCACGCGGTGACTTCGAGGATATCGGGCACGGCTTCGCGCTCAACGATCAGCGAGTGATACCGGGTCGCGGTAAACGGAGAGGGGAGCCCGGCAAACACGCCGGCCTCCTCGTGATGAATCGCGTCAGTCCGGCCATGCATCAGGCGCGCGGCGGCGACGATCTTTCCTCCATAGACCTGAGCGATCGCCTGATGACAGAGGCACACACCGAGAATCGGCCGAACGGGACCTTGGCGACGAATCACCGCTTCGCTGATCCCCGCCTGTTCGGGCCTCCCCGGCCCCGGAGAGATCACGATGCCTGCCGGCGACAGGGCCTCGATCTGCTCCAGCGTCAACGCATCGTTTCGAGCGACGGTCACTTCGACTCCGAGTTCACCGAAGTACTGAACCAGGTTGTAGGCAAACGAATCGTAGTTGTCGATGAGGAGGATCAACGTGTCCCCTTGATTCGTGGGGTTCGTTCGGGAGGCTGCTCCGCCAACGGGGCGAGCGCATCCAGTCGATCCAGGACGCCGGTGAGGGCCACCTCGGCCTCGCGCTGAGCCCGGAGCGCGAGCACCAGGTCGAGGTCTTCAAGCCCGCCCCCCTCGAGCACCTCTGCGTATCGTTCGACCGCAGCGAGCCGCGCGCGATAGGCCTCGAGGGCAGCCTCTTGAATCGCCTGCACTTCCGGGGTCTGAAACTCCTCCCCTTCGAGCTCCGCGATGGCTCGACGCGCCGCGGGAATCGCTCCCCGCTGGAGCATCTCGGCTGCCCGCACGGGAAGGCCATCGGCAACGACATTCTCGGCTTCTTCGAGCGGGAGAATCGCCGGATCTTCGGTGAGAACGTGGCGGAGCGCTTCGGCCTCGCGCACCACCGTCGGCTCGGGCCCGTCCGGCTCGTCTTCCCCGCATCCCGAAAGCCCGACGGCGAGCGCGAGCCACATCGTCGTGCAGGTCCGGTTCACCCTCACGCCTGATCTCTCGGACTTGGAAAACCTCGCTCCCGAAAGAACTTCTCGATGCGGAGGTTCACGAGCTCCGGATACTCGACCGCTACGTAGTGGGTTCCCCCCGGGACCAGCATGAGCTCGGCCTCGGGGATGGTGCGCATCATCTTTTCCGCGATGCGACGGGGCGTCATGAGATCGCGATCCCCCGCGACGATCAGCGTGGGAACGTCCACTCCCGCAAGGAGGTCGAACGCGTCGTGCTCTCCGAGAAGCTCGAGCGTGCGCATGTAGACTTCCATGTCGAGATCGGTAAACGACACCGCGAGCTCATGCCAGAGTTCGTCGTCGAGCGTGTGGCTGGCAAGGCCCACTCGCTTCGCCCAGGTCACCGTCTCCGGCCAGCTTGCAACCCGTGCGGTGACCGCTTCGGCCACCGGGTGAAGGCGCCGCACGGTTCGGAGCACGCCCGGAACCACGTGGCGCATCTGCCGGAGGTTCATCAGCGACTCCCAAGGCCGCCCGGCAACGCCATTGATCAGCACCAGCGAGGCCACTCGCTCCGGCGCCGCACGGTAGAGCTCGAGCCCCACCTGAACGCCCATCGACCACCCAAGCATCGCCACCCGATCCACCTGCTCCGCCTCGAGGATCGCGAGGGCATCCATCGCCTGGACCTCCACCCGGAGCGCCTCCGGATCGTCGAGCGGGGTTCCCGAGCGATAGAGTCCTCGATAGTCCCAGCTGATGAACCGATAGCGGTCCATGAGGTACGCGATTTGGTGGGACCAGGCCTTCCAGCTTCCGCCGAGGCCATTGCCGAGAAGAATCGGGGGGCCTTCACCTACGATGTGGTAGGCGATTTCGGTCCCATCAAAGGAGGCGAGGCGGCGTTCCTCGACCGGGATAGGTCTCATGTCGGATGGGAGCATACGCCGCCCTCCCCCGCCTCGGCCACCGCACCGGGAGATTGCCAAAGAACTCCGCGGGCATCCGCTTGACTTGGTCCCGCCCCCACAGATACTTTCCAGCCCGCTGGCCCCGGTTGGCCCTAACCTTTCTCCCCCCCGGAAGGGCGCGGATAGCACATGGCAGAAGAGCCCAAGAAGCCCCGCAAAATCAAAGACCTCAAGGCCCGTCTCGGCCGCACCATCGCGCCGCAGACCCAGAAAGACGGCGTCCCCGTTCCCGCACCCGCCGCCGGGGCCAAGGCCGCCGCTGTTCCCCCGCCCGCGGTCAAAGCGCAGGTGGCACCGCCGCCCGGGCTCGCACCGGCTCCTGGCGTGAAGCCTCAAGTGGCGGCGCCGCCGTTCGCCCAGCCGAAGCCCGCCGCGCCCGCCAAGCCCAAGCCAGTGGACCCGTTCGCGGCCGCCGAGCCCGCCGCCGCCGGACCTCGGGAAGTCAAACTTGTCGTCGACGACCGGGCGGTCAATGTCGACGAGGTCGGCAAGAAGAGCCGCGGACTCGTGTTCGCCCTGATCGGCGTTGGCCTCGCGCTTGGTCTCGTGGTTGGCGGATTCTTCATGCACACGAACAACCAGAACCGACTCTGGAACCTCGGTGTGAACGCCGGCGACAACGTCTATGCGAAGGTGCGCGAGTCGTCCGACACGGTGACCAAGGCGCAGACCTACGTGAAGGCCGCCATGGACGCGGCCCGGCCGGGCCAGGGCAAGGCCGCATCGGTCGACCGGCAGGCGATCGAGGCACTGATCGCGCTCGAACATCCTCTTCCCGCGGGGGCCTTCGCCCGCGAGAACTACAATCTCTTCACCGCAACCACCGTCGACGACCTCTTCGAGTACTACAACAACGTCAATATTCTCTGGAGCCAGTTCGAGCGTCTGAACGCCCGGACGGCCGGCGACCGCGCAGAGCAACTCACCCAGCAGGCAACCAATCCGAGCCTCAGCCAGCCGGTCGGCTGCGCACCGGAGGTCGTCGAGGAGCAGCTCGGCTGCAACCTGGTGTTCATGTTTCCGAACGAGGATCCGGAGGCGCCAGGGACCGTACTCGTATCCACCCGGCCAACCCCCGGAGGTCGGGCGTTTCCAAGAACTCCGTTCATTGGCGGGGAACAAAATCTCCTCGAAGCCCCAGAGACATTCGTGATTCAGGTGGACAACGAAAAGAGCGTGGGCGTCCTGGGTCAGCAAACCTCAGCATTTGCGTCCTACGTCGCGCTCCTCGGAGAGATCAACACCACCATGGAGCGCACCCTCGAAGTGCAGGGACGGCTCGAGCAAAATCTCGGCGAGGTCGCCCGCTACGAACCGCGCTTCGCTCTCTTTGAATAGGCGGCCCGCCGTGGCGCGCGGATAAGGGGGAAGGCGCCTCGATGGCCGTGCTGTTCCGATTGCGCTACCGCGCCACTGATTTCGATGTCCCCCTCCGCGAGGATTTCGTCGTGGGTCGGAGCCCGAGCGCAAACCTCACGCTCGAAGATGGCCTGGTGTCCCGTCGGCACGGGCTCTTTCGCATGGCAGGAAACACGCTGCTCGTCGAAGACCTGAAGAGTCGGAACGGAGTGATGGTCAACGGAGAGCGGATCGAATCGCCCCGGTCGCTCTCGCATCTCGACCGAGTGTCGATCGGTTCACAGGACCTCATCGTGATTCGCGTCGAAGCGTCGAACGCAGAGATGCCCCTCACCAAGCGAACCCTTACCGCGATCGAAATCGGAGACCCTCCCACCGAGGCGTTTTCTCTCCAGGAACCGTCGGAGGTCACGCGAAACGCGCAGGCGTTCGATCTGCTTCGAGGAATCGCCGAGAAGTCGATGTTCATGAACCGCTTCGATGAAGCGGAACGGATTCTCCGGAGCCCGCTCCGGGGACTCCTCACCCGAGCCCTTCGCGACAGTACGAAACCGGAAGAGTTCGATGAAGCGGTGAACTTCGCGCTGGAACTCGCCAAGGGCTTGTCGGAACCGAAGTGGATCACTTGGGTCTTCGATGTTCACTGTGCGTACCGGGTAGTGCCGGCATAGCTCTCAAGAC
>JBCCZL010000358.1:0-10240 GCA_039187775.1 Myxococcota bacterium
CATCGTGCCGCGGATCGTTGCTCGGGAGACCCACCAGGTCGGTGACCATCGAGTTGATGGCGGTCTCCACGTCGTTCGGGTTGTAGCGGCTGCCCTCCTCGTCATCGACCACCTCGTTGGCGATGCGCATGCAGATGGCTTCACTTGCCCCCTGGATGAACATGTTCGTGTCGGAAATGGTGACAGGGCTTTCGCCGCCGCGGCTAAACGAGTCGTCGGGCGCGACCCGCGAGAGAGGCTCGTTGTCCTGCTGGAGTCGAGTGCGCTCCCCTCGGCGGAGAATGTCTCGGCCGCAGATGTCGCGAATGCCAAGCCGGTTCGAAAGCGAACTGCAGAAGTGGCGGCCTCGTGAGATGCCGGCAATGTCGCCGGTACCGTTTTCGATGCAGGAGGTGCCAGTGACGAGGGGCGAGGAGAAGAGCTCTCGAATCGCCGTACGGAAGTTCATTCCATCGTTGGCCCAGGCGTCACGGACGCGCGAGAACTCCGGGTCTTCTTCAGGACAGGCCGCGGAGTTGGCGTAGAAGCACAGCTTCTGGGTCCAACCGTTGGCAATGGCCGGGTGCGCGGCGAGGATCTCGGCAAAGTCGAAGATGTCTTCGCCCTCGCCCTCCATCGACTCGAAAGCGAAGGCCGGTCGCTCCATCAAAAGCTCTTCATCGGTCTGCGAGTGATAGTAGTAGTTGAAGGAGCGGCGGAAGAACTGCCGCATTGGGTCGAGGTTCACGTGGCAACCCCAGCACGTGGTCGTGGGGTCGGCATGGTCGTCGTCGAGCGAGTCGTCGAACGCCGGCACCGCGGTGGTCTCGTCATCAAAGCTCTCGCTCAGCGCCACGATCAGGGTCTGGTTGGCGGTCACGCGGGCCTGGTTGTCGACATTCGTTGGCCACGCCGCAAAGAACGAGGGCGTGGTGAAGAAGCCGACTCGGGGCACGTTCACCACGAGCTCGGCGCCGTTCCGGATGGCGTCGAGCTCATAGAACTGAGTCGCATCCTCGCCATCGGCGGGCGCCCGGACCGTGACCATGCGCCAGTCTTCGAAGTCGCTCTCCAGAAGAAGCGGATGCTGCCGGTAGGTCTCGGTGTCGCAGCCATCGCGGTCGGTGCGATTGAAGAAGCCGAAGATAGCCCGGAACGCGTAGACTGGCTGGTCGCCATTGCCGAGGTTCGGCACGAGGGTATCGGCACCGCAAAACGCTCGGTCGTCGGGAACTGCGAAGCGCATGAAGTTTGCGTGGTTCGGGTCGAGGGTCTGCGCAGCCGGAATCATTTCGTTCCGCGAATACTCGATCTGAGGAATCCGCTCGGTCAGCGTCCGGTAGGAGTTGCGGCCGCGGTCGTCGATGAGCCGCTCGTCGCCAAAGGCGAGGGCCACCATCTGCGCGGTGGTCATCATGTAAGACCGGGTGGTCATGAGCTCGTTGAAGGGCCGGTTCGCCTTGAAGTGTTCCATCGCAGTGCGGGCGAAGCTCTCCGAGAAGCTGTCGAGGAGCACGTCATCGGACCGGGTCCCGTCATCGAGATTGCCCGACTGAAACGTTCCGAAGTCCCAGAGGTCCGCGATGTCCTGCTCTTCGTAGCCTTCCTGCTGAAACGCGGTGGCGAAGAACGCCTGAAGCTTCAAGTCGGCCTCGGGGGTGTCGAGCCAGACGTCGATGAACGACCCGAGCTGCGTTTCATCCGCGGTGAGGCTGGCCAGCTCGTCCTCGGTCAGGGGGAGACCGGTGAGGATGTTCTTCACCTTCGCCGCCGCCGTGAAGATGGGTGTCTCCTCGTATTCCTGACAGCTCAACACTGGCTGAGGCCGATCGGGGTCCGGGTTCAGGGGATCGACTCCCGGGTTGGGACCACCGGGACCCCCCACCGCCTCATCCACGACGCCCTGACAACCTGCGGAAAGCAGAGCCACCAAGGGAAGCGCGATGAGACCAGCCATCACTCGGAACCGTGATTCCATCCAAATCCTCCGTGTTGGGGCGGCCCGCACCGAAGGCATCGCCCACCTTCGCAGTATGAGCCAGATCACTCAGGTCCGATCTCACGGCTCTTGCGTCCAACGGTCGCCTAGCACTTCCTCTTTTATTTCAAATGAATAGCCGTCGGACCCCGAAGGGCGATGATCATGTGATCAGTGTCTGAGATCTCCATTTTGGCTGGGGGGCCGCCTCGAAGGGTCCGTTCTTGAGGCTACGCCGACTCGATCCGGTGAACGCTCGATACGCAACGAAAGCCGGACCATGCACACATACGCGGTCATCACATTGGCCCTCCTACAGGCCTGCACCTCGCCGTCAACCTCGAGCGACGCCCTGCTTCCGGAAGTGAGCCCTCCCAGTAGCGATGCACAAGCCGACGCCATCCCGTGGGACGCCTCGGCACCTCGGCCCACGGTCGGGGACGACCCACCGGTGGAGGTCAACCTCACCGCCCTTGTGGACTGTGAGGGGAACGATGCGGACTACTCCGACATTCGGCACGCCTGGATCGTCGGTGGACAGTCGAACGCGCTCGGCCGACAAATCTTCCCGGGGTTTCAGGAAATCGTCGAGGCCCGCCTTCCGGGGATCACGCTCGAAATGATTCCGAGCACCCGAGGAGGCAATCCGATCGAGAACTGGGATGAAGGCACCGAAAACTGGAGGAAGCTCACTGAGCGCGTCACCGCGGCCGAGTTCCCGGTGGAAGGCATCGTTTGGTACCAGGGGGAAGCGAACTCGTTCGAACCCGATGGCTACGACGAGAAGCTTCACCGCTTCGCAGCGCGCCTCCGCGAGCTTACGGAGAATCCTGACTTCAAAGTGATCATCGTCCAGCTCGCCAACAATGGTGGACCGAACAAGGGTCCGTTCCTCGCGATTCTCCGAGAGCTCCAGGCGCGCTACGCCGACGGCGATCGATTGGCAGAGATCATCCCCGCACTCGACTCGACGATGAACGACGGCGTTCATATCAACATGGCGTCGCGGCACGAAGTCGGACGTCGGGCCGGCGTGGCCGCGCTCCACCTCGCCTACGGAATCGACTGCGCAACCACTCCTGGGCCACGGTTTCTTCGGCAGCACTATGTGGACGCCGGCCGCTCCGCAGTGGTGGTCGAGTTCTCGGGCGTCTACGGCACGCTCAACGTCGCGGATACGGGTTGGGAAAACGGCTTCGGCGCGATCGCGGGAGGCGTTCCCGAGTGGAGCGAGACGACCCTACCGAGCAGTGAGGTCTTTCGGTTCGACGGCGACGAGCTTCTCTATCCCGAGCAGCTTGAAGTCCGGACGCCCAATAGCGTTCTCCTCACATTTGACGCGCCGCTTCCCGAGGGAACGATGCTTGGCTGGGCCACCGCTGGCAATCAGCGGGCGTCCGAGCCATTCGGTGACGACCGACGAGCGAACACCCCCATGGCCGGCCTCAAGGACGCGGAAGGGTTCCCACCCCTCGCCTACTTTCCGCGGCCGATCGAGCTGCCATCGCCGTAGCCAGTCCATTCGAAACGCTCCCGCGTCGATTCTGGTCTACGCGATCGCCGCCTGGATGGGGCGACCCCCGGTGATGTTCTCGTCGAGGGTCGAATCGGACACCCCGAGGATGGTGCCAATGGTCTTGGCGACGGACTGGAAGGTCTCTTCGTACGGGACGTCGTGGTCGTCACCCCCTTCGCCGGTCATCGAATCGAATCCCGTGGCCTGCCAGTCGTTGCCTCGAGGCTTGAGGCCGCCCACCACCGAAGGCCGAACACCGTTGCCCATCAGCACGGTGCAATGGTGAAAGCCATTGTGGTCGCGCCCGCTGAGGCCCTTCTTTTGAAGGGTTCGCCCAAACACATTGATGCACCCGAACACGACATCCCGACGAAGCACCCCCTCGGTCTGCATCTGATCGGTGGTCTCCATGAGCTGAACCATATTTTCGACGCCCGTCAGAGTCTGCTTCGTCTCGTTTTCAAGTCCGCTATCCGCGTGATTGTCTCCTCCGAACCGGAGCTTGATGGAGATCACCGGCGCAACGTTCATCGCCGCTAGCACCGAAGCCGCGATGACCTGGTCCGGCTGGTTATTGCCGGCGATGCTGTCGAGGCGATCGACAAGCTCGCGGGAGAGGGCCCGAGCCTCGGTTCGGCTCGTGGCATAGCGGTCCAACATGCGCCGCTGATTCTCGGTGCCATGCTCCTGGATGATCGCGTGGATCCTGTCGAGGCTTCGGTCGCGCACTGCCTCGAGGTCAGCGAGCGGGCTGTTGGATGTGGCGAGGGCACTCTTCAATGCGCGGGGCGCGACATTGCCAAGCGTTCGACCCTCGAACGACAAGAGCTCATTTCCGCCGGCACCCACGCTGATCGGCTCCTGCTGAATGGTCTCCATCGAAAGGGCGAGCTCTTTGGCAAAGATCGAAACCATCATCTCGTTTCGCTGGGTGTTGCCCATCAAGCGCATCACCTTGCGATGGTTCGCGTGCGAGTTCGTGTAGGTCCCGTGATGGATGAACGCGGTGCGGTCGATGAGATGTTGGGGCATGTTGGCCCACGGGGACGCGGCTTCCCACATGCGCCCTCCGATGCTCATCGGCCGAGGCGCCATCTGCGGGTCGGGGGGATGGACGAGGTCCGGGTTTTCGTAAGTGAGGGGCACATTGGCATTCATTGGGTCCCCGTTGGACGCCCCGCTCAGGATGAAGATCCGCTGGGTTCCCGCCTGAGCGCGCGCTCGAAGAGGATCGAGGAGGAAGCTCTTGGGAACGCCGCTGGCCATCGCTTCGAGACCGATTCCGGTGGCGCCAAAGAGACCGGCGAGAAGTGCGTTTCGTCGAGTGAAGTGCATGTTCCGATCTCCTCAGAGTCCAATGCCGGTAAGGCTCGGGGCTTGGCAAGCGAGCATGAAGGTGGACTCCAGGGCCCGGGTCGGGCTGACGTTGTGCGGCGCACTCGAGACTTCCACGAAGTGATCCTGAAGAACCTCGACCGTTTCGCTGCGGCGAGGGTCGTTTGGGGGATAGCCGATCAGTCGTTCGACCATGTGCACCACCGCGGCATCGGGGGCGGTGGAGTCATAAGGAGTCCCTGGCTCGTCCACGATCTCGGTGGCGAGGCGCTCGCAGAGCGCTTCGAGCGATCCACCGATGAACATATTGGTGTCCGAGATCGTGACCGGCGCTTCGCCACCCCGGCTGAACGAATCGTCCGGAACCACGTTCGACAGTGGCTCGAGGAATCGCTGGAGTCGGGTTCGTCGGTTCTCCAGGGTGGCGATGCCGCAGAGGTCCTCCATCTCCAAACGATGGGAAAGCGCAACACAGTAGTGGCGCTGGCGGGCGATCCCGGCGAGGTTTCCCGTACCTTCGACGATGCACGACTCGCCGGTGACGAGCGGCGATGAGAAGAGCTCACGGACCAGCGTCCGAAACTTCATTCCGTCAGCCGCCCACGCGTCGCGAACCCGGATGAACTCGGGGTCCGCCTCCGGACAGGCGGCAGAGTTTGCGTAGTAGCAAAGCTTCTGAGTCCAGCCGGTGGCGACCTCGGGGTGAGTGGCCAGGACCTCAGCGAGGTCGAACACATCCTCGCCGCCGCCTTCGACGCCTTCGAAGGCGAACGACGGCCGCTCCATCTGGAGCTCGGTGTCGAACTGGGAGTGGTACCAATAGTTGTAGGAACGCCGGAAGTACTGGCGCATCGGGTCTAGGTTGACGTGGCAACCCCAGCAGCTGGTCGTGGGGTTGGCGTGATCGTCGTCGAGTGAGTCGTCAAACGCGGGAAGGGCGGTGGTGTCGTCGTCGAAGCTCTGGCCGAGGCCGACGATCAGCGTTTGGTTGGTGGTCACCCGCGCCTGATTGTCGACGTTCGTCGGCCAGGTGGCGAAGAACGACGGCGTTGTAAAGAAACCAACGCGAGGGACATTCAGGACAAGCTCACTCGCGTTCCGAAGCGCCTCGAGCTCGTAGAACTGATCCGCCGCTTCACCCGATTGCGGCATCCGAACGGTGACCATGCGCCAGTCGTAAAAGTCCTCGTCGGCGAGCAGCGGACGCTGCTGGCTGCTCTGCGTTTCGCAATCGGATCGGCTGGTCCGGGCGATGTGCCCGAACATCGCCCGCAGGGCGCCGTAGGCGTGATCCCGGCCCCGCCCGCCGTCGTAGACCACGGTATTCGAACCACAGAACGAGCGCGGATCCTCGGCGGTGAAGCGCATGAAGTTTGGATGCCCAGGGTCAAGGCTTTGGGATGCGGGAATGCTCTCGTTCCGCACGAAGGTGACCGGCGGCAGGATGTCCTGAAGAGTGCGGTAGGAAGTCTTTCCTTCGTCGTCGACGAGCCGGTCGTCGTGAAACGCAAGCACCACCATCTGTGCGGTCGTCATCATGAACGACCGGGTGTTCATGAGTTCGCGAAACGAGCGTTCGTTTCGAAAGTTCTCGAGGGCGGTTCGGCTGAACATCTTCCGAAAGCTTTCGAGCAGCACCACGGTCGCGTCGGTGCCATCGCTGAGATCGCCGGACTGGAGGTTCGTGGCAAACAGTTCTTCCAGCGCGGTGTCCGATGCCTCTTGGTGAAACGCGGTGGCAAAGAATCGGAGGAGCTTCGCCTCGGCCTCCGGAGTGGTGAGCCATTCGTCGATGAACTGGTCGAGCAACGAGGCGTCCCCGAGGAGGCTCGCGAGTTCGTCCTCGGTCAGAGGCAAACCGGTGAGCAGGTTCTTGACCTTGGCGGCCGACACGAACACAGGAGGAGCCTCGTAGTCGTCCGCGCACGAGATCACCGGCATCGGCCGGTTGGGATCCGGGTCGAGAGGACGGGTTCCGGGGCCCGGGTTATTGGGCCCAGGCGGCTCATCACCACCGCCGGGGCCTCCGAAGCCATCGTTAACCTGACCCTGGCATGCGAGAAGCACCGTCAGCGCGAAGGCGACGGAAGCGCGAGTCATTGCATGCATTCGATTCCTCCTCGACCGGGGCGTCATCATCCGCCGGCGCGTTCCGTGAATCACCATGCCCGACTCTGCGGAGTCGGAGGCTCACTCCTTCTGCGCTGAATCTCACGTATATTGCGTGCAACCTCACGCGACTTGCGCGAAGTCTCGCGTGACTTGCGCGAAGTCTCGCGCGACTTGCGCAACGCGGCTCTTTCCTTTGTCGCGGGCACCGTGTGACGGGGCTAAGCTCTTCTCTGGGGTCAACGCCTTCGGCCTTGGCGGCTGAGGGCTCCGTCCGGGATCACGGAAGTCGTCGCCGATGCAGCGACTCCTCATCGCTTGCTCCAGTTCGCACTGTAGGCTGGCTTGCCTACGAGGATCCTCAAGTGGAGCGCGTCGGCTCGCAGAAGGTCGTGTCTTCGACTTGGTAGCGGAGCTCGCGGCCTTTTCGCTCGACGCGACAGAACCCATCGCTCGCAAGAGACTTGAGCGCATGCTGCACGGTTCGGAGCGGAAGTCCGAGCGACTCCGCCGTTTCTTTCGCCGTCGACGAACCTTTCTGCGCAAGGATTCCCAAGATGATGTTCTCGGGAGGTGGTGCGCACCGCGGATCGGGGACCGCGATGGCTTCGCGCAGCCGAATACGAAGCTGCCCCCGGCTCCGCTCGAGCTCCCCCTGTTCACCCAGACGCTCCCTGACGCGGTAGTAGAGTGTGTCCCGCGCACCCTGATGCACCGCAGGGTTGTAGCTGAAACCGTAGAGTCGCTCGAAGAACTCCTCTTCGTCCCGCGCCATCTCGCCCTGTAGAAGCAGGTCGGCGATCGCCGCATCGGTGCGGCCGCGTCGTCGGCGCCCCGGCATCAACGCGTGCACGTTCGGTCCGGCGAGCGGAAGTCCCACACTCAACACGCGCCGCGCCCCCTCCTGCGAACCCAGCACCCACACCGGTTCGCCCGCCCGCGCCGAATGATCGAATGCGGTAACGCCGTGAAGACCTCGCGGAGCCAGGCCGGTGCTCTTTCCCCGAAGCCAAGCATCCGTCGCTTCGCTTCCGCCTTCGCCGTTCCGGAGATCGAGCATCGAAAGGAGGGCGGCCGCATCTCGCCACAGGATCGCGACCGGCTGCGTGAGCTGAACGAGGTTCGTGGCCTGCTGATCGTAGGCTCGAAGATCCCCACCGAGAGCCGCCGCGACCACCTGAAGTAGCTGCTGGGAGGGCCCTTCGGGTCCATCGACATGCCCTCCAGCAAGCGAAAGCTCCCACTTCATCCACCGATGCCACGGCGTGCTCGCGACCTGGAGAAGCGCACGGAGAATGTGCACCGCGAGGTGCGCGCGACCGCTCAGTCGACGAATGCGCGCCAGCACCACATTGGCGAGATACTCCTGCTGCGGCAGCGCTTCGGTCCGAGCCATCCGACTGGCTCGACGCCCGAGCGAAGTGGCCGCCTCCACGTCACCGAGCCGCATCGCATTCCATGCGCCGAGGGCCGTCGCCTCGATCACAAGTGGTGCGTCACCGGCGGCGCGAGCCTCGGCCTCAAGCACGTCTACCGCCTGGATCGGTTCGTGCGCGCCGACGATCCGACTCCAACCTTCTGCGACCCCGAGCCATATTCGATCCGCAGTGGTGGGGGATGCGCCGAGCACTCCGCGGTAGAGCTCGGCCCATTCCGCGGCGAGGCCGGGATCGAACGCGAGGATTGCGGCCCGGCTTCCCTGAAAGCACGCGGCGCCAAGCGCCGTGGGCGAAGCACCGATGAGCGGCTTCAGCTGAGCAGGAGCGTAAGGAAACGCGGCGCTTGGTCCCGCACACCATCGCTGACCCGCAAGGGCGAGGGCCCACGCTCGAGCATCGGGGCTCGCGGTTCCGGCAAGGCCTGCCTCGAGCTCGGGCCGTCCATCAAAATCTCCGGCCCAGCCAGCGCGATAGCGCGTCTGGGCGTCCTCCACTCTCGCATCCGACGCCAAAGCGCTCGCATGCTACCATTGGTCCCGGAGAACATGGCTGAGATGGAGTTGATCGGCGCCGAGCCTCCGGCCCTCCGGCCCGCCAAAAGCCCGTATACATACCTTCTATTCCTTGCGAATGGAGGGATGGGCCGCGTGGACCTGGCGTCCAAGCAACGGGACCGATTCAATCGGTTTTACGCGATCAAGCACCTTCATCCCCACCTGGTGCGGGATCCAAGCGCCCGAGCCATGTTCACTGAGGAATCCCGGATCGCCGGGATGCTCTCCCATCCGAACGTGGTGGGGGTTCTCGATGTCGGCGAAGACAGCGACGGCCCGTACATCGTCATGGATTTCGTCGAAGGGGTGACCCTCGCGCGGCTCCAGAGCATCGCGGACGACCTCGGAGAGGCGCTCCCCCTCCAGGTCTGCGTTCGAATCGCCCTGTTTGTCGCCCGGGGCCTCGACGCAATTCATCGGGCCTCGAGCGCAACGGGGCAGCCGCTCGGCCTCGTCCATCGCGACCTCTCTCCGAAGAACATCCTCGTCGGCTTCGACGGAAGCGTGAGAATCACCGACTTCGGTATTGCCAAAGCCAAGGGCCGGACCATCCAGACCACCGTGGGGCTACTGAAAGGCACGCCCGGATACTTGTCGCCGGAGCGCCTTCGTTTTGAGGATCCCGAGCCTCGCTCGGACCTATTTTCGCTCGGGGTGGTTCTCTATGAGCTCCTCGCGGGCGAGCGGCTCTACTCAGGGAGCGACGAGGCGGCGGTGCGGGAGATCCTCGTCGAGCCTCCGCCGGACATCGGGGAGCTTCGACCGGAGACCCCGGCGGCGCTGACCAATCTGCTTTTTCACATGCTCGCAAAAGATCCGGCGCAGCGACCGGAGTCGGCGTCCGCAGTGGCGCTTCAGCTTGAGTCGATTCTCCACGAGGTGTCGTCGCTGGAAGAGCCGGTCAATCTCGGGATGTATGTGAGCGCGCTCGGCGCGGAGAAGCGGACGCAGTTTCGCGAACGGCTGAACCGTGCGATCGATGCACGGGAGGTCACGACCTTCATGGTGGGCCGCCGGCGGCGGCGGTGGCTGGCGCCTACGCTTCTTGCAGGGTTTATCGCAGCCGCAGCAGCGCTGGGGCTTGTGTTTGTGCCACCGCTGCTCCGCGCGGGCGACGGCCAAGAGTCCAGAGATCTCATGCCCACACTGGCGCCGCCGACGGGGCTCGGGGAAGGCCTGAACGGCGGACCGTCGGTGGTCACGGTCGTTCCGGAAGAAACGCTCCCGGAAGAGAATCAAGAAGAGGGCGAAGACCACGAGGAGCTAGCGTTGGGCGCCGACAGTGAGGAGGCATCATCTGGGGAGACATCATCGGGGGAGAAATCATCGG
>JBCCZL010000359.1:0-10200 GCA_039187775.1 Myxococcota bacterium
CGAACGAAGCACCGTTCCACGACATCGCTGCCGTCGGCGCCAGCCTGGGCGTGGCGCTGGTTGTCCAGGGAATCAACAGCGAAGCTGCCCTCGGCGTCACTGCGCCGTTCGCCGCCTCCCTCGAGGTCGAGTCGGGAGAGGAGCTCACTCATATGACGGATCGTTCGACGGACTCGCACGGGGGTGATCGCCTGCGGAACCTCGAGGAGCGATAAATGGGTCGTGACCAGGCCGACCCGAAGGACTGGACCGGCGAACATCATGGTCACCGAGTCTTGTTCCTGTCCCGCCCGTCGCGCGAGGTGTTCGGTCTGTCCGCGAAACGGCATTCCGGTCGAGGCCACGGCTTCTTTGCTCGTCGGCGCGGTGACAAGCGCCCGAGCTCTGCCGTCCTGCACAGCGGTGATCGCGGCATCGAGGGCCGCGAGCTGGGCGCGCCCTCCCTCGACGGTCGGAGCGCGCGCCTGCACCACTTCGTCCGCCCAGGTGGCGCTGGACACCGCGGCGATTCCTTCCCGATAGTCCGCCGGAGTTGCGATTTGCCGAAGCTCGAGGCCGGACGACGCAGCCTCTCGCGTCAGCCATGCCGCATCGCCAAACAGGATCGCAGGAACGTCGCCGAGCGACTGAAGCGCTCGAAGTGACACGAGGGGACCAACCCCGGCAGGGTCTCCCGTGGCGATCGCAAGGGGAAGCATTTCGGAGGAGTCTACTACCGATCCGAGGGGCGTTCGCGAAGCTCGGTTTTCATGGCGCGCGAACTTTGTAGCCCACCCCGCGAACCGTCTGAATCAGCTTGGCGGCCCCTTCGAGCTTCTTGCGAAGCCGGCGCACGTGAATGTCCACGGTCCGGCTCCCGCCGTAATAGTCGACGCCCCACACCCGCGAAAGGAGCTGTTCGCGGGTAAACACTCGGTCGCGGTTCTCGACGAGAAATCTCAACAGGAGAAACTCTTGATGGGTGAGTTCGATCGTTCGACCCGCCACTTCCACCTCGTGCGCTGCCGTATCGATGAGCAACGAACCGACTTTGATTCGTTCCTCGCCGACGAAGTCACTGTTGCGCCATTCCACGCGGCGGATGCGGAGATAGAGCTCCGCCGGCACGTAAGGCACGAGCACCACATCGTCGAATGCGTCTCGGGCGTCGAGCCCGGAAAGGCCTCGCGTGGAGACCGCGGCAACGACGGGAACCCCGCGAAGGGATTCGTCCTTGCGGATTCGCGTTAGCACGCCGCGAGCTGCTTCCGCTTCGTCGACCGCTTCGATGACTACCGCGGCAGGAGGACTCGCGGGGGGGTCCTCGTGCAGCGGATCCCAAAAATCGGCCACGCGAATCCGACAGCCAAGATCCCGGAGGATCGACGCGGCACCATCGGACCGTTCGAGATGGCTTTCTCTTCCGACGACCAAAATCCACACGGGCGAGAATGTGCAGAAAAACCAGGCCCAATGAAAGGCGCTGGGTTGACCTTCCCGGGCGGGGATTGCTAGTTTCTCGACGCTTTCCTTTCGTTTCCGGGCGTTCGCCTGCCCGAATCCGATCACCGGCTCTGATCCGCGGCGCGTTCCGACCTTCTATGCACCTCGACGAAGACAGACCGACCCATCATGCCGGCTAAAACCTGGAGGCTCATCGTCAGCGAACTCGGCGGGTCCACCCCGATTCACGACGTTTCGGTGGAAGCCACCAACTGGATGAGCGCGCTCACCGCAGGACGAAAGAAAATCGGCGAACAAGGCGGGGTGCCTACGGGAGCAAGCTGCGCCGTCGCTCCCGACGGAAAGGTCACGATCCACGATCCGGTGGTCCGGCAGTCGTACGTACTCACCCCGGGCGAAAAAGCCGCGGACCACAAACCAGCCGGGGATAGTGCCGCCGGGGATAGTGCCGCCGGGAATAGTGCCGCCGGCAACGCACCGCCCAACGGAAAGGCGGCGGCGACGCCCGCGAAGAAGCGACTCGCGACGAAGACGATGGCGTACAACGCGGCCGACCTGGCGGTGAACCCGCCTGCGAAAAAACACGTGCCCGCAAAGACCATCGCATACACGGTTCCTCCGCCGGGGGGCCACAAAGCGGTGGCGGTGGGAGGAAGCCACAGCACCGCACCCGCTCGTCCGCAGGCTTCCGCGACGTCGCCTGCCAACGAGATGCCGTCGACGGGTTCGGGAGCGCGGCCGATGCCCAAAGGCCCAGCGTCCACCGCACCGGCGACGGCCTTAGGGCCGGTCAGCAGCGCCCCCACCGCCGGCGGCAGTGCGGCGGCCGTTGCGAACGCAGCATCCACTGCACCGGCTCCGCGACCCAGCACCGCGGCTCCAGCCGGCGCAAGTGCCGCGACCGCGCGCACCGCATCGCCAAGCACCGCATCGCCAAGCACCGCACCCGCGAGTAGCGCACCCGCAAGCACCGCACCCGCGAGTAGCGCGGCCGCTTCGGCAAGCACCGCACCCGCCGCAAGCACCGCACCCGCCGCAAGCACCGCACCCGCCGCAAGCACCGCACCCGCCGCGAGCGCCGCGCCCACTTCGGCGAGCACCGCCCCTGCACGGGCGGCCAAGGAGGCCACCCATGGGCCAGGCTGGGAACTGCTCGCGCGACGAGACGAAGCACCCAGCAAGGAAACACCGCTTCACTACCGGGAACGGACCTATCTCCTCAAAGACGGTGGATCCTCCGATGATGGAGAGGCCCTTCTCCGCTCACGCTTTGCCGAGCTTCGCGACGTGCTCGATGCTGAGCCGCCGGGCAAGTTCTTTAACCTCGCGGCGTTTGATCACCGTTGGGAAGAGCGGCCCGAAAAACCGCCCGTAGCGACACTCCAATGGAAGGACTGGCGAGGGCCTCCCGAACTGACCTTCCCGCTCGAGGAAGCCCGCTCGACCGCCGCACCCGAACCCGCGAAGGCTGAACCGCCGAGAGCCGAACCGCCGAAAGCTAAGGCCGCCGTCCCGAAGGCAGTGGAGCCGGCGCCTCCCGAGCCAGCACCCAAGACGGATCCTGCTCCAAAACCAGCCGCCGCTTCAATATCCACCGACGCCCCCCCCAACCGCCAGCGCCGAACCAAGACCGACGAGCAGGATGCGCGGTTGGTGCAAGCGTTCGAAGCGTCGCAAGACCTACTCTTCCTTCAGACTCCGCTCGAAGCGATGGAGTTCATCGTTCGACTCCTTCAAGAACTCATTCCCGTGGAGGCGGCCAGCGCGTGTCTCTATGACATCGACACCAACGAGTTCCGGTTTGTCTGCGCGGAGGGGCCGGGAGGCGAAGAGCGGCGCGGAGAAGCGGTTCCCGGGGCCCTCGGGCTGATGGGTCGAAGCGCCGAGACCGAGGACCTCGCCCTTCGGGTCGACTCGCCGCAGGATGAAGAGTTCTTTGACCCGGGAATCGATGGCCGGGTTGGGGTCGAGCCAAACAGTCTCTTGTACATGCCGCTCAGCCGCGCCGGTCGTCTTCTCGGCGTCCTCCAACTCATCAACCGACAGCGACGCGGCGCGTTTACTCAGGCCGACGTCGACCTCATCCAGTACGTCGGCGGCCAAGCCGCGCAGTTCCTCTACAACGCGAAGATCGCCGGTCGTCGGCGCTAGCGCCCGCGGTTTTGAAGCTGCCGACCGACCGCACGCTCGATTCGCTCGGAATCGCCGGATCGGAACCCTTCGTGGATGTATCGAACCACCCCTCGGCGATCGACGAGGTATGAACTCGGCATCGTAGGCGGTTCGTATCGACCCGCCACTTCCTGATCCTCGTCGTGCACCACCGGAAAGCTCACTTCGTTCCGACGCAAGAAGCGACGCATGTTTCGCTCCTCCCGGTCCACGCTCACTCCGATCACCACCAGCCCCTGCTCCCGGTAGCGTCGGTAAAGCCCATTGAGGAACGGCATCTCGTCGCGGCAGGGGTCGCACCACGACGCCCAGAAGTCGACCAACACGACTTTGCCTCGGAGGGCCCCAATTCGAATGTTGCGTCCCTCGATGTCTCGGAGGCCGATCTCTGGGGCGCGCGATCCCCGCGACAGCGCCATCGCCACTCCGGTTGGCCCGAGAGTCAACGCCGCAAGGCTACCCGCGGTCAGATGGCGGATGAAGGTTCGGCGATGGATGGAACTCTCTTGGTTCAGCGGGGCCAGGGACTTCGATCGCATTCGGTCTCCTCCGACGAAAGGGTTCCCCTTGGACGAACGGCGTCTTCGAGGATTCACTCAAGCTCTTCACGAAGATAGGAAATCAACGCTTCCGGCGCCTCTCGGAATCGACGGCCGTTGATGAAAATGGTGGGAGTTCCACTCACACCGAGCTCCCGTCCGAGCTCTTTATTGGCCACCACCCGGGCCTGGGTCTCCTCCGCGAGCATGTCGTTGCGGAACTGCGTCAGATCGAGGCCCAGGTCTTCGGCGTAGCCCACGAGGTCCTCCGGCTCGAGAGCTCGCTGGTTTTCGAAAAGCAAATCGTGCATTTGCCAGAACTTGCCCTGGTTCCCCGCGGCGATGCTCGCCCGAGCGGCCGGGCCTGCGTGGTCATGGCCGTCGAGGGGATACTGCATGAACACCAGCCGAACCTGCCCCTGGAACTCGCGGAGAGCCCGGGTGAGGACCGGGTGCGCTCGCCCGCAGTATGGGCACTCGAAATCACTGAACTCCACGATGGTGATCGGCGCCATCGCCGCCCCCCGCACCGGCGCATCGCCGATCGGGATCTCCACCACCTCCTCGTTGTCGTAGCGAAACCCGTAAAGCTCGTCGATCTGGTTCCGGTCATGGCCTTCGATCACGAGCCGGGCGACATATCGGACAGCCTGGGCGCAGCGATCGCAGTCGCGATTTTCGGCCACGCACTGCGCCACGCTCACCGGGTCTCCGCAGGGCGACAACTGGTCGTTGACGACCTGCCGCCAGGTCCGCTGTTCGCTCCGCGTCAGGTCGCTAAGGTCCAGCCCAGGAAGCTCACTGATGTCCTCGCCGCCGGTATTGTTGTCGTTCGTGATGGTTCCCGACGGACCGTCGTCCCCGCAGGATGCCCCGAGGGAAAGAATGGCTAGGGCTGCGGAAATGCCCATGGGAACCGTGGACGTAAGGGAGGTGCGAGGTCGCTCCATCGGGGCGGAGATTAGCAGACTGCGGTCGGAAGAGAAGCTACCCGTCAGTCGGCGCGCCGCCCCGGATCCAGTCGGATAGATTCCGAATCTCTCCTTCCGAAAGCGGTTCGTCGGGGGGCATGGGCTCGCCGAGGATGTGCTCTTCCCCGAGGATCTTATAGAGGAGGTAGCTCGTCTCGGGCCGCCCGGTTCCGGCCACGCGATCGATGATCGGCAAGCCCACAAGCACCCGGGTGCCCCGGGGGTGGATCGAGGTGGTCGCCGGAGACTGGCGCGCTCGTCGGTTGGTGGTGCGCCGGATTCCCTCCGCGCTCGAGAGGTCGAGCCCCACCGCCGGTTCATCGCCCCCGTGGCACCCCTGGTTCGCGCACCGTCGCTGCAGCAAAGCCTCTACCTCGGCGAACCCCACCTCGCGAGGGACTTCCCGGAGACCGAGATTCATGCCCGTTCGGAACGGAATCTCGATCGGTTCCTCGAGAAATCGATCTTCAAGATCGCGAAGCCCGGAAAGGCGCAGCCGATACTGAATGTTCGGCTCCAGCGGGACTTCCCCAAACGGCGAAGCGACCACCGCTTGGGACACGGGATCCCAACGTACCGAACGGAGCACCGCTACGTTTCCGGAGACGAGCTGAACGTTACCCCGAACTACCGAGCGAGGCGCCAGCATCCGATCGAAGAAGACCCGCAGGGAGTCCAAGCGCGCGACCTCGATCCCGCCGGACTCGGGCATCGAACCAACCACGCGAGGACCGGGGTCCCCATCTTCGGGAAACTCAAACCCGCAGGCAGGAAGGCACGCCAAGAGGAAGACCAAGGCAACGAAGAGGGCGCGGTAGAGCGCCGGAAGAACGAGTCGGGTGTTGCAACAATCCGGTGCGTAGATCCCGCTTCGCGACGGTGCCGGTCGCGCCCGCGACCCGTCGAGGGACAGCCGATCTAGGTTAGGAGAGTCAGGCCACAGGCAGGTCGCGGATGCGAACGATGGGAGCGCGTGCTGAGTCTTCCAGCAAACCGCTAGGATTCGGAATAGGTGGCGAGCTGCTCGCGGACGATTTCGTCGTTGATGCCGGTCTTGATGTACTCCTTGAGACAGTCGGCCACCACGATGAGGAGATCGTCGACCCCCTTGTCCTCGATCAACTTGGAGAGCAACACCCGTGCTTCGCGACTGTCGTCCTCGCGCAGGAACTGACGAACCTGCTCGATGGTGATGTTCCCCTCGAAGTCGATAATCGCGTGCTCGACTAGAAACTTGGCAAGCTCCCTCACGCACGTCCTCCTTTTGGACCACCCGCCGTGGCATCGCTCCGACCCAATTTCGGACGAGGAATCTCCTCAAGCCCGGGAAGCGGGGCGATGCTTCTTCTACGATTTTGGTTCGTGGGCGGCACGGCAATGGCACGGGTTGTAGACCTGTCGTTGTCAGCGGCGCAAGAGCCGTTTTTGGCGAGGGTGGTTTTGCGGCTCCGCCGTCACTCCGTTTCGCCGGAGAAATGCACAGGGAAATGCACGGGGAAATGCGATCGAAAGATAGCCCACGCCACCAGCCGCTGCCCCACTTCGCCACGATCCACCGCAAGCCACTATCCTCATGGGGATGACGGCTCCGATTCGGCTTCTTCTGACGGCTTTTGCCTCGGTTCCCGGGTCGAGCCCCCACGCGTCCGCGGTGCTGAGCACTGCCCGAGCGCTGCGTGCGGAGATCGACATCGTCACCGTCAAGGCGGAGCGACGGCCCCATG
The DNA here is from genome assembly GCA_039187775.1 of Myxococcota bacterium. Classification (GTDB taxonomy): domain Bacteria; phylum Myxococcota_A; class Polyangia; order Polyangiales; family JBCCZL01; genus JBCCZL01. The sequence goes on from JBCCZL010000359.1 coordinate 6,850, forward strand.
TGGAAGCGCTCGGTCGGAGCAGCCGGATGTTCCGAGTTCCGGTCGGCTTCGGTACTTCCGAAGAGCGGCTCAGCGCGTTCGGCCGGGCGGTGGTGCGCCAGCTCGAAGCGCAGGCCTACGACGCAGTTCACGTTCGGGGGCCGATCGAAGGCGCACTCGTCGCCCAACGTCGGGCATCGCTCGGGTTTCGATTGATCTACGAAGTGGCGACGTTCGCCGACGAGGCCGACGGTCTCGCCGCTGAACAGGCTTGGGCCAAGGCTCACCTCTTTTGCGCGGAGCAGGCCGACCTCATTCTTGTGCCCACCGAGGCGGCGGGTCGAGGCCTCGCGGAGATCGGCCATGCCGGCAAGGTCGCGGTGGTCACCCCGGCCACCGACCTCGATCAGTTCGATTGGTGGCCCACCGTCGGCGATGGAGCGACTCGACTCCTCTACCTCGGTCAGTTCGAGGCGGAGCGCGACCTCACAACCCTTCTCTCGGCAGCGCGACGGCTCCGACGAAACCACGAAGTCGAGGTTCTTCTCGCCGGGGACCGAGACTCGGAGCGTCGGAACCGGATCCGGCGGGTGGCCGACGGTCTCGGGCTGACCGACACCGTGCAGATCCGGGACGAGCCTCGGTTGCAGGCGCTATCGAAGCTCATCGGTGCTTCCGATATCTGCGTCGTGCCGGCGAGTGCGTGCCCCAGGTTTCTGGAGCTTGGTGACCTTCCCCAGCCGCTTCTCGAGTACGCCGCGTGCCAACGGCCGATCGTTGCCGCGGGGGTTCCGAGCATTGCGGAGGTCGTTCGCGACGAAGAAGAAGCCCTCCTGTATCCGCCGGGAGACGACGAGGCGCTCGCCGATGCGATCCTCACCCTGCAGGACGACTCGGAGCTCCGAGACCGACTCGTCGAAAATGCGTATCGGCGCGTCCGAATGTCTTACGGGCGGGGCGCCCACCGGCGGCGGATGGCCGAAGTCTACGAGCTGCTCTTCGCCGACTCGCAGCGCTACGACCCCTGGGAGGAAGCGTTCGAACGTGCGGAGACCTCACTCATCGATCTGGGAGAAGACGGGAGCATCGATCGAAGCGAAGGCCGCGAAGCGACCGACCTGCTCGACGCCCTGCCGGTGGAGAGCGACTCCTCCCCGCGGACCGACCCGTTTCTTCGCATGTCGGAACAGGTGCTGTATCGCCCCGAAGGGGGCGACACCCCTTTCGGAGATACGAGCCCGGGAACCGCGCTTCCCAATGAGCTCCCCGGTTCGCCGACCCGAATCCGAAAGCAAGACTTCCGCGACACCGACCACTCGGTCGAGGACTAGCCCGCCTCGACCCCCGCTACGGGCAGAGCCTCTCCACGTCTTGGTGACAAAGCCGACACGCCCGATCGTTTTGTTCTCGGAGTCGGCGACAGTCTTCGCGAAAGCCTGGGGGATGGGGCGAGATGCCACCACCGACCCCGAGCGCTCCGTGGCAGGAAACGCAGTCTTGCTCGCTGTGGCAAGAAACGCAGTTGTCCATCGCGCGGCGGGCTTCGAGACCGTGCAGCACCGGCCCCCGGAGCCACACCTCCGGCGGCGGATGGAAACGGCTGGTTGCCCGCACCACCGGCGCGCTCATCGTGGAAAGTCCGAGCCGCGCGTGGCATTCGGTGCAGAATGCTTGGGTGCTGTGGCAGCTGCGACACTGCTGGTCATTGCGGCGCGCGACTTGGGTGTGGGTGAGAAGAAAGTCTCCTGGGTGCACGCGCTCGATCCGCACGCGGCCGTCGTGGCAGTCCGCGCACTCGTCTTCGCTGTGGCAGCTCGCGCAGCGTTCCCCCTGATCCGCCGCCACCCATCGGTGGCGCACGAGGAAATCGACGTCGTGGTGCATCCCCAGAAGCCAGCGGGGCGGATTGAGCCATCCCTCGGGAAATCTCGAACGCATCCTCCCGTCGCCGAGCTGAACATGACAGGTCGCGCACTGGTCGTCGGCGGTCGGGCCGCTTCCCCCGTGACACTCGAGGCAGCTTTCCATCGACGGCAGGTGGCGCCCGGTGGTGCCATCGTTGACTCCGTCGTGGCAGGAAAGGCAACCCACCCCGAGGCGAGCGTGGCGCTGGTGCGAGAATCGAAGGCGTGGCGCCAGCTCGACGTCCGCCCGAAATGTGGTTCGGCCGGTCGGACCTTCGACCTGATTGAGATGGCATCGCTGGCAGCGCTCGAACCCCGGCGCGTCCCGATTCGTCTCCTCCCGGTGACACGCGACGCACGCCGCTTCGCGGGTCCGCGACAGCTCGCCCGCGCGCTGGCTATCGGTCGCGCCCTCATGGCATCGCTCGCAGCGAAGGCGCTGGTGCGCGGGATGCTCGTGGGCTGCGCGAATCCGCGGCGGCCGCGCGGGGAAGACGACCGGGGAAACGGGATCCGCGGTCGACCGGGCCCCCGTTCCGCGTACCCCGGTCGCGTAGCCAAGCCCCAGCGTCGCGGCGAGGCTCACGAATAGGACCGACCCCATCACTGCGCTCCGGCTCATCGCCATACCTCGATCGAGAGCGAAAGGAGGCCGCGCACGCGATGGCCCACGGAGCGACTGAAGGCATGTTGAAGGTCGCCTCGGATATCCGCCGAGCGGGAGAGTCGGACCCGAAGGCCCACCGCCTCGGAGATGCTCACGCCGTAGAGGTTTTCTCGGAGAGGGTCGGCGAAGTGCCACACCGTCGCGCGAAGCTCCGCACTCAGCCAGCGAAGGATTGGCCGCCGCAGATCGAGCAGTACCGAGGCGGTCGGGCCAAGGTCTCCGCCCCACGCCGAGGCACTCAGATTGACCCGAAACCCAAGCGCCCGAAACCGGGCAAAGCCTTCGACTCCGTAGTCGAACTCATCGGCGAAGTCGGCGACATTCTCCGAGTCGGTCCCCGAAAGGTTGGCGTCGTCCAGATCCGCATGGCGGGCGCGAAGCGCCGCCCCCACTTCGCTCGTGGTGGTCGGGGCAAACGATGCCCCGAGCCGTCCTTCGGTGACCGGCGCCACGTCGAAGTAGGCCCAGATCGAACCGAAGTCGAAGCGCGGCACGTGGCGCTCGGCCCGGGCGGAAAGGCGGAGGCTCTCGACCGGTCGAACCGCGACTTCCACCACACCGTCGATCCAGGTGCCGTCGGTGAGATCGAATGCGCTTTGCGCAGACAGGAGGAGGGGTTCGACGGGTTGCGACGTCAGCCGCACTCCGCCGCGCCGACTGACGAGGCCTGCGCTTTCGGTGAGCTGACGAAACTCGGCTCGGCCGCGGAGCACCGGCCGGCCGACCTCGACCGAAGCCCCCACCACCGCGGTGACCTGCGACTCGTCGATGAACCGTGCTTCGTCGTCGAGGAGGTCGTCC
>JBCCZL010000360.1:0-10162 GCA_039187775.1 Myxococcota bacterium
CCCCGGGCCGATTCCTGCGGAGAGGAGCGTGGACCATTGAAGCGGCGGTGCGTCAGTTCGCGGAGCAAACCGGGGCGGACTTTCTCGATCCCGAATTGCTGATGCCGTGTCATCGGACGGTCGAGGGGAGCATCCTGTGCTTCGACCGGAGCGCAGGACCGGTGTCCGACACGTGGTCGATCGTGGACTACTACGAAGACACGGGAGAAACCCGTCTCGTGTTTCGAACCTTTGACGGTTGGTGCCGGCTCTGTGTGGCGGAGTGGGATGCCGATGACTTCGGTGCCGAGTTCAGCCTCGATAAGTACCTTCGGCAGGGCGAGCGGCACGCGGCCATGGAGCCCGATGTGTCAACTGCGCACGCGACGGTGGCGCATGCGTACCGACGTGCGGGGCAACCGGAGAAGGCACTCGAAAGCTATCTGCGGGCGGCGCGATGCGTTCCCTCGCTTCTCTACTGCGACTGGGAGGCGCTCAAGCTTGCTGTCCTGCTCGGCCGTCCTGGCGAAGCGCTCGAAGCCGCGTCTCGGCTTTGTTCTCGGGCGCCGTCGTCCCGCTGGCGGGAGCGCGAAACGACGCCGGCTCAGGTGGCGGACGTCATCGGCAAGGTGGCGGTCCATGTGTCGGACCCGTCGGTGTGGATCCGACTCCTCGATCAGCTGGAAGAGCAGGCGGAGGGTGCGGAGAAGTCACAGGCCCACGCGGTTCGCCGGGCCGTGGTCCAGCGGGGAACCCTTCCGCCGCCCCGTCGAAACGGAGAGCCCGCGGTGGCCCCGCATCCGGACCCAACGGCCTGGTGGCAGGCGGTTCAGAAGTCATACTACGAAGGTGCGCTTCGTGACGAAGACCTTCTCCTGGACCCGCAGCTCGCGTCGCTTGGCCAACGGTTCGACTTTCAAGAGCTTCTCCGGATCCGCCGCGACTTTTAGTACGAGTTCGAACCGCGAAAGGTCAGGGTGCGCACCGAATCGACGAAGTGCGTTTCGAGTGCAGGGTCGTATCTCGATGAGGAAGCTCGCTTTGTGGACCGTTCCTGGGATTCTCGCGCTGGGGTGCGGCGCGAGTCAGCCGGCTCCTGCGATGGTTCGCGGAGACATCGACGCGGCGCCTGACATGACGATTCTCCCAAGTCTCGATCGGCCCCTCGACGAGATGAGTCCGGCGATGCGGGAGGGCTGGCTCCTGGCGGAGGAGGCTTTCGAAATCCCGCTCCCACCCCCTCCCGATACCGACACGCAAAGCTATACCGCGTGGGCCGAGGGAGATCTTCGCCGGTGGCTTCGTCGAAAGAGCCACACCGTCGAGTCGGCCCGAGAAGAGCTGGATCGAGCCGCCGATGAGGACTCCGAAGAACGGATCGTGGCTGGGGGGATTGTGGGTCTTCTGTACGAGGATGTCGGCCGGGAACTTCTATCGATTCCCACGCCTCAAGCGCTCATCGAAGACCCTGAGATCGGTCTCATTTTTCGCGAAGTCTTAGAAGGCGAGGCGGCGCCGTATCTCGAGCGCTCGAACGCGGCATACCGGGCGTGCGCCATCAATGCAGACGCCGGCCCCGAGTCGCTTCGGCACTGGCGCCGCTTTTGCGCCGGCCGTCGAGTGGAGCTTCCGCTCGACGACTCCTAGTAGGCGACGCGGTTCCGGCCGCTTCGCTTGGCGACGTAGAGTTTCTCGTCCGACGCCTTGACGAACTTGAGCACATCCCAGCCGTCTTGGAGCTGTGAGGCACCGATCGAAATCGTGATCGACATTCGCTCACCTTCGAAGGTGAAGTCGTGGCCCTCGACGAGGCGACGGAGCTCTTCGGCAATGGCGACCGCTCCCGTCACATTGGTTTCGGGGAGGATCACTGCGAACTCCTCTCCGCCGTAGCGACCGAGGATATCGTCGGGTCGAATCCGATCCTTGACCAGGGTGGCCATTTCTTTCAGGACGTAGTCCCCTGCGAGGTGGCCGTAGTTGTCGTTCACCTGCTTAAAGTGGTCGATATCGAAGATGAGAAGCGACAGGGGCCGTTCGTGTCGCCGCGCCCGAGGAATCTCCCGCTCCAGCGATTCCATCAGGAAACGCTTGTTGTTGACCCCGGTAAGCCCGTCGACGATCGTCATTCGATAAATCGTCTCGTGGTACTGGGCTTCGACATCCGAGCCGCTGAGGAACTTCAGGATGGTGTCCCCGACCTTGAGCTGGTCCCCTCGACGGAGCTGAATTTCAGAGCAGAGCTCGTCGTTGACGTAGCTCCCATTGGTCGAGTCGAGGTCCACCAGATAGTAAGAACGACCTCGTTTTTCGATGCGGCAGTGCCGGCGACTCACGCTGTCGTTCTCGAGCACCATGGTGTTTTCGCTGCCGCGGCCTAGGAACACCGGCTCATCACCGAGCACGTGCCGCTTTCCGAACTGGCGAGCGTCGGACGAGTAGATCACGACGAGGCAATCCTGCCCCTCGGGCACGTTGAGCTTCAGATCCTCGAGAGGCGTGACTCGAGTCTTAATGTCGGAATCCACGCGGGGATGACCTCGTCTCGGCTGGTGGCCGAGCGTCAGTTGAAAGGCTATGAAGAGCGACGCTCGGCGTCAACCAGCTCAACGCCTATCCTCCGTCGCTCACAAAGTAGGCCACTGTAGGCCTTTCCCGTCGGTGGGCGACAATGGTAAGGGACCCGACGATGGGAGTCTTCCTCGCGGTCGCCGGGAACATCGGCTCGGGCAAGTCGACCCTGACCCGCCGCTTGGCGGAGCGCCTGGGTTTTTCTGCGCTTTACGAAGACACCCAAGCCAATCCCTACCTGTCGGATTTCTATGGGGACATGCAGCGCTATGCCCTTCCACTCCAGCTTCGATTCTTGGGGACTCGCGTTCGTCAAACCAAGGAAGTGCAGGCGGAGGGTATCGGAGCGATCCAGGATCGGACCTGCTACGAGGATGCTCAGATCTTCGCGCCGAATCTTCATGCCCGTGGAGCGCTCGACGGCCGGGATTGGGACACGTACCAGCTCTTGTCGAACGAGTTGCTTCGTGGGCTCGACCCGCCCGACCTCCTGGTGTTTCTGTCGAGGAGCGCTGAGCTCTGCCGAGCGCAGATTCGTAACCGTGGGCGAGATTACGAACAATCCATGCCCGCGGGGTACCTCGAGGATTTGGATCAGCGATACCAGGACTGGTTTGCGGACTACCGCGCGGGCCCCAAACTGAAAGTAGATGGCAAAGCGTATGACTTTCTCCACTCGGCGCCCGATCTCGAAGCCCTGGTGTCCATGATCGAAGAGCAGTTGCCCCAACGGATGCTTCCCTTTCGCGCCGAATCGGGAGAGCGGGGCCGCTCCTGACTCGGCTTGGATCGGCCGCACTTGCGCTCCTCGCCGCCTGCGGTGGAGCCACCGTCGGCCCCGTCTCCAACGCACCCAGCGTCGCGTTCACCGGTCAGGTCCGCTACGAGGCACGGAGCGCGACCCCGGCGGGGGCGTCCCAGGAACTCGAGGTCCGCCCGGCCCGCCGGGTTCGGGTGGAGCTGCTGGACGCGACGCGGGCGGTCATCGATCGGACGGTCACCGACGAAACCGGCGCCTTTTCGATCTTGGGTCCCCAAGACGCCGCGTTCCTTCGGGTGACCGCGTCGATCGACTACGCGGGGAGCTCGCTATTGGTCACCACCGATGCGCTCGGTCAGGCCCCCCACGCGATGGAGGCGGAGCTTCTCGGCCGCACGGAGGGGTTGGACCTGCTCGCGCTTGAAGATCATCCGAGCGGTCCGGCCGGTGCCTTTCATATTCTCGACACCCTCTACCGCGGGATCCTGGCGGTTGAGGCGTGGACCGGAGAAGTGCTGCCTCCGCTCTACGTGTTTTGGGGGCGCGGGATCACCACGTCTTGGAGCTACTATCGCGGTGAGCGACCGGCGGGCTCGAATCGGTTTTGTCTCGAACTTCTCGGCGGAGAGCCCGGAGCCCAGGCGACGAGCGACACCGACGAGCACGACGAGTCGATCATCTTGCACGAGTTTGGCCACTTCGTGATGGACCGGCTCTCGACCGATTCCTCGCCCGGCGGCATGCACCCGGCAGGTCACCTCATCGATCCTGGCCTCGCGTGGGAAGAGGGAAGGGCGAGCTTCTTTGCGTCGGCGGTGCTGGGGCATCCCTGGTACCTCGACACGATCGGGTTGGCGCCGCAGGGTTCGCTGCGAGTGGCCCACAATCTCGAGCGAGGAGCGAACGGGCCGAAGGGACTCGGGTCCGAGGCATCGGTCGGCGAAGTGCTGTGGGACCTCGCCGACGGAACCGAAGACCTTCCCGACGACGACGGCGATCCGGTGGCGCTTGGACCGGCGGCGGTGCTTCGCGCAATGATGGCGCTCAAACAAGAAGAGGGGGCCTATCCGGCGTTGTCCACGCTTCTCCAGAAGCTCCTTCAGGATCGGACGGTCGACGAAGCGAGCCTTCGCCAGCTGCTTGTTCAGGGCGGGCACCCGACCACATTGATTCAGCCGGACACCCAATGGCCGGCCCCGCTCGAACTCGGAGTCGCCGTGGGCTCGAAGATCGACGGCCTGACTCAGCCGGCGCCGAGCGGTGGACCCAACCGTCCGGAGAACGGCTACGACGCGGTGCATGCGTATCGGGTACACGTCGATCGACCGGGCCTTCTCGGGGTTCGTCTCCGCATCTTTGGTTCCGGGCGGGTTGCCGATCGGCAAGATCTCGATGTCGAGCTTCGCGATACGCGGGCGAACCATCTTGCGAGCGACCGAGGCGAGGATCCGATCGAAACCGTGAGCCGCCTCGTTCAGCCCGGCCACTATGTCGTCTACGTTCGCGACGGCGGCAACGGCAACCGGGTCGGCTATTCGCTCCTCGTCACGTTGGAGTAGGCGGAAATCGCCGCGCGGCGGGCTAGATGGATGTTTAGATCAGGCGAGGAGTTTGGGGAACCGCTGCCTTCTTGTCGCGGGGCTCCGGGTCGTGGCGCCGAATGAAGTGAAGGTTCTGATGATTGATCAGGACGTGGGCGATCACCGGCCCAAGGAGCTCACCGGTGAGTTCATAGACTCCGCCGAACACAAACCCCATGAGGAGGGCCCACGCGGTCCATGGAAGGAAGCGGCGGTTTGGACCGATGTGAACAAGACCGAAGATCACGCTCGAAAGCACCAGCCCCAAGGTCGGCTGCATCGCTCCGCGAAACAGGAGCTCCTCACTGAGTCCGCTGCTTACCGCGAGGATCGCGATGTCGGTGGAGGTGACGGGGCCGAGCACCGAACGGAACTCCACGTGAAGCTCACGAGCCCAGCGGGCCCGCCGAACGAGAACCCGTGAGGCGTAGATGACGGCGACCGCCACCGCGAGGCCAAGCCCGAGCGAGAGGAGAGTCGGATAGGGAAAGTCGAGGGTGAGCCAGGGTTCGGGGTGATGGTATAGGTTGGGCTGTCCACGTAGCGCACCCCATCCGAAGGCGAGCGCGCCCATGAGTCCGTAGACCAGCAAGGCAAGACGTCCGCGACCGGCCATAGCAAGCTCTACCTTGAAACACGGAGGGAGGCGAACGGCCGGTTGGGTCAGCGCAAAGAGCGTCTTGCTTGAAGGTCGGTCTGTACGGAATACTACGATGCTCGTGAACGTCCCCCGCGCCACGGCCCCGTCGATTCACGCGTCGCCGGAGGAGCAGCCCCGGATCCTCGTCGTGGACGACGAGAAGGTCATTCGGGAGATCCTCGCCGATTTCCTGTCGATGGAGGGGTTTGGCGTCCGGACGGCGGAAGACGGCAGCGCCGCGCTGGTCGAGCTCTCGCGCAATCACTACGACCTCGTGCTCAGCGACCTGAAGATGCCCAACATGGGGGGGCTCGAGCTTCTTGGTGCGATCAGCAAGCACACGCCAAACGTGGTGACGGTGATCATGACCGGCTTCGGCACGGTCGAGACCGCCATCGACGCGATGAAACAGGGGGCCTACGACTACATTCTTAAGCCGTTTAAGGTCGAAGAGGTCGTCCATACGATTCGTCGGGGGCTCGAAAAACAGAAGCTAAAGGCGGAAAACCTCCGACTCAAAGAAGCCCTCTCGCTCTACAAGGTCAGCGAGGCCATCGCCGCGTCCCTGTCGCTGGACGAGGTCCTTCGGACGGTGACGGATGCCGCGCTCGACGAGGTCGATTCCGATCAGGTCGTGATCTTCCTCGACGGGGGGGATGGGAGTTACTTCACTCGGGCCAATGAGCTCCATCGAAGCTTTCGCCTCGAGGGGCGGACGCTCGGGGATATCGATGTCGAGCGGCTCAGTGAGTGGTTTGCTGAAGAAGGCCCGCTTCGGGTTCACGGGGAAAGGGCGAAGAGTTACTTCCGGGCGCCGGGACCATCGCAGCTCAGTCCACACTCGCTCGTCGTCGTGGCGCTCCGGATGCGGAACCGAATCCTCGGCTACCTCTGCGCGGTGAGCTACACCCGTGGCAAGAAGTTCGACGAAGGCCAGAGGAAGCTGCTTACCCTGGTGAGCAACCGGGCGGCCGCGGCGATCGAGAACGCCAAGCTCTACGAAGATCTGAAGGCGACGTTTCACCAGACCATCAAGGGCCTCGCGAGTGCGATCGACAAGATGGATCGCTACACCTCGGGGCATTCGGAGCGGGTCGCCGCCTATGCTCAGATTCTTGCGATCAAGCTTGGGCTGAGCGAAGAGGACATCGAGATCGTCCGTCAGTCGGCGCTGATGCACGACGTCGGCAAGATCGGCTGCGTGATGAACCTGAACAAGCCGGGCAAGCTCAGCCAAGAGGAGTATCAGATCTTCAAGAACCACCCCGGGTTCGGAAAAGACATCCTCGAGCCGATCACGTTTCTACATCCACTGATTCCCGGAGTGCACCTTCATCATGAACGTTGGGACGGGCAGGGGTATCCACTTGGGCTCAAGGGCCAGGACATTCCCCTGATTGCCCGCATCATTTCGGTGGCCGACACCTACGACGCGATGACCAGCGATCGGGCGTACCGGAAAGCGCTCCCGCACGAGGTGGCGGTGGCCGAGATCCAGCGCTGTGCGAACTCTCAGTTCGACCCGGACTTTGCCGCCGAGTTCCACGAAGCCATCGAAGCGCATCGAAAAGAGCGGATGGAGTCCGGCGAGTTCGTCCCCGAGTAGCGTGGGTTCCTGAAGCTCTGCTTCGGGCGTCGGGACGGCGGAGTTCTCGCGAGGGCGCAAAGATCGGGTATTCTGATCGCGATGCTTTGGTTTGCTCGACGGGAACTTCCCGGTACGCGAATGCTGCCGCTTGCCCATCGAGGCGTATGCGGGTCCTGCGGATTCCGAATCGCTGCCCTCGGCGGAGTCCTGGTGCTGTTGTTGGTGGGGGGCTGCGGAGGGGATGACGCGGCCCCGCTTCCCACCGGGGAAGGCGGAGTGGACGCCGCCGTGATGGACGCGGCGGTCGATGCTCCGGCAACCGGTTGCGGGGCCGGCCAGCATATGTGCCCGAGCGGCTGCGTGGACGACCTTCCGAACCGGCCGGACATGGGATGCCAAAACGGCTGCGGTGATCCGTGCCCGACGCCAATGAACGCCCGCGCCACGTGCGGCGATGACGGCCAGTGCAGCTTCGAGTGCATCGAGCCGGCGGTCCTCGGCCCCGACGGCTGCGGCTGCCCCGCGATGAGCTGCGAGGCCCAAGGCTTCACCTGCGGGGCCGCCGACGACATGTGCGGCGGCGCACTCGACTGCGGAAGCTGTCCGATGGGGTCCACCTGCGTCGACAATCAGTGCGCCTGCGCCCCCGACACCGCCGAACCCAACGACGCCCGCTCGAGCGCGAATGATCTCGGCTCGCTGAACGACGGTCGAAATGAAACCCTGACGTTCGAGGAGTTCAACCTCCATCGCACGGATGATGAAGACTGGTTTACGTTCGATGTCACTGATGGCGGGAGCTTGCTGGACAACCCAGGAATAACGATCACCCTCAAGGACATTCCCACCGACGGAGACTACGAACTGACCGCGTGGTACGTCTGCAGCTCGGGAGATGATGACACCATGTGTCTCGCCGGCCGCCAGGACAACACGCTTGGCAGAGGCTGCAACGGACAGACAGATGGCTCATCGCCAGAAACCGTAGAGCTCGCCACCGACTGTGAGAGGTTTGGCTTAGGAGATGACGGTACGCTGTACATCAGAGTGGAATCGGTTCGAGCGTCATCTAGTTGTGCGCCCTATACGCTCGAGCTTTCGATCGACTGAGCTACTCGAACGTTGCCACCATCGCGTCGTCTCTACCGGTCGAGAGATTCTGAGAGATCCAGATAGCTTTCGCCCGGCCCGATGAGTCGACTCCGACGTCGACATTGTCGGAATCGGCACGGGTGGCGATTTGCTCTGCCCCAGTCCATCCGCGACCACTTCGGAAACGGTTGGCCCAGACGCCTCCCGCCTGCCACCACACTGCGACGTAGTTCCCCTTGCCGTCTCCTTCGAGTTGCGGGCACCGTGCTTCGAGCTGCTCTGTATCGATCTTGATCGGGCTCTGCCAGCCTCTTGCCGGGTCGTATTCTGCAGCCCAAATGTCTCCCTCGTTCGGCGGTGACTGCTCCCACACCGCCATCCCAGCTCCCGAATCTGTAACCGAGGCCTGCGGACAATCGACGGGAGTGTCCCGAAGCTCAAGTGGCTCTCCGCTCGACCAACCGGTCGTCAGAGTGAATCGGCTCGAAAGAAGAGTCTCCATCCCTTCGTCCTCCGTCAGATAGAGGACCGTGCCCTCGAAACCAGAGGTCAGCGCCACTGCCCGTTCGCTAATCGACGTGGTTCCCGCCCCGATGGTGGTTTCGATCCAACCGTCAAGGGAGAACGTCGCCGCCACTGGGTCAAACCGACCAGCCTGAAAGAAACCCCATGTTGCCACTGCGTCTCCGTTGGCGTTGACCGCGATCTTGGGGCGATCCGACGTCCCCATCCGCGGCTCGAGTGGAAACTCGGGCACCCAACCGACACCGGTACCGAAACGTGAAGCGTAGACCCGAACCCCTCGGCCTGGCTCGACCTGCCGCCATACCACCACCGCATTTCCGTCGTCATCGATGCCAAGGTCAGGGCGTCGAGCGTCGCCTTGTTGGCCCTCGATCTGCTCGGCCGGTGACCATGAACCTTCGGCGGTTCGCCGCGTAGACCATACATCCGATATGTTGTCGGAGCCTTCTTCAGACCATGCAGCAACCACTCGCCCGGTTGATGCGACGCCGAGGGTAATGATTTTGTTTGCCAGCCCTCCTGGAGCCACACTCACTCGAGTCACGTTGTCCCAGCCACCGTCCGGATTGAAGTAGCGGGCCCAAACGTCGCCCTCTTGTTCCCAAAGTGCAGCCGCGTGGCCTTGTGCGCCCACTGCAATCGCTGGAGAACGAGCCGAGGCACCGTTATTGGTGTCTAGGATGATCGGGTCGTGCCATTCACCGTCTGCGGTTTCGAATACCCACGACTCGTCATCGGTTAACCTTTGGCCGTTAGACGCACGAATCTCGCTACTGAGATCAACCCGATAAGAGGACGAGAGAGACAACCGGTCAGGCGCAATGGACACGGTCGTGCCGTCTGCGCTGATGGACGTGGATGTTGCTACCAAAACGGGCGGGTCTGCAATCTCGGATAGGCGAATCGCTTGCGGATCAAGCGACGAGCCGTCGACCGGCAGACTAAACTCGACTTCTACGACCGTTGATGCGGAGACCCTCTGGTCTGGGCCGGGACTCCGCGAGACGATCCGGAACTCTCGCGAAGTCTCAGACACATCCGGCGTTGAGTCCGCTCCCGCGTCTTCCTCCGCGAAGGTAATGTCCGGAACCAGAAGGCTGCACCCGGAAAGCGTCATCAGAGTGGTCAGTCCGACACATCGGAGCAGTCGGGGATAGCTACGTTTCGTATTCATGTCGCCCTTATCGACCTCGTGGAGGTCGAGTTGCGATCGGAGGAAGCGGGTCACCCCCAAAGGCCGCGCTTCGCATGAACCATAGCAACTTTCGAGTTGGAGCGTTTACGAACTCTCACTCGCGCGGGATGTTGCCGCGCAGGCTGATCGATGGCGAAGCGCGCAGCCTGATCGATGGACATCACGGAGGTTGCGGGGCCACTGTGGGGCGGGTGATGGCCACGACGTCGCTCGCGCGACGATCGCCACGTCG
>JBCCZL010000361.1:0-10134 GCA_039187775.1 Myxococcota bacterium
CTCCGGGATACGCGGTTGGTCGCCGCCTACGCTGGGACCGTGGTCGCCCGCCATGCCGAGCCGGGCCAGCGGGTTCGACCCGGGGAGGTGGTGGTGTCGATCGAAGGCGGCGCGCCGGAAATCGTTGTCGCAATTCCGGAGTCGTTGTCGGCACGACTCGAAGTTGGCGCCGAACACGCGGTGGCGATCAGCGGTATCGACGAGCCGTTGTCCGGCGAAATCAAGCGCATCGGACGCGCCGCGCCGGGCTCTGCGCTCTTTGAAGTGGCCCTTGGACTTCCGTCCAATCTTGGCCTCCGAAGCGGAAGCACTGCGGAGGTCCGACTCCGAGGTGGCACGCGCAACGCAACTGTGTCGATTCCCGTTCCGGCATTTCTTGCCGGGGACGCCGACGATGCTGGCTTTGTGTTCGTCGTGGACGACGACCGGGTGTTTCGAGTGCCGGTTCGAGTGGGGGCCATCGAAGGCGATCGGATCGTGGTCTCCGAAGGTCTCGATGGCGACGAGCGAGTCGCGGTGAGTGGCGTTTCGTTTCTTCGAGACGGTCAAGGGATTCGACTGCTTGGCGAGGGTGTCTCGCCCTTTTTGGAATAGGTGGGCGCGATGAACCTCTCCGCCTGGGCGTTTCGCCAGCAACACATCCTGTTCTTCCTCGTGGTCGTCCTCGCGCTCCTCGGCGTGAGCGCCTACTTCTCTCTCCCTTCCCGCGAAGATCCGAAGCTCCTGATCCGCGAGGCCGTGGTCACCACCCGATTTCCGGGAATGGCCGCCGAGGAGGTCGACCAGCTGATTTCTCGACCGCTCGAGGAACAGCTTCGGACCCTCCCCGAGATCAAGAAGCTCCGAAGCATCTCGTCGACGGGGGTGTCGACCATCCATGTCGAGGTCGACGATCGATACTTCGACCTGACGCCGATCTGGAGCAAGCTTCGCAATCGAGTGGAGGCCGCCGCGCGGAACCTTCCTGAGGGCACGCTACCGCCGGAGGTCAACGACGAGTTCGGAGACGTTTCGGTCGTCACCGTGGCCCTTCGCTCGCAGGACTTTGGCGGTGCCGCGATGTTCGACGTCGCGGAGCACCTTCGAGATTCGCTGTATGCGGTGGAAGGGACAAAGCGAGTCGACATTTTGGGCGCCCAGGAGGAGCGGATCACGATCGAGGTATCGGACGCTCGCATGCTCGCGCTTGGGCTGTCTGTCGAAGACATTGCGGCGACGCTTCAACAGCAGAACATCGTCGCCGCCGCGGGGGGCATCGACCTCGGAGATCGGGTGCTTTCGATCGAGCCCACCGGCGAAATCCGAACCGTCGCCGAGCTCCGGGAGCTTCTCGTGCGCATCCCGTCGACCGGAGACGTGCTTCCGCTCCGCGACATCGCCGAGGTCAACGAGGGGTTCGTGGACCCACCCTCGCCGCGCGCCTACTTCAACGGTGAACCGGCGCTCGTTCTTACGGTCTCGATGCTGCCGGAGTACAGCGTGCTCGACTTTGGTCCGAAGGTCATGGCCACGCTCGATGAACTCGAGGCGGGCTTGCCGCTCGGCTATCGGCTCGACACGGTGACCTACCAGGCCGAGGCCGTGGAGCGTGCAGTTTACGGCGTGTCCGGCAGTGTGCTTCAGACCCTCGGAATTGTCCTTGCGGTGGTGATCTTGTTTCTCGGCTGGCGCACCGGGTTGATCGTCGGGTCGATCGTGCCGGTGGTGATCGTGATCACGTTGGCGGTCATGGGGTTCTTCGAGATTCGACTTCAGCGGATGAGTCTCGCGACTTTGATCATCGCGTTAGGGCTTCTGGTCGATAACGGCATTGTCATCGCCGAGGACTACAAGCGGCGGCTGGAGCTCGGGGAGAGCCGAGACGCGGCGCTTCGTGCGGTGGGGAAGGAGCTTTCGTTTCCGCTTCTCTCATCGACGCTGACCACAGTCCTCGTGTTTCTGCCGCTGATGCTCGCCGAGCATTCGTCTGGGGAGTACACGCGAACGATCAGTCTGGTGATTCTCATCTCGCTGTCGGTGAGCTGGGTTGTTGCGATGACCCTCACACCCGTGCTTTGTCATCGCTTCATCAAAGTTCGTCCGGGGGCCACCCCGACCGAGGATGGGCGGCTCGCATCTGCGAAGCGTCGCCGTCGCGAGGTGTTTACGGTGCTCGAAGCGATTTACGAGCAGGTTCTTCGCCGGACCCTTCGGCGACCGTGGCTTTTCGCCGGGAGCATGGGGGCCCTCTTGGTGGTGGCGATGGGGGCGCTCGCGCTCGTGCCGCAGAAGTTCTTTCCGGATTCGGACCGGCCGCAGATCATGGTGTACCTCGATCTTCCGGCGGGCATTTCCACCCGCGAGACCGACCGGCGGCTTCAGGGAGTACTTCACTCGCTCAACGATCGGGAGGAGTTTCCTGCGATCGTCAGCCACGCGGGGTACATGGGCTTCGGCGGACCGCGGTTTGTACTGTCGCTGACCCCGATCGATCCGACGCCGAACCAGGGGGTCGTGATGATCAACGTCGACCGAGTGGAAAGCGTCGGTCCGCTGGTCGAGAAGCTTCGGCGCTATCTCCTGCGACATCATCCGGAAGTCGATGCCCGGGTGGCTCAGATGTACTTTGGGCCCGACGACTCGAACGTGCTCAAGGTGCAACTCAAAGGTCCGGATCGAGACTTCGTGTACCAGACGAGTCGGCGCATCGAGGAGATCGTGGGGTCGGTTCCGGGCGCGATCGAGATTCGAGGCAGCTGGGAGAACCGGCTTTCGAAGCTGGCGGTGGTGGTGGATCAGCACCGGGCTCGAAGGGCTGGCGTGAGCAGCGCGGACGTAGACCGGTCGATCAGCACGTTTCTCGATGGGCGTCCGCTCTCCGAGGTCCGCGATGGGAACGATATCTATCCGATCGTGGCGAGGGGCCCCGAAGGGCTTCGGCATGACCTCGATCGACTGAAGTCGACGCAGGTGTATGCCGCGGGCGCGGGGCCGGTATCGCTTCTTTCGGTCGCCGACTTTCGCCTCCGGTCAGGTTACTCGCGAATCGAGCGGGAGGACTTGGTGCCCACCGTGACCGTCGAGGCGCGCAATACCGAGATGACTGCGGAGGACATGGTTCGAGTCCTTGAGCCGAAGCTCGCGGAACTTCGCGAGTCGCTGCCTCCGGGCCATTCGATCGAATACGACGGCGTGATTTCGGATTCGACAGAGGGCCAGGCGGCGCTCTCGGCGAATGTGCCGCTGTGCTTTGGGCTGATGGTGCTCCTCTTGATCGCTCAGTTTCGGTCGTATCGTCGGCCGGCGATCATATTGATGACGATTCCCCTCATCATGGTGGGAGTCGCAGTAGGGCTTCACGTGATGGGTGCCGACTTAGGCTTCATGGTCATCCTTGGCATCTACGCGCTCGCCGGGATCATCATCAACAACGCCATCGTGCTCATCGACCGAATCGAGCTCGAGCGGAAGGAAGCCGATGGACCCGAGGCGCTGGTGCGGGCATCGGTGCGCCGGCTCCGGCCGATCGTGATGACGACCGTCACGACGATCCTCGGGCTCTTGCCATTGATCGTGTTTCGCGATGCGCTGTTCTACGGGATGGCGAGCGTGATGGCGTTCGGACTCCTTGTCGGCACGGTGCTCACGCTCGGTTTCGTTCCCGTCATGTACCGCCTGTTCTTTGCCAAACAGCTCCGCACGGCCGGCTCGTCACCGAAGGCGAGCGGTGGACCTATGATCCGACATGCATGACGAAGACGGAGAACTTTCGGAAGGTCGTCGTTCGCTCGCCGGCCGAGCTTCGGGCGTGGCTTGAGGCGCATCACGCCCAGAAGGAGAGCGTGTGGCTCGTGACTTTCAAGAAGCACCACAAAACAAAGTACGTCTCGACCGGGGAGGTGCTTGACGAGCTTTTGTGCTTTGGATGGATCGACGGGGTTCGAAGGAAGCTCGACGACGATCGGACGATGCAGCTCATTGCGCCACGAAAGGCTCAGCACTGGGCAAAGAGCTACAAGGACCGGGTGGCCAAGCTAAAGAAGGCGGGCCGTGTACACGAAGCTGGCCTCCGGTCGATTCGCGAATCCAAGAAGCGCGGGCTCTGGAACTTCATGGACGATGTGGACGCCCTCATCAAGCCCGAGGACCTTGTGGAGGCCCTCGACAGTCGGGCGGGCGCAGCGGCGTACTTCGATGCGTTTCCGCCGGCGAGCCGGCGCTTCGTCCTTCGTTGGATCAAGCTCGCGAAGACACCGGCCACACGCAGAAAGCGGATTGAGAAGACCGCCGCACTCGCGGCGAAAAACCAGCGAGTGCCCGGGAGCTAGCGTTCCTTCGCGATCAAACAAACGGGGACGAGGTAATTATTTTCCTCACCACGCTCCGTAAGTGGCTGAA
This sequence comes from Myxococcota bacterium, assembly GCA_039187775.1. Taxonomy (GTDB): domain Bacteria; phylum Myxococcota_A; class Polyangia; order Polyangiales; family JBCCZL01; genus JBCCZL01. The sequence goes on from JBCCZL010000361.1 coordinate 4,378, forward strand.
ATTGGGTCGCGCGGCAAACGGGGACGAGGTGACTCTTTTCCTCACCCCGCTCCCTAAGTGGCTGAAATTGGGTCGCGTGGTTTTGCCGCCTACGTGATTTCAAGGGGTTGCAGACGCTGGTGAGGAAAATAATTACCTCGTCCCCTTTAGTTAGGTCGGGGTTGGGGTTGGGGTGTCTCGTTCTTGGGCGTCTAGGAATTCTCGGGCGGCTTTTCGGATTCGGTGCTGCCAGTTGTAGATGACCTGGACGTCGACGCGGAGGATCTTTGCGATCTCGGTGGCGGGGAGCTTGTCGGTGAACGCGTAGCGAAAAATCAGCTGGCCGCGTGGGGGGAGGACGCGAAAGAGATGCTTGCCGAGGCGTTCTGCGAGGTCTTGGGTCGCGACGATGCTCTCGGGGTTCTTTTCTTCATCGGCCATGTCCGCCACCTCCCCATGGATGCGGGTGATGTCGCCTCCGCGCTTCTTTGCGGCGCGTTCGCGAAGGCGATTTCCTACTTCGCGGCTGGTGATCATGCCGACATAGCCTTCGAGGGTGGCGCCTCGGGCGGGGTCGAACTTCCGGAGGGTGGCGCCTCCGTTGCCGAGGAGCGCGACCCATACTTCTTGGATGAGGTCGGCCTCATCGACGTTGGCTTTGCGTCGAGCGATCGCGCGCCGGGTGCGCGCCTGGATGACAGGGGCGAGCCGCCGAATGAGGTGCTGAATGGTCTCCGGATCGCCGCGGAGTGCGCGGCGAATCCGAAGCTCATCCTGGAGCGGCCCCTCCCCGGTTGGAACTGGCATGGTTGGGTTCGGTGGGGTGGCGTGATCGGTCGGTGAGGGAACAAGGTGTCGGGGCGGGCTACTCGATGCGGAGCGGGGAGTAGTCCATCGCGGGCATGCTCCCGTCGATTTCGTACTCCATGATGAGCTGCGCCTGGGCGGTGCCCCAGTCGATGGTGCCGGGGACGCCGTTGATCGGCACCGTCACTTCGAGATAGGCGCCGGGGTGAATGCTCCCCTCGATGTTGGGCAGCGGGGCAAAGAACTTCCCGTAACTGCTTTGCCCAAGGAGAGAGGCTCTCACATAGAGGTAGGGGTTCGAGAAGATGGTGTTGGACGGGAACTCGTGGTTGATCTCGAGCCGAAGCCGAACGAGTGCCGCGCTCACCACTTCGAGGGCACACTCAGGGCACCCCCCGTCCCCGGGCTGTGGCCCGAGCGATCCGATCGCGGTGGGAAACGGTTGTGCCTCGTAGGGACAACCGCCCGAGCCGCAGCTGTTCGCGTCGCCGAACGGCGTCGATTCAAGGCTCGATGCACACACCGCCGGGCCGTAGCCCGAGGGCCAGTCGATGTCCTCGTGGTTCCCGCATCCCGGGTTGAAGGTTTCATCGTCGTTGTAGCGGCCGAGCCCGCACTGCACGAGAGCCAGCTCGCACTGCGTGACCAGATTCGGAGGGATCGGATCCTCCCCCAAATCGGCACGGGCGCAGTCGACGAGCGAACGACACTCCTCGGTCCGAAGCGCGTGGGTGAGCCGCGCAACATTCAGGCGCCGAACCGGTGCGCCGAACGCACTCGAAAGCGGAGTGCCCCGATCGCACACGGCATCCCCAGTGAGGTAAATCAGCCGGGCGAGCGACGTCTGATTGAACGTCTCAGAGCCAAGGCTCGCCTGATGGGTCTGGACCCGCGCCGCGGCGGCGCTGACCAGCGCGGCGCTCACCGAAGAGCCGGTGAATGTCTTCGGGAACTCGACCGGCACGGGGAAGGAGCTCGTGCCGGGGAGACAAAGCGGCGCGGACGGGGTCCCCGAAAGGAGCGGATGATCGGCATACACGTGCACCCCGGGCGCGACGAGCGCCGGCTGGCGGTCGGGAATGCCGAGGAGGCTTGGCTGGTCTCGATCGTTGACACTGCCCACCCCGAGGGCGAGCCGGTGGCTTCCGGGATCGGCGCTGCACGAGTCGAGGTGGTGCCACCACGCGGGAAGAAACCAGGGCGTGCCGGCGGGATCGGGCGTGCCGCAGTCGTAGACCGATGCCGTGGTGGGCGAAAACAACGAGGGATCGACTCGTCCGGGTCGATTGCCGGCGGCGGCGGAGACGAACACCTGCCGGGCTCCGCTGGCGGAGAGCTGGCGTGCCTGCTCCAGCCCATAGCGCACCGACTCGCCGACCGGCTCTTCGAGCGTTTCGCAGCCGTTGTCCCCCGTGAGAACCGCATGGTCGGCGAGCTCTCCGGAGAATCCAGCGCTGAGGTTGACGATCAGGGGCCGGCGCGCGGCGGGATCGGAGAAGAGCACGTGGTCGAGGCCCTGGCTCAGCGCACCGCTCCGCGCGTTCCCCGCCGAGTCGAACACTCGGATCGAGTGAATCGCCGCATCCGACACCTGCCGAAGAAGAAGCGCCATCCCCGGCCCGTGCGCGTGGACCGGGCCTCCTTCCGAGAAGTCGGCGTGGCTAGCGATGCCAATCGTTGCGGCCACCGCGGGGTCAACGCCGGTATCGATCAGCGCAATGTCGACGAGCGGTTTTGTCGGAGGCGTGGTGTTTCGATTCGTCGGAAGGCCAACTCGAGAGAGGTGCCAGCTCAGCATCTCTTCGGTCGCTTGATCTTCGATGCCAAGGGCCATCGAGTCACACTCCCGGCCGACATAGACCTCTTCCGGCGCGAGATACGTGGTCAGCTCGGTCTGAAGCTGGTCCACCACCGCGCACCATGCCCCGGGGCGCACCCGGAGTCGGCGCTCGGCGCTCTCGAAGTGGACCCGATAGAAGCGAAGGTGACCGTCGTCCCGATGCTCGGGGCTCGACCGCTCGGGGAGGAGCGCCTCCACCCGCACGTCGACCGAGCTGGTGGGGCAGGTGACCTGGTCTACTCCGCAGAACCACGGGTACCCCGAGGCGTTGACGTCGGGAGCCAAGGCGGCGGCAAGGTTTCTTTCAAAGAGCCCAGCCTTCCACGGCGGGTCCACGTGGAGTGGAACCTCGACAAAGAACGAGTCGTCGCGGCAGGGGCGCGCCTTCGGGGGGTCGGGAGGCCTCGGGCGAGTCCGCGGTGGTGTTCGGCCCGTCCGCCCTCGGGAGGCAAGGCTCGTGGCGCCGACCTCGTCTTCTTGCGGCCCAGCGACCTCCGCCATGCAGCCTCCCACCAATAGCACCCCGAGCAGCAGCGAACGCATCATGGACTCTCCTCCCGCGGCGGCGCCGCGGTCTCCTGATATCGAACTTGGGTTAGGATCTTGGCGACCGCGTCGATCGCCATCAGTTCATCTAGGCTTCGCACCGGCGAAAACTCGTCCGCCCTTACGACGAGGGCATGGATTTCCCAGTCACCCTCTCTGTCGAACAAGTCGCCAGCACGCAACTCGAGGCGCGCGGCGCCATTTTCACCGACTTCGATCGCTTCTGACGGTGCTTCCTTCACCCGTGATGCTTGCGCAGCGAATACTCGGAGAGTCAGGCCAGAGGCTACGGCTTCTGGTCGTGCAATCAGTCGAAGTCGACTCTCCGCCACGTACAGCGCCGTGTCCTCGTCCACCCTGCCCCGGGACGCTTGGACAAAACCACTGGGCCCCTCAAAGTTGTACGCAACCATCGGCTCGGGAGTCGCAGTCCAGGGCCCCCAGACAAGCAACGCGACCGCAGCCGCAGCGCAGCCTGCCACGATCACCAGTCGTCGAAGCAACGTCGGACCGTACCCTCGACTGCTCCGATCGAAAGCGGAACTACCAGCGGCGACCGTGGCCTCGGACGCCTCCATTCTAAGCTCCCGAAGCAACGAGCGAGCTTCTGCACTTCTCGCCAGTCGCACTTCAAGTTGGGGGTTTTCATCTGGCCCCAGACCCAAGAGCTCACCGTCATCAAACAAACCCTCGTCATCCGACAGATCAGGGATGATTTGCAGGAGATGATCGATCTCTTCGTCACTCATCTCGTCACCGCGATCGGTTGTCACTTCCTGAGGCCTATCACGCGAAACGATCTCCAGTCTTCTCTGCCGGCCTCAACTTCTTCGAGTGCCGCGAGCTGATATGCGGTGACCGGTCTGGACACACCTCCATGCCGATAGAATCTCGACACGAATGAAAAGGCATCGTCGTCGCTGAGCGTGCCGTCAGCGGCAAGTACAGCGGTGGCACCGGCGATGAGGAAGGCGTCCGCAATGCTGAGCCCGTCTGTGACATCCGTGTCTCCAGTTTCACAGCTCGTTAGTACAACGACACCGATTTGCGGACGAGCGATGAGTAGATCTTCCACTGTGAGCCGCTCGCCCCGGGCAAGTTCGAGGTGCGCATCCCAAGCATTGTCAGCTTCGAGACGCCCGTGACCTGCGAAATGGAAGAGTGAGGAACCTTCGATGTTGCTGAGGACCTGATGCCGAGACACTTCTTCTCCAGTCCACAACGATGCACCGATCAGACTTGATACGTAGCGGCCTTCGCGCAACGCGTGTGGGAGGTTTCCAGATGGGTCTGCCCAGATTTTTGGTGGCCCACTTGGGCTAGTGCTCGGCTTGCGAATGATCGACGCGAAGGGAACGTAAGAAATCGAAAAACGGGACAGCCAAAACGTGTGGTCCACAGCAGTTGTGCGATGCATCGACCTGGACTCGTCGTCCCCGGGAACGATGTAAAGGTGCTCGACCTCTTCGAGCTCGTTCTCCCACAGATCAAGCGTCGCCGGAGTATCAGACCACCGGTACTGGACGGGCTCTGAGTGTCGAAGCAGGAAGCTCAGGTGTCGGGAACCAACCACTAGTGTTGAAATGAGTGCCTCGTCCGGAAGCAAACTCTCTTGCACGTCTTCCGCGGACACGGAAACGGCAGCGCGGGGAGCAGCTCGGTTCAGAAACCCACTGACTTCCTCGAAGAGTCGCTTGAGCTGTCTTCGTTCGGCGTCGCGTGTCGCATCGAACCGCTGGAGCTCTGTCTCCACCACTAGGTCCCGTTCACGGAGCAATGTTTCGTGGTCATCACGAGCTGTGAGGTACCGGTCTCGAAGCGTTTCGTACGCAAGCAACTCTGTTTCGCTGAGCCGTTCGAGGCGCAGCCGTGCCTCGAGAGATGCCAAGTGTTGCGTTCGGGAGTTCGAACTAAAGACAAACGCCGCTTGAGGTTGCTCCGCATCCAAGGCCCATCTAATCGCGTCCGCGAAGAATCGAACCCGGTCACGAATGAACGACGAATGACTTGTTTGTGTCGATGAGCGCATCCCAATTTCGGAGAGGCTAGTGATTGCCACCTGGGCGTAGCGGAGAACACCTCGAGTTGCGCCTAGCGCATGCGAAGCCTTCGCCATTCCATAGGCGGCTCTCCAGGAATACTCCGACTCGAATCCAGCCGTATCAAGAAGAGCCTGCTGGCGGGCTTCCTCAAAAGCGCGTAGGGCTAAATGCGGTGCGTTGTCGGCCAGTAACACGTGTCCTTCAATCAGTTCTGCGAAGCGACCTCCGTACATCTCCCTATCAGGATCTAGCGAATCGAGCTCAGCTAGCAGACTACGAGCCTCGCGAACATCGCCCCTGAGAAACGAGGCCCAAGCGAGGTTAGTGAGCGCGTTCGCTTCAAGGTCGACTCGATTCGCGAGGCGTGCATTGTCCCTCGCTCGTTGGAAGAGCGCGGCGCTGTCGCCGAGGGAGTGAGGCAATTGCCTCGCTTCCGCGCCTCTGAGCAGGAGCCAGCCGAGATCGGTGTCGTAGCTGCTTTGGCTGGCAGCATCGCGACCAAAGTAGGCCGAAACACTTGTCAGTGTTGTAACAGCATCGTCA
>JBCCZL010000362.1:0-10122 GCA_039187775.1 Myxococcota bacterium
GAAGAAAGCGCGGTTGGAAGAAGAAAGTGCGGTTGGAAGAAGAAAGCGCGGTTGGGAGAGGAAAGGAAGCGCTGAGACTGCCGGCATGTGCCGAGCCGTGCATCTCGCCGGCTACCGGGGTGGCCACTTGTTCGCCCACGGACAGTTCTTGCGCTAGGGTCCCGGACGAATTTCCTCAATAAGGTAGGGCCGTGTGCGCCACTTAGGTTTCGGCCCCTGCTTTGCTTCCAGGTGATTCTGCCACGTCATGCGCTTGTTGGAACGCACCGCCATCGCCTCGGCCGTCCTCGTGACGGGGATTGGAAGCGCCCTCTTCGCGGCCGGCGACGATGCGTCCTTGGTGCCCGCGGCGAAGCACTTGGCCCCCGAGCCGATCGTCGAGGTTGCGCCGTCGCCCCTAGTGCCGACCGCCGAGGAAACTGCCACGGCGCGGGCGGTCGAGCTCGGTCTCGGTGAGCGAGCGGTCGCCGCCCAGCTCCTCACGACGGCACCCGACCCCCATTGGACCCGCGGGGTTCCGGCATCGGCCTTTTGCGGTCAGCTCACGTGGCCGGTGGATGGAGGCCATCTGTCGCGGGGCTTCGGGTACGTGCGAAAGACCCACCCGAGCGTCCCCCACGAGGGAGTCGACATCCTCGCGCCCGAGGGCACGCCGGTGCTCGCTGCGGCTCCCGGGCTCGTTGTTTACGCCGACCGAGGCCTTCGAGGCTACGGCAAGGTGGTGTTCGTGCTCCACGCCGACGAGTCGGTGACCCTGTACGCACACCTCTCCGAGTTCGAGGTAAACGCTGGCCAGACGGTGGCGGCCGGTGAGGTGCTGGGCGCAGTGGGCAAAACCGGCCTCGCCCGCGGCGCCCATCTCCATTTCGAGTGGCGCCACCACGGCGACGCACGAAATCCCGTGTCCCGCTTCGACCGGATCCCGGAGCGGCGGGCCGTCGTACACACTATTTGATCTGCAGCTTCATCATCATCTGCGTGAGGAGCGCGATGAACTCCATCGCCAGCTGGTGATGGGTTTCGAGGACATTGAGGAATGTCTCGCGGTTGGAATGGTCGGCGACCACCACGGTCTCGGCCACCGCATCGAAGCGGCGAGGTTCTGCGGAGAGGGAATCCATGACTCCAAGGACATAGCCCGCGCCGACCCGGACCTCGTCGCCGTCTTCGTTCCGGCATCGGATCCTTCCACACTCGGTGCTGATCCAGAACGTCGAGGGATCGCCGATCGCCCAGATGGTCTCGCCGGGGTCGTAGCGGACAGATTTTGTCGCGCGGGCGAGCTCCACGATCGCTTCGAGGTTGGCCCGCGAGAAAGGCCCAGTTTGAAACCGGAGGACCCGCTCGACGAGGGTCGGCTCGCGCTGCGGATACGTTCCCTCGTCGACCTCCGTGTCCGAACCGACGTCCCGGGGAAGATTGCCCCGCATTTCCACGACCATGGAGCTGATGATCCGAAGCGTGTTCCGAGTGAGGGCAAAGTCCTCTTCATAGGCGTCGAGCATCGCCGGTACCGGGATCTCGATCGTATAGGTCGGCTCCATCGCCTCTGCGCGGACCCCTTGTTCATCACGGCTGAACACCGACAAGAATCCGACACCGCCCCCGCGATCGACGTTGGACACGTGTTTGCCTTCCCGTGTCACGTGGATCATTCCGTCGATCACCATGTGGAGCGACTCCACGGGGCGCCCCTCATCCATGACGAGCGCTCCCTTTTCGTAGAAGCGATCCTTGGCGTGCTCTGCCATCAGGATGAGGCTTTCATCGCGCAGGACTGCAGTCCGCGGAAAGGACCGAAGAAGGAGCACTCGGTCGCGAATGCTCCGCACTGTCGTCTCACTCAGCATGGGAACCCTCGAACTCGGAGGACAGGATACTCCGAGTCCTGGACAGGTCGGAGGAGGGGTGTGCTTCGGCCGCCTTGCCAATGGTGTCCCGAAGCGCGGTCAGTCGAAGTTCGCCAACCCAGTACGCCGTCATGTCGCGAACGGGTTGGCTGGTGCTGCCAAGAAGTGCGCGCAGAAGGTCGAGAAAACTCCGGCTCGAAGCCTCGTGGTAGGTCTCACCGTACCGAACTCGCTCTCCATCGGGAATGTCGTCCACGAGCCCGAGGACCGCTCCGCGGAGCGGCGGTTGAAGGACGTTTTCGATCAGTTCCATGCTCGATGCCCTCGCTTCCCGACTCCCCGAAAGTGCTCGGTGGATTTGCACAAAGTCCTCCCGTGGATGGATGAGGCCAAGAAGCCGAAAGAGTCGACCGACGGTGTTTCGCTCTTTGTCCTTGAGAAGCCGACGAAGAAGCTCGAACCCCGGAGTCTTCTCGGCCTCGCCTTCTTCGACCGCCGCTTCGATGGCGACCCTCCGCTCGACGAAACGATAGGCGCGACTGAGGTTTTGCTCGATCGCCTGCTTGAGGGGGGTGCTGTCCAGCTTGGTTTCGGGGTCGCGCTGCTTCGAAATCTCGAGGGCTCGGATGATCCGATAGCGTACGAGGCCGTTCTGTTCCTGGCCGAGCTGCTCGAGCAGGACGTCCGCGGCTTCCTGCGGTGCGAACAGGGTGATCGTGCGAGGAAGCTGCCAACGGATCGGAAGCGGGGTCGCCGGGTCGAATGCTTCGGCAATAAACTCGAGGCCGCGCTGCCCGTAACCCGCGATCACCTGGCGCGCGATCGGGCGGGTGTCCTCGGAGGCCAGTGATTCGAGAAGGGCTTCGAGGCAGCCATCTTCCCGGAGCTTGCCCATCGCCTCGATCGCGGCGAGTCGGACGTCCTGTTCCTCGGAGCGGGCCAGTTGGCTGAGAACGTCGGAGAAGCCAGCGGTTTGCCGGAGGCCGATCGCTTGCGCGAGGGCCACTCGGGCTTTGGGGCTGTCCGCCTGCAGGATGCGAGCAAGCGCATCGTCGGCCTTCTTCTCGCTGAGGAAGCCGCCGGCGATGAGGTTCACGGTGGCCGCGGCGCGTACTTCGGGGGACGAGTCGCTTCGAAGGAGAGACCAGAGAGGCGCCTCGCCTGGTTCGAGGACGGAACGAAGCATCACCGCGGCGGCTCGCACGCGCGGCTCGCGGTGATTCAGGAGTCGCCCTGCGATCGGCCCGGAATTTTTGCGCCGCGTTCGGGCGAAGGTGCCAAGCGCGCGTTCGACGACGTCGGCGGAGGGATGGTAGAGAATCAGCCCGGGAATGATCCGGGTCTTGCCTTCGCGTTCGATGACGTCGAGGGCTGCGATCACTTCCTGGTCGTCCTGACTGTCGAGGGCCGCGACGAGGTTTTCGAGCGAGGCGACATCAAGGTCCGGAAACTCATCGAGATGGGTGAGCCGACCTGCCTGTACCCGGTTTCGGAAGAGCTCGAGATAGGGCCGCCGAATCCCGATGGCGAGGGCGAGCCAGCCGAGTGCCAAGAGCGCGAGCACCACCGACATCGACTGGAGTCCCGCGCCAAGCGCGACCGCTCCGAGGATGCTGATGGACGCCAGACCCTGGCCCCCTTTTTGGGCCACCACATCAATGAACGCCTTGACCCGTCCCCGTTCTCGTTCGCTCAGCGGCACGTAGAGAAGCTCGGAGGCGGTTCGATGAAGCGAATAACGAAGGGCGCCGTCGGGAGCTTTGATGATCAGCGCGGCCACGATGCCCGCACCGATCGCCATCGTCGTTCCCCCGATCACCAGAAAAACTGGAAGTATCGCGAGCGCCACCGAGAGGTCGAAGCGCTTCAGGATGTAGTTCACGAGCCCGAGCTGCGCGACGAAGGACACGATGTTGAGGACGAGGTAGACGGTGGCGAAGAAGCTCGCGAGTTCGCCGTCTGGAACGTAGAGCTTCGCTGCCTTCTTGAAGACATAGTCGACGAAAGTCAGCGTCGCGGCGGAGGCGAGGACGATGTACGCGATGCGCCGGGCGTAGGGATTCTGCCGCACATAGCGCACGCTCTCTAGGAGACCGTCACCGTCCCCGGCGTCGCTTGCCTCCGACGCTTCGGCGCCGTTTCCTCCAAGCGAGAGTGCAAGCGCGGCAGTGGTGAGAAGTCCGAGCGCGCTGGCGAGAAGGAGCGCTTCGGCGGGGAGAGACTCGCTCATGGCCCGGGCGACCGCACTCCCCGCGATCGCACCGAGCACGCTGCCCGTGCCGATCACCGAGTAGAGTCGCTTTGCCTGGGTGACGGTGAAGATGCTTCCGAGCAGGGTCCAGAACCGGACGAGAATGATCGTGGTGAGCATTCCCGACCACACGTACAGCGCGTAGAGGCCAGCGTCGCCGAGGAGCGGCGCCACGAAGTAGAGCCCCGCGGTGATCAATGCCGCGATGACGAGGCTTCCGATCAGCCAGAACTTGCTTCCGAGGCTCTCCACCGGCTGAAACCGGGTGATGAGGAGGGAGACCGCGGCGATGGCGATATAGACGAACGGAAGTCGCTCCGCGGGAATGTTCGACAGGAACAGAGCATCGCGAGCAGTCTCGAGGATCTGGTGGCTCGAGATCAGCCCAAAGAGGGTCACGAACGCGGTCAGCGTGTCGCGTCGCTCACCTCGCCGGACCGATCGAAATGCCCAAAGCATCGGGTCTATGGTTTTGCCCTAGATCTATCGATGCTTCCAGTCTGGTTGGATCGGGTTTGACAGTGGACGACACCGGAGCTAGATTCCGCCAGCACTGAACATGGAGACGGGGCGTAGCGCAGCTTGGTAGCGCGCATGGTTCGGGACCATGAGGTCGGAGGTTCAAATCCTCTCGCCCCGACTAACGAACGAATCGATAGACAGCCGGCAACCGGGCGGAGGGGCGCCCTTGGAGGGCATATGGCCAGAGGCGTAGCACCGGTAAAAGTTCTCGTCGTCGATGACGACCAGGCGATCTGCGAGTACATGGAAACCTTCCTCGAGCGCGATGGGTTCGAGGTAAAGAGCCTTTCGACACCCCAAGAGGCCCCCGACGAGGTCAAGACCGGGGGTTACCATCTGGTGGTCCTCGATCTCATGATGCCCGGGATGGACGGTGTCGAGGTTCTCCAGCGCATTCGAAAGGTCGACACGGATGTCGCGGTGGTGATTTTTACGGGCTACCCGTCCCTCGACACCGCCGTCCAGTCGATGAAGCTCGACGCGGTCGATTACCTCAAGAAGCCGTTCAATCCGGAGGAGTTCCGCGAAGTGGTGGACCGGGTGATGCGGAAGAAGGGGCTTCTCCGTTCGCCCGAGGAGAACCTTCACCGGGTGATCGGCGAGACCATTCGAAACCTTCGGAAGGAGCGCAGCCTCACCCTGAAGCAGATGGCGCGTCGAACCGGGCTCAGCGTATCGCTCCTCAGTCAGATCGAGCGGGCCGAGTCCAGTGCATCGATCTCGTCCCTGTACAAGATCGCGACCGCTCTCGACGTTCGCATTCAGGACTTGTTCGGCAAGTACTGAGGCCCCGACCCAAGCGGCTCGGGGTGCTCTCACGCCCTTGGGTAGCGCATTGCCTCCGGCGCGGTGCTCTCCACCCGGTGCGCGTCAGAACGACGAGGTGAATCGCTGCGCCCGCTGCTGGAGGTGGGTAGAGCCGGCGAGCCGATGAACCAGGTTCGCCTCCTCCCGCGCGTCCTCTTCGCGGCCCAGGTCCTTCAGGAGCTCGGCCATCCGCAGTCGACTCGCCGCATCGAGCGGATTCAGACTAAGCACTGATTCGAGAAGCGCCACCGCGCGTGCAAGGTCGCCCGCCTCGGCGAATCGTTCGGCCCGAGCCCGTTCGCGAAGCGCCCGGGGGAGCTCTGCCGAATCGACAGGGACCCGCAGCCACGCGGCCCGGCTCGCGAGTCCGAGCCGATCGTGCAAATCGGCAAATCGCGCACGTCCGAGCGGCGAGCCATCGTTGCGGTACAACCCGAGTGCGCCGCGACGGTCGCCTTGGGCCGCGCGGGCGAGCGCGAGGGCCCAGCGGCTGCCTGGGTCCGTTCCATGGGCGAGTACCTCGCGGGCCGCGCCGGAAAGCCCCTCCGCGGAGAGCGCAACGGCGAGCGCGGCAAGCGCGTCGGGCTGGTTTCGTACGCCTTCGGCGATGCGCGAGAGGATCGCGGCTCCGTTGGCATAGTCTCCGGCGCGAATGAGTGCCATCCCGCGGAGAGTCTCCGACTCCGGGGTCGCTTCGTTGGCGAGCACCAGTCGCTCGAGGGTTGCGGCGGCGTGGTCGGCGCGTCCCACGCGAAGATAGAAACGGGCACGGGCGATCTCGCCGCCGAGCTCTTCCACGGGGGTGCGGCTCAAGATCGCCTCCGCCCGCTCGCGTTCGCCGGCCTGGATGAGCGCCTCGAGAAAGAGCTGCCGGGGAGCCCGCCGAGGCACCGCCGACAGGAGCTGTACCGCGAGGGTCGGCCGGTCGTCGTCGAGGCATGTCTCCGCGGTCGCGATCACCTCGTCGATTCGCACCGGTGCGGTCGTCAGGAGCCGGCTGACCGTCGAACTCGCAAGGTCGGCGTCACCCCGAAGAATGGCGAGTCGAAGGAGCGCCCGGAGCACTTCCGGGTCGTCGTTCTCCCGCCCGTGGACCCACTGCTCGAGCGTGGCTTCGGCCCGCCCCGTCGCGCCCTGCCGCTCGAGAAGCGCACTCGCGGCAAGGACCGGCGCAGAGGACCGAGGCGCACCTTCGGCCGCGTGTCGAAACGCTTCGAGGGCTTCCGCTTCCTCTCCCCGCCGCACCGCGATCTCCCCCGCCGCCATCCATACCGCCTCGGAGGTCGGCGCCAGGTGCCGTCCTTCGGCCAAGACCGCGTCGGCCGCGTCGGGACGGTCGAGCTGGTCGAGCACATCGGCGAGCCGGGCGAGCACGAGCGGGTCTTCTTCCGGACCGGCCCGAGCCATCGTGTAGGCCTCTCGCGCCTCTTCGAGGTCGCCCCGTGCGTTGGCGAGCTCTCCGCGAAGGAACCACTCGTAGCTAAACGGGGACACGAAGTTCCCCACGACCCGCTCCCCCGCGAGCTGCCGACCTACTTGGGGTGCGCCTCCGCCGCATGCGGAAAGGCCCCCAATCAGCCAAACCCCGATCGTGCAAATGCCGATCGTGCAAACGCCGGTCGGAGTGTGGCCCGGTGCCCCAAAGCCCGTCGGTGTCGTGCGCATGGGGAGCGACGAAGCTCGCTCAGCCCCCGTCCACTCCGCCTTCGGGCATCGGGGTGGGCATGGCTCCATCGTTGTTGGAGCATTCGGGGCCGATCCCCATCGTGCGATTGCAGTTGACCCGCAGGGCTTGCGTGCCACCGGCGGGCGGCGGCCAGGGAAGGAACGCCGCGGCGGTGCCGATCCGGACCCCGTTGCGCTGGAAGTGCACATCGATGCGGGGATCCAGAATACCTGGGGTGTCTGCGCTGGACTCGGCTTGAAGGGGCACATCCAAGGTAAAGGTCTGCCCACCCATCTTTGGCACCGCCTCGCGTTCGACATAGGCCCGGTTGAGGGTGATGTAGAAGTTGCCGTCGCCGGTCACCCGCGCGGTGCCATCTCCCCCGAACAGCATCATCTCGGGACGCGGGGCAAACATCTGATCGAGCGCCATCGGGTTCGGGGAGAGCTCGATCTCGACGAGCTGGACGGCGGGCAGAAGGATGTCGGTCGTGTCGATCGTCAGAATGAACGGGGCGGGACCGTCGTCGTCCGAGCCACAGCCGGCGCACAAAATGAGCCCGAGGCACAAAATAAAGGCGACAACGGTTCGAGGAAAAGTAAAGGCCATCTCGGTACTACCTTAGCTAGTTGATCGGCGGAAGGATGATCGCTTCCTGGCCCGGATCGTCGTCACCGGAGGCCGCGACCGCGATGATCGCAATTGTAGCCCCCAGAAGAATGGCCGCGCCACCTCCCACCGCGGCCCAGAACCACCATTGGCTCGTCACGGATTCTTCTTCTTCAGTCCCCCAGCTGCCGCCGCCCACTGGTCCGAACACTTCTTCGCCCGCTTCGTCGCGGGCTTGCTGCGCATCGTTCGGCTCGAGGGTCACGTTGACTCGCGTGGCTTGGCCACGGGGCACGTCGAAGGTCCGGCGGGTCACCGTGAACCCATCTCGGCTCAGCTGAATCGTGTGCTGACCCGGCGATACGCTGCTCGGCGGCAGGGGAGTTTGCCCGACCGGACGGTCATCGAACATCACCTGGGCGCCTTCGACGTTCGACGTGATGAGCAAGGTTGTCGCCGGTGGAGGCCGCGGCATCAGGGTCTGAATCTGTGCGGTCAGCGGCGCGAGAAGTCCCGCGGGAGCCTCCACCTGATCGCGGGGCACGGTGGCTTCGATCGGCTCGATGTTGGGGTTTCCGCTGACCGGGTCGATGACTTCGAGCCGAAGGGTCACGTCCGCACGGGCGGTGCGGCGCGCGAGGTAAAGGAGCACCCCGAGCTGAGCCCGCTCCGCGGCGATCAGCGCCCCCAAGCACGGCGCCTCTTCGCAGGCTCGTGCCGCGGCCATCGTGTCGTCGCTGCCCACGCCTCGGACCTCGCGACCCCGCACGTGGGGTCGGAGCTGTTCGACAATCAGGTCTCGGTACTGAGCCGCGAGGGGCGGCGTGAATCGTTCGTCGGGGATCGCCAGCACGACCACCGGGGCGGCCTCGGGTTGTGCCGTCCCCTGCGGAGTCGCGGAAGCTTGCTCCGCCGATGGTTCCGGTGCCGCCTCCGGCGACTCCTCCGAGGACGTCCCCTCTGGAGACGTTCCCTCCGGAGACGTTCCCTCGGGAGCCTGAGCGCGAACCGCCGAGGGACCGACGACGGCCGTTGCCGAGGGGCCAACCATCACCCCGAACGCCGCGACTAGAAGCAAGCTGCGATTCATGGGCGGCGAGCATAACCGCGCCGGGGGGGACGCAAAAGGTCCGAATTTCAGAGTCTATTGAACCGGTCAGGGCCCTCGCTTATGATGCGCGGCGCCGCTTCCGGCGTGCACTGGAGACCCGCGATGAGCGACGACGCCAAGTATCTAGACACCTTTCCCGGTTGGCTACGCACCCTTGGACAGGATGCGGAAGAGCTCGGGGAGCTCCTTCCCATCGAGGGGGTGTCCGAGGACGCCCTGGAAGCCGTGGCCGGGGGGCTGAACTATTTGTTCAAGTCCTTGGATCTGATCCCCGATGGGATCGACGATATCGGTTATCTCGACGACGCCTTCGTTCTCCGCGTGGCTGCGGACCTCGCCTCGAAAGAGGATCTCGGAAAGGCCACCGACGAGCAGAAGGTCGTGGCTCGGCTCTCCGAAGAGTGCGAGCTCATTCGCGAGTTTCTCGGCGACGACTACGCGCGCCTCGAGGCGTACGTGGTCGGTCTAAAGAAGGGTGCGGCTCGCGGCCGCTCCGTCGCGGATATCCTCAAGGACAACTCGATCCGATCGGAGTTTCTCGCCGATCTTCGAGGCTTCGCGAAAAGCTATGAGTCGCCTTCGTTTGCTCGCGAAGAAAAGAATCTCATTAAGCTCCGGGCGTTTTTTGACGCCAAACTCCCCAAATAGCCAAGCTTCCCGACCCAGCTGCGCTCCCCACCACGAATCAGGGCTCGCCCGGAGCTAGCCGCTGAGCTGCGCTCGCGCGAGCGGAGGAGCGGCAAAGAGCACTCGCTAGGGGACTTGCCTTCCAGTGCCTTGTCGCCAATGCTACGCCGGCCCTACGACTGAATCACCATTCAGGTGGAGTAAAACGTATGAATCCCGTCGCGATGACCCTCCTTTTGCTGACCACCCTGGGGTGGTTTTCTTGGGCGGCACACCGGCGCTGGCGGCAGCTTCGGGTGGGTGCCGCTGACCCAAGTTTCACGCTGGCAGACGGCGAGCTCTTCGGGCGGCTCAAGGACACCTTCGTCTACGCCTTCGGCCAGAAGAAGATGCCTTATTACAGGCTCGCCGGGGTGGCCCACATCGCGATCTTTCTCGGGTTCCAGGTGCTGCTTCTGAATAGCATCCAGCTTTGGGTCCGAGGCTACGATCCCACCTTCGACTTTTGGGGCATCCTCGCCCACGACGCGCCGCTGGGCATCGCCTACGGGTTCCTGAAGGACACCCTGGTCGCGGCGGTGATCGCGGGCGCCTCAGTGTTCGTGTATCTCCGCGTCATCAAGACCAAGCGCATGACCCTTGGCTTCGAGGGCATGCTCATTCTCGGGATCATCATCAC
>JBCCZL010000363.1:0-10073 GCA_039187775.1 Myxococcota bacterium
ATAAAGAGCTAGCTAACGACCGGGCGGTGCGCTCCGAGAATCAGACAAACTCGAGTCCATGATCGAGGCCTGCGCCCCCGGTCGGGCGCTGCCACGCTACTCGGACCTTTCGCACGACGATGCTTCCGCGGCGCGGAGAAATCCAGATGGTGTACTCCCGGCCCACATCCAGCGATGCGGCAAGCATCACCCGGATCCCGTTCGGGCTCGCGTCGACAGTGGATCCGCGGTCCAGCGTTTCTACGATTTCTACCTTCGCCCGCATCTGGTGTCGAATCGCCGCGCGGTGGCCTCCGCCGGGCGCAGCTTCGCGACGGCGGGGCAGCGGTGGAGGGCGAGGCGGAACGCGATGAGTCATGGGGTTCTCCGGCGAGCAGTCGTGTCCTCAGAGTCCAGCAAAGCACGTGCCCCAAGGATTCCCCCACGGCAGCGAGCTCCGTGCTTCAACTGTGCCTCGGCAAGAGACAGGGCGCGGTCGAGGCCGCGACGCTCGCGTCACATCGAAGGCTCCCTCCAGCATCTCCGAGTCGACCCGATCGGGGAGTGGCCTTCGAACCCAAACCCCGTGGCAAGGAGCATTTCCGGTTGTTCGCCGAGGACCGACGTGCTTGGCTTCGCGTCCGTGGCCAATAATAAAAAGCGCCGACCCCCAAAACCCGCCAAGCCGAAGCGGGACAAGAAATACCGACCGCCGAAGGACGACGAGTATGAGTCGGGAAGCGGCGGCGGAGTGATGCAGGGCATGGTGAGCGGGGTCCAGAAGGCCGCCGGCGTGCATGACTCGCAGAAGAAACGCGGCGGCTCGTTCTGGGCAAGTCTGTTTTGGTACGTGCTCTTCGCCGGCGCGGCCGGTTATCTGATCTACACCTACGTCCGATGACCCGAGTCATGATGTAGGTTATTTCACTACCTAAGCCGACCTCAGATAAGATGGCTTCATGCCGTCTCTCCTGGTTGCCCCCCGTCGCCGCCGAGCTCTCCGCCGCACCCTCGACCTGCCCTGCCAGGCGGTGGAGCTTCAATCATTCCGACTCCTTGGGCGCCGACTCTTCGACGCCTCGCCCCGCGGCGTCCTCGTCGCCTGCGACGACCGCGTCGAACCGGGCGAACCGGTGATCGTGTCGTTTGCGCTCGCTAAGGACCGATACATCGACGCCGAAGCCGAGGTCGCACGAGTGGTCGAGGGCTTTCGGCCCCACGATCGTGGCTACTGCGCGGGGCTTCGATTCACCCACCTCGAACGCGCAAGTCGCCACGAGCTGTTGGTGCAGCTGGCCGGCCGGCCGCCGGTGGTTCCCCGACGCCGGCCGCGTCCCGACTACGCCGAGACGGTTCGTCGCATTCGTGCGTCCGGCTGAATGAGCTCCCGCATCGACGAGATCCGCGCGCGCTGGGCGCGGGTGAGTCCGACGCCCTGGCGTCTCGACGACGAGGGGGTGGGGGTGCTCGCCGCGGATGGTTCCACCGTCGCCACCCATAGCATCGATGGCTGGTGGGCCGGTGCGGGACCGAACCTCAAAGCCGACGACGCTGTGGCGATCGCCGACGCACCCAACGATGTGGCATATCTCCTGAGCGAGATCGACCGGCTACGCCAGTTGGGTCGCTAGGTGAGCAATCACCAGGCAGATCAGCCGTCAGGCAGATCAGCCACCCAGCGAATCAGCCACCGAGCAGATCACTCAACGGACAGATCAGTCGACGGACAGATCACTCGACGGACAGATCACTCGACGGCAGAGCACTCGCCGACAGAGCACTCGCGGGCAAGTGAAGAGAGTCAGTTCACGATCTCGATGAGGGTCACGTCGAATACGAGCATCCCTGCCGGCGCCCCGGGTCGCCCCTGGTAGGCCAGGCTCTCGGGAATCCACAGGCGACGGGTCTCGCCTTCGACCATGAGCTGCACGCCCTCGGTCCAACCGGGAATTACCTGGTTGAGGGCAAACGCCGCCGGTTGCCCGCGCACCACCGACGAGTCGAACATATTGCCGTCGGTGGTCCAGCCACTGTAGTGCACCCGCACCCGGGAGGTCGCCGTCGGATGGCGCTCGCCCTCCCCGGCTTCGAGGACCCGGCTCGCCAGGCCGGAATCCGTACGGGTGGCGTTCGCAGGAATCGCAGCGACATCGTCGGGGACCTCCGGCGGCTCTGGCGCCGCCTCGAAGGACAGGAGCTCCACGTCGAACACAAGCATGCCCGCAGGTCGTCCGGGGCGTCCCTGGTACGCCAGCGCCTCGGGAATCCAAAGGCGGCGCTTTTCGCCGACCACCATGAGCTGAAGGCCTTCGGTCCATCCCGCGATCACGCCGTCGAGACCAAAAGAGATCGGCTCGCCACGGGTGACCGAAGAATCGAACATGTTGCCGTCGGTGGTCCAGCCAGTGTAGTGCACCCGGACCTGGTCGCGCGGCCCCGGATGGTCTTCGCCGGTGCCCGCCTGCAGCACCTTGGACGCGAGGCCGGACTCGGTGCGCTCCGCATCGGCCGGTGCTTCGGCAACATCATCGGGCGCGGGAATCTCATCCGGTCGCGACCCGGGGCTCGGTCGGGACGGCTCCGAACTCATCATCGTCGGGGCCATCGAGGCCATCGACATCATCGTGGGGGCGTTGTCAGCCTCGATCTGGTCCGTCGGCTCATCCTTTTCGCCGCATGCCAGGGCCGAGAAAACCAGAAGGGAAAGCACGTATCTCATGCGGGGGCTGTAAACCAGGTCGGTCACCTTCACAACCCTAGGATGCCCTCGATTCCCTCCATCATCGCCACGCGCCGCTGGGTGATCGGGCTGCTCCCGTCGAGAAGGGCGTCGGTTTCGTCGAGGACACGCTGAAGCTGGAATCGTTTGACGTGGGCGTCCCGAGTGGCGGTGCCACCCTTGACCGGCGGCTGCCACGCCACCATCTCATCGGTCCCTCCGCCGAGCAGGGCCGAGAGGGCGCCCAGGGCAAGCCGACCCGCCATCGCTCGATCGGCGTAGGAAGGCGCTCCACCCCGCACGAGATGGCCAAGCACCGTCGCTCGAATGTCGACCCCTTCGAGCTTGTCCTCGAGCCGCTCGGAAAGCTGGCGGGCGAGCAGGGTGCACGGTACCGACACCCCCTCGGACTTGATGATGAGCACTCGGCGCTTCTCCCTTCCCGGCGCGAAGCCTCGAAGGATGGCGTCTTCCACCACGCGAGTGACTTCTTCTTCCGAGCGTCCCTGCTCTCGAAAGAGCACCGCGTCGGCACCGGCGGCGATCGCACTCGCCATCGCAAGATATCCGCAGTCGCGACCCATGACTTCGATGATGAATGCGCGCCGGTGCGCACGAGCCGTGTCCGAAATCCGATCGCACGCCTCGACGATCGTGTTGAGTGCAGTGTCCACCCCGATCGCCATGGCGGTGCAGCCGATGTCGTTGTCGATCGATGCGGGAACCCCCACCACCCGAACTTGATGCTCCTCCGCGAGCGCATGGGCACCGGTCAACGAGCCGTTTCCTCCGATCACGACGAGGCCATCGATGTCCCGAAGCGCCTTTGCCGCTTCCGCGCGGCCTTCCGGGGTACGAAACCGACTCGAGCGGGCCGAGCCGAGGACCGTCCCTCCGAGCGAGCCCATCACGTGAACATCGACCTCCGACACAAGAGCGTCCTTCACGCGCTGGGTCAGGGGCCGGAAGCGGCCATCGATGAGCCCGTCGTAACCGTTTTCCACACCGATGACCTCGATGCCCTGGCCGGCAGCAAGCTTCACGAGAGCCCGAATCGCAGTATTCATTCCAGGGGCGTCTCCCCCGGAGGTCAGCACGGCGATGCGCTTCATGGCTTGGCCCTCGGCGGAGGCGGCGGAGGCCGACGAATCTCTACGAAGCTCTCCCGAAGCTCTTCGATGTCGTAGTCGAGCACGAGATCTTGGTACTCCTCGGGCTTCATCTCGAGAGCCTCGGCGAGGGTGCGCATATAGGCGTCCTCTTCGAAGTCGAGCACACCGTCGGCGTGGCACATGCGACCCACGAGCTCGAGGAGCCGGCGCTTTCGCATGGGTGGATCTTCAGCGAACGCCGCCGCAGCCTCTCGAAGGTCGAAGGACCCAGGATCGAAGGCGTCGATCTGCGCTCGCACCGAGGCGGGCAGCTCGGGCTGGAGCAGGAGATCTGCAAGAAGGTTCTCGAGGGCTTTCGCTTCGCTCGGCTCGAGCCTTTCGTCGGCGTGGACTGCACCGAGAAAGAGCGGGATCAGCACATCGATCCGATCGCGTACTTTCACTGAAGTCGCTCCACGAGGGGCCGATAGGCACGCTGGAGCGCCCGCGAGGTGTCGCGTCGGGCGGTCTGATGGAGGCCGAGATCCTGACCGGTCAACAGCGTGAGCTCTTGCGCCGCGAGGAGGCGCGTGCGGGCTTCGGGATGGTCCAGCGCTTCAAGGAGCCAATCGGTTCGAGCACGATGTTGATGGCTGCGAAGCCAACGACGCCAGCGAAAGCGCGAGCTGCTCTTCGGAAGAGCAGTCAGCAGAGAAAGGCATTGCACTGCGCTCTCCCGAATGCCCGAATCTCGGTCTCCTAGCCGCTCCACCGCTGCAGGGGCCGCTCCCGAGTCCCGGACGCCGCCAAGAATACGAAGCGCCCGACGAGCGTTCGGCCCCTGCGCCTTCATCGCCGCCGCCCGAAACGGAGACAGGAGCTCCTCTCGAGCCTCCCTCGGACCTCGGAGAAGCGCCAGCATCGCCATGTCGCGGAGCTCCAGATCCCGATCCTGAACCAGGTCCAAGAGGCGCTCGGCTGCCCCCTCCACCTCGAAGGCGGGCGCGAGGAGGCAGGCAGCATACCGCTGCGCCCGGTCGGCACTCGCGAGAAGCTGCACCACCGTCTCACCGGCGTCGGCACCGAAGCTGAGAAGGCCGGATGCGGGACCGGAGATGTCCATCATGGCCGGAGTTCGAAACCGATGCCGGCCGGGATCAAACCAGAGACCTCCCGGGAACACTCGTTGGATTGCCGCCAGTCCAGCGCCTCGATGCTCCTGCAGCTTGGCGATGATCGCAGGTGCGTCCGCCCGGCTGGCGCCTGCGAGCTCGTTGGCCAGATCGATCGGGTCTCCGAGCAAGCCTGTTGCCGAGACATCGAGCTCAGGAATCGAATCCTCTCGACCAAATGCGGGTTTGCGGGTGGGCGCTTTTCGAGGAGTCGTGCGCGGATGGGCGTCGGTCGTCACCGCCACCACCGGAGGGGCGGCGGAGGGCGTGCCATCGGCCGGCGGGGCTACAAGGCCCGGGTTGGTGCGGACCTTTGCGGTCGCAGGCACCGACGGGTCGCCGGGCACGAAGGGGTCCCGACCCGGTTCCCCAGCCGGCGGTGGTCCTGTAGGGATGGGCGCATCGACCAGACGCACGGCGGCGACCCCCAACGGCTCGGGTGCGTGAGAACTGCTCTCCACTGGCAGACCGCTCACCATCTGTGAACCGCTCCCCACTGGCAGACCGCTCTCCATCTGTGAACTCCCTACCTTTGAACCGCTCTCCACCACTGAACCGCCCTCCACCTCTGAACCGCCCTCCCCTTCAGGACCGCTCTCGGCTTCGAATCCAGCCTCCGCCTCGGAGCGGACGAGCGCTTCGCTCATTGGCAACACGTGTACGGCGGGGTTGAAGCTGATCGTTTTCTTTCTTCCTCGAGGCGGCTGCGCTCGGGGGCCTGGCGGGCGGCTTGGTGGCGAGCTCGCAGGCCGGGTGCCCACCATCCGGGGCGGCGGCAGCGTACCCGCCGGCGCGGCGGATGCGCCGATGTCCGGATGACCCGTTTGAGCCCCCCCGAGCGACTGGGGTTGCTCGGCGGAAGTCGCAGACGGGTTTTCATCGCTCGGCGGAGCATCGTCTCGGATTTCTCGATGGGTTGCAGCATCGGAAACCGCAGCATCGGAAACCGCAGCATCGGAAACCACAGCATCGGAAACGGCCGGGTCAGTCTCTGACGCGGGCTGCGCTAAGCCCTGATCATCCGTGGTTGGACCTCCGTCGGCGGACAGGTTGCGGACACTTTCATCCGCGACGGTGTGATTTGCGGCGGTGTGATTTGCGGCGGTGTGATTCGCGGCGGTGTGATTCGCGGCGGTGTGATTCGCGACGCCGGGATCTGCGACGCCGGGATCTGCGACGCTGCGATCCACGATCCCAGGATCCATGACCTCAGGATCCACAAGCCCCTCGGTCGGCGTTGGTGCATTCGCGACATGGACTCCGTCGGCCAGTCCATTGGAGGGGTCGACCTCGCGGGCCTCTGCGGCCTCGGGCTCCGAGACGGCTTCGACGCCTGGATTCTGCTGGCCGGCGTCATTCGAGGCTTCGGGCTTGACGGCTGAAGGCTCCTGATTGGGCTCAAGTCCTCCGGACTTGAGGGCTGAAGGCTCCTGATCGGGCTCAAGTCCTTCGGACTTGAGGGCTGAAGGCTCCTCGCTGGGCTCAAGTCCTTCGGACTTGAGGGCTGAAGGCTCCTGATTGGGCTCAAGTCCTCCGGACTTGAGGGCTGAAGGCTCCTCGCTGGGCTCAAGTCCTTCGGACTTGAGGGCTGAAGGCTCCTCGCTCTCCTCCCGGTTGGTGGGGCTCTCTTCTGGGGGCTGGGTGGAGACGCGAGCCACGATCACGCCCTGCGGCGGGGTTGGACTCTCCGCCGCCGCCAAGCTGGGCCTCGACGCAGGGGCCTTCCGCTTCCGCCGGCGGCGTCTTTTCCGTCCTTTCCCTGACTTTTTGGGGACGACGACGTCTTCGGGTGCGTTTCGCACCGCGTAAACCCCGGCGGGTGGCGTGCCTGGTCGGCCGTCGTTGTCCATACCGCAGTGATGGCATAGCAAGTGGGCACCACACAAGCGATGAGAACTCGTAGGAACCCGCCTGCGGTGCCGCCTATCCTTCGATAGTTCCTTCGCTTTCCTTAGAAAGAACGGCCTTTCGCCGAAATTGTGACGACCCTGCGTCTCGCCGTTTCTCTGCTCACTGGTATCCTGCCGTCGAGTGGAGTAGGACCACACGTCCGATGGCTTACAAGAGCCTCATGTTCGAGATGGTCGTCGAGTGTCCAAAGTGCACTTCAACGATCAGCGTGCCGGGAATTGTGGATCGCCTTGTCTGCAAGAAGTGCGGCGCACAGGTTTCGACCCCCATCCATTATTGGCGGCGTGTCCTCACCGACGTCACCGTCGAGGCCCTCGGCTTTCCCGAAGGCAAAGGTCGCTCGGGCCTCGTCCGCGCCACCCCTCCCGTCAAGCTCGTGTTTGGTCGGATGGTCACCCGCTGCTCGCAGTGCAAGGAGGTCCTTCCCGCGATGGGCATCCTCACCGCCGCTCGGGAAGGGGCCCCCAAGGTGTACTGTCCGTTCTGCGGCCATCCGAACAACGTTCGCGCCGCGCCGCCGTGGTTCGATCAGATTCATCCGGCGATCTCGGCGATCGTGAACGAGGCGGTCGCTCCCGAAGAGCAGGCCGACCGGACGTTTAACTGTTTTGCCTGTGGGGCGGTGGTACCCGCGGGCCCCGATGGAACCCCGCAGCGCTGCCAGGTGTGTGGCGAACGGGTCAGCATGCCCGGCGCTACGATCCGAAAGATCAGCCAGCCGGCATCACCGAGAACGCGGTTCTTTCTCCTCGCCGATCTCGGCAACAGCTCCACCGTCGCGACCCATTCGGTCCAGCGGATCGTCGACTTCGGCGTCGAACCCTACGGACGAATGGTCCTCGCGTGGCATCCGCGCCTGAGCACCGAAGCCCGCCAGCAGATCGGCCTCATCGATCCCAAGGGGGCGCTCAACTGGGTCAACAACGAGATCAACTTCAGCACCAGCTCGACGCTTCACGCGTGCCCCGCTTCGGGCCAGATCGTCCTCGTGGACAAAGACTCCGGCGGAATTCATGAGCTCGATGCCAAGGACGGCTCCACGAGTCGGCTGCTTGCCGCCGGTGACCCCGAGAGCGAGCTCATCGACGTCCGCGACGCGGTCGCATTCAGCATCGATACCGACGGGACTCGACTCGTCGGCCGCCTCGAGCGCGGCGCGATGCGACTTCGTCGGTTCGCTCCCGACGGCCGGCGGCTGCCCCTGTGGACCGGAATGACGATCGACGAAGAGGAGCGCCAGGGTCGGGAAGCCCCTGTGCAGACGTGGGCGTCCCTCACCCACCGGATGGTGCTGATCCCGCCGGGCGTTGAGTTCGCGACAGGCTGGGACGCGCACAGCTACCTTCTCGACAAGGAATCGGGCTCGGTGGCCAAGCTCGACCGGGACGGCACGTTCCTCGGACGCGTGCAGCCCGAACCCGGCGTGGTTCAGCGGGCCAAGGGTGTCGCGGTGGACGCGCAGGGCAATGTACTCCTCCTCTTCGCCCACGCCGACCCGGTCGACGGCGCGCTTCACGATCACGTCGCGCGACTGATGCCAAACGGTTCGGTTCACCTGATCCTCGGTGTGCACGCCCGAGCCCCGGACGGTGGAGGCTCGTCGACCGCGGCACGAGACCTCGGCCGCATGAAAGTCATGCCAGACGGGACGATTTTCCTCGGGGGAGAGCTCGATCAGCTTCGAATCGTGTCCGCCACCGGGCGCATTCTTTGGGAGAGCGCCGAGGCAACCGCCCGAAACCGGGTAGGCAACGAACCGTCGGTGGGGTCGCGGCGCGACCCTTCGCTCTGGGGTTAGAGCTCATCGATTCGTCGCTTTGCGCTCAGCGTTCCTCGCCGTCGAGGACCGTCGCGAGAGTGATGTCAAAGCCGCCGGTGAAGTCCCGAAGCACGTCCTGAAACGTGTCGACTTCAAGATTGAGCTCTTCGCACACCTGCGTCTGCGCGGTCTCGAGAAGCTGGGCCCGAGCGTTCGCGATCCAGCGGGCCACCGTGCCCCGATGCACTCCGTACATCTTGCCGATCTTCGTGCTGCTCGCGCCGTTGACGTAGTAGAGCCGAAGGATCGTTCGGTCCCGAGCGCTCAGGCCGCGAATCGCCTCCCGAACCGCCGCCGCGAGCGGCGACCTCGCCTTCCGTCGGAGTTCTTTGACCTCCGGGTTCGTCGCCGGATCCGCGAGGTCCGTCCAGTCGATCAACTCGAGCGGCTCGCTCCGCCGAAGGCTCCGTGCATAGTTGTGGGCTTCGCGCATCGCGAGGACCATCGCGAAGGATCGGAGCGGGCCGTGGCCCAGGTACTGGCCGATCCGCGCCGAGCCGCTGTCGGTGCCGACGAGAAGCTTCACCCGGACTCGCGACATGACTTCATCGACAAAGTCGGGAGAGCGGTCGGTGCGACGGATCACCTGGGGGAGCGCGCTCATGATGTGCTCTTCGAGGGTGCGCGAGGCGTTGGGCGCTTCGATCACACACGCACAGGCGAGATAGAGATCATTGGTGTGAATCGCTCGAAGCGGGTCGTCTCCATCGCCGAGCCGCTCTCTGACGTAGCTGTCGAAGGCGGCCAGGGGGACCTCCACCGTCGG
This sequence comes from Myxococcota bacterium, assembly GCA_039187775.1. Classification (GTDB taxonomy): domain Bacteria; phylum Myxococcota_A; class Polyangia; order Polyangiales; family JBCCZL01; genus JBCCZL01. Next base: position 9,458 of record JBCCZL010000363.1, read on the forward strand.
CCAACGTTCCGCACCCCGCCGATGACGGGCTTCAAGCTCCGCAGCGAGGGCGGCGGGTTCGTCCTCGGAGGCCGGGGTCACCTTGAGGACTCTACCAGGATCCGTTGTCACCCGAAGCCGACGTGTGTGACCCGACAAGCGCGAGCGGGGCCGTCCAGCACTCGGGTGCGGACGCGACCGAGTCACTCACTGATTCCTGGTCGCGTAGCGGGCCGACGGAGAATGCTGCGGCACCGGATCCGAAAAACCGCGTTTCGGCGCCGACGGTCGGATCCGGTAGCCTCCCTGCATGGGCTCGGCTCGAACCTTCTGTCGCATCTGCGAAGCGCACTGTGGCCTTATCGCCACCGTTGACCCGAAGGGTCGAGTCTCCCTTGCTCCTGACCGCGACCACCCTGTCAGCAAGGGCTACGTTTGCCTCAAGGGCCTGGCCCTCGGCGAACTCCACGAAGACCCAGACCGGCTCAACCAGCCGATGAAACGGGTGGGCCTCGACTTCGTTCCGATTTCATGGGCCGAGGCGCTTCAGGGAATTGGCCAACGCGTCCGGGAGCTGCGCTCTCGACACGGCGATCGCTGCATCGCGCACTACGCGGGCAACCCGACCTATTTCAGC
>JBCCZL010000364.1:0-10057 GCA_039187775.1 Myxococcota bacterium
ACCTCGGCAACGTCTCGGCGCTCGCGTGGGGCCTCGACCTCATGCACGAACTCGGGCTTATTAAAACGCGACCGCGGATATGCGTGGCCCAGGCCCAAAAGGCCAACCCGCTCTATCGCGCCTATCGGGCGGGTTTCGAAAACTTCGCGGCGATCACCGCCGGCGAAACGGAAGCGAGCGCGATTCGCATCGGCAACCCCGTCTCGATCCGACGAGCGATTCGGGCGCTGCAGCGCTTCGACGGCGTGGTGGAGGAAGCCACCGAAAGCGAGCTCGCCGAAGCCTCGGCCCGCGCGGATCGAAGTGGCGCGTTCACGTGCCCCCACACCGGTGTCGCCCTCGCGGCGCTCGAAAAGCTCGTCGCCCAAAAGCTCGTCAAGCGGCATCACCGGGTCGTGGTGGTGTCGACGGCAAGCGGGCTGAAGTTCACGGAGTTCAAGATTCGTTATCACGAGAACTCGATCGCCGGTGTCGATAGCCGGACGCCAAACCGGCCCCTTGAACTCCCGAACGACTATGGCGACGTCCGCCGCGCGGTTCTCGGCAGCCTTCCGTGACCCACGCCGGAGACAACCCGAAGAAAGAGGCTCCGGCCGCCAAAAAGACCCTCGGGCCGCGGCGGTGGATCGCGCTTGGTCTGGTGGTGGGCACCCTGCTCATCGCTGGCGGCGCGGCTCGTCGCGCGTTTCTCTATCAAGAGGTGGCGCTCCTTGGCTGCCGCTTCGGCATGAGCCCCGAGGAGGTACGCGCCGAGTTCGTCCACCGCGATGACGGGGTGTTTCTCGTGGGCGCCCTCGACGGTGAACCCGAACTCACCTTCCGGCGAAGGAGTCGTGAACGCGCGCCCCAGGCGGTGCGGTTTTCGTTTCGGGAGCGCGCACTCTACCGGATGACCCTCGTCCTGACCGGAGATTCCGCAGAAGACGGCGCGGCCCTCGGATTCGATCCGGCCACCGAGACGCGTCATGGGTCCGGCTACCTTCGCCTTGTCGACGAGGAGCCCCCTCGCCTCCGCTGGGGGGTCGACGAAGAGGCGCTCGACCTACCCAAGGAGTGACTTCGCGTTCGTTTCAGTGTACCACGCCGAAAGAGCTGGAACCGCAACAACGGAACACAACAGCAACGCTGCAGGCTCCCACCACGTCCGCCTGCAGAGAAAGAGCGCAGAGGGGAACGATGGCAAACAAGGCACTAGTCACCGTGGCGATCATCGCGGCCGCGATGGGTTGTCGGACGCAGGCACAAACCAACACACCGCCCCCGGCCACCGCTCAGGTCTCCGCCGGCTCGACGGGACAACCCATGCAAAACCAGCCGGTGCAAAACCAGCCCGTGCAAAACCAGGTTGTCGCGCAACCGAACCAGGGCGTCGTACAAAATCAGGGCGTCGTCTCCAACTTCGGTACGGTGACCCTCTATCCAGGCTTCACCCCAGACCCCCACGTCGTCGAAGGGGTGAGCGGCGGGCAGGACAACGCCACCGCCCGCGATCGACGCTGCCGCGGTTGGATCAGCGGAATGCCCGATCACATCCTTCGCCTCGAAGGCACCTTTCAGTATCTCGCGGTGATGGCGGCGGCAGCGCAGGACACGACCATCGTGATCCAGCGCCCGGACGGAACCTATGCGTGCAATGACGACGCAGAGGGCCGAAACCCGATGGTGACCGGTCGCTTCAACGGGGGAAGCTACCCAGTGTGGATCGGCAGTTACCAGCAGGGCGTGCGCGCGAATTATCGGCTCGGCGTCACGGAGCTTCGAAACGTGCGGCCGTCGCGGCTCGGCGTCGTGACCGGAACCCCGACCCCGACCACTCCAATCGCCACCGGCGGCCCGAACTACGGGACGATCACCCTGAGTCCCGGCTTTAGTCCCGACCCCGCCGTACGCTCCGGGGTGAGCGGCGGTCAGACCAACGCCAACCAGCTCGGCGGCAACTGCCGAGGTTGGATCAGCACTCGGCCGGACCATATCTTTCAGGCGACGGGAAGCTTCGGGCTCCTTCGCATCCTTGCGCGAGCCAACACCGATACCACGCTCGTGGTGCAGGATCAGAACGGACGGTTCTGGTGCGACGATGACGGCGGCCAAAACCAAAACCCGATGGTTCAGGCGGCATTTCCCGCAGGCACCTATCGCGTCTGGGTGGGCAGCTACCGCCAGGGCGACACCTCGCGCTACAGCATCGGTTTCTCCGAGCTTCGCAGCGTGGGGACGATGAGCCTTCCCGCTCCCTGATTCGCCGTCGGCTCAAAGGGTGGCAAAGAACTCGCTTCAGAGCCACCCCATTCAGTCTGCGACTCCAACCGCCTCGAGCAGCGCACGCCGATTCGTCCGAGTGAGGTTCACCAGCCGAAGGCGCACATCGAAGTCGCCATCGTCCCGTCGCTTGGAACCAAGGGACTTCGCTTCGACGGTGTGGGGAGCCACCGAGAGCGCCAACTTGAGCGGAGCCCCCGGTGCAAAGGCACGTGGCGAACAAAGCAATGCGCCTCGTTGGTTGGCTTCCATCAAGGTCGCTGCCTGACCGTCCTCGAGGCGGACCGAAAGGCTCATCGCCGTCTCCGATTCATCGCGGCTTGGGCGTCGCGTTGATCGGCCTTCTGGCGCAGATCCTGGCGCCGATCCCCCACGTTCTTTCCTTTGCCGAGGCCGAGCTCCATCTTGGCCCAGCCGTTCCGGAAGTACACGCGAAGCGGAATCAGGGTGTAGCCACGAATCGTGAGCTTCCCGGAGAGGCGTTTGATCTCCGACTTCTTGATCAGCAGCTTTCGGCTCCGGCGCGGCTCGTGATTGAACGGGCCCGCCTGTTCGTAGGGCGCCACATACATCTTGTGGATGTAGAGTTCGCCGCTCCGGTCGAACGACGCATACGCTCCATCGAGGTCCGCGCGTCGATCCCGCATGCTCTTGACTTCTGAGCCAGCGAGCACCATTCCGACCTCAAGCCGCTCTTCGATGGTGTAGCGCTGCGTGGCCTTTGCGTTGCTGCACACCAAAAGCTCCCCCGGGCTCGACTTGTTCTTCTTCTTGGCCACGCGACGTCTTCGCTCCCGACCGGGCGCTATAAACCACAACGCCAGCCGGCGCCATGCTCACTATTCAGGCAGCAATGTAGCCTCCGGAGGCGCTGCTCTCTCGCCAACACTGTCCTCGCCAACACTGTCCTCGCTAACACCGGCCTCGCTAACACCATCGTCGTCAGTACCGTCGTCGTCAGCGCTGTCGTCCTCAACACTGTCCTCGCCGGCACTTCCCTCATTCGCAGCATCCCCGCTTTCCCCCTCGACCGTCCCGACCCCGCCCCCACTGGTGCTCCCCTCCCGGGCAAAACCGGCGCGAATGAGCGTTCTTGCGGCGGCGGTGGCCCCCGCCTGCTCCTCGCTCAGTACGAGTCCCGCAAGGGCCTCGGTAAACGAACGAAGCTGGTCGGCGCGGCTCCCGCCGCAAACCCGGCTCAAGATCGCAAGCTCCACCGCAACGCGAAACGCCGTGTCGAAATCCCCCCGAGTCCGGCCCACTTGGACCTCTTCCTGTCGCTGGGTCCGAAGCGAAGCGCAGTACGACGCCAACCGGTCGCCCGACGCAAGCCGATACTGCTCTTCGTCGAGGACCATCGGCACCGGAACCGCCGGAACCTCGCCCCGCGAAAGCCTGCGCTCCCGAAGCACCACCAGAGCCTCGAGTTCGGGATCGCCAAAGAGGTCATCGTAGGCCTCCACGCAAGCGTCGGGATCTTCGCCCATCGGCGTCACCGCGTAGGTCCGGGCGCCCCCATCTCGGTCCACCCGAATCCGAAGGAGACAGGTCCGCGGGATCGTGGAGTCCCGTTCACCGAGGAGAAGCTCCCGTCCATTGACCCGACCCTCACGCGTTCCGTCGAGTCCTTCCACGTGAAGCCGTTGGTGGTGGCCCTCGCCCCCGACGGCAATCCCCACCCCCCGCGCCGTCACCACTCGGACCGCGTATTCACCGGTGCGGGAAAACACGAGCGCGGCAAATCCGTCGCCATCGAGTCGACGGTCGAGAAGCCATTCATGTTCGATAAAGCCTGCCCGGATCGCCTCCGCTTCCTCGGCGACTTCGACTCCCGCCCGGAAGTAACGCGTGTAGTCGATCGGTTCTGTAGACCCGGCACACCCTACGAGCAGAAGCGCGCCGATCCGCAGCGATGGACGCAAACCAAACGATGCGGGGCTTCCGCGCCCGTTCATGAGGTCCGACCTACGGATTGATGGCCGTGCCCGATCGGACCGGTAGCTGGATTCGTCAGGCCCTCGCATCGCTTCCGGCTCACGGTAGGCTCTATCGGGCCGATGGCAATGTCATGAGCTTTCTCGAAGGTCGGCGACGCTCGATGGGCCGTCAGCCCAGGCCAGCGCAAAGCTCCGCACTCCGACCGCATCTTCTGCATGAAGCGCGGCCGACGCCTCGTGAAGCGTAGCCCCCGACGTCCGAACGTCGTCCACCAAAAGAACGCGAAGATCGGCCACCGACCGGTCGGCGACAAAGGCGCCTTTGACATTGGTCGCCCGCGCGCTCGCGTCGAGGCCAACCTGCGGCCGGGTGGGACGTACGCGACGAAGGGCCCGGGGGGCAGCCCGTACGCCAAGTTCCCTCGCCACCGCCCGGGCCAGGGTCATCGCCTGGTTGAATCCTCGGAGCTCGAGCCGCTGCGGATGAAGCGGCACCGGCACCACGAGATCGACGAGCCCACCGAGCGGCGCCACAGCGCTCGCCGCCAAGTCTCCGAGAAGCGCGCTCCGCTCAAGCCGGTGATCGAACTTCCAGCCGCGAATCGCGTCGGCCAGTGGCCCCCCGTAGTGAAACGCGGCCGAGTTGGTCGCTGGAGGCTGTCGCGCGGGCGGCAGGCGGTCGAGCAGCGGTGCACATCCGCCGCAGAACCCTACTTCATCCGGGGTCAGCCGGAGGTCGCAACCTGCGCAGTGGGACGGCGCCACATACTCGAGGGCCGCGAGAACAAAACGATGCATGCACGCTTATCGGCGCGGCTCACCGCAAGTTTCGCGATCAGTGCGAGTAGGGCTCGTTTCGGAGGATCGTAAATGCGCGATAGATCTGCTCGGCGAGCACAAGACGGGCAAGCCGATGGGGCAGCGTCAGGGCCGAGAGCGACAGCTCCTCGTCGGCAAGGGCGCGCACCGGCGCCGGAAGCCCGTAGCTTCCGCCGATGAGGAACACCAAATGGGACACCGAACCGCCCTCCGCGTCCCCGACGAAACGAGCGAGCCGCTCGCTCGACCATCGCTTGCCCTCCACCTCCAACGCGACCGTCCGACTCCGCTCGGGAATCAGTCGGCGAAAGCGCTCGGTCAGCTCCGGCGTCGGCGCATCCTTGAGCTCGTGCTCGTCGCAGCGGGCGTAGCGCTGAATTCGCTTCTTGTAGTCGTCGACCGCGGTCCGAAGACCTCGCTCCTTGACCTTGCCGACCGCAGCAATGTGGATTCGCAGCAATCTCGATTCGCAGCAGTATGGATTCGTAGCAGTATGGATTCGTAGCAGTATGGATTCGTAGCAGTGTGGATTCGTAGCAGTGTGGATTCGCAGCAGTGTGATCGCGCAGCCGCTACGGCTCCACCTGAATCCGCTCGGCGTCGATCCACAGCGATTCGAGGTCGTAATAGACTCGTGTGTCTTCGTGGAAGATGTGGACGACTGCTTCGCCGAAGTCCATCAGGACCCACGTCCCCTGCGGCATCCCTTCGATGCCTAGGCAGCGAACGCTGTGTTCCTGCTTGAGACTTTGCTCGATGCCCCGCGCGATCGCAGACACCTGCCGGTCCGAGCGACCGCTCATGCAGACGACAAAGTCGGCGTAGTCCACCTTCCCCTGGACATCGATGATCTCGACCTCGAGTGCCTTCTTTTCAAGTCCCGCCTCTGCGATCGCAAACGCGAGATCCTTGCCACCGATCCGCTGACCGGTATTCCCCTTCGACGATGAGGCAGCGCTCTCCTGCGCCAATTCTTTGGACAATCCGTTCTCCTCTTACGAAAGTGACCGAGCGTTCGCACCGCTCGGACCCAAACTGACCGACCCCGCACGTGATCTGGGTCGAATGGTCCCCGCGACAGTCTCCGGATGCGGGGGATGTGGTGTTTCTTCGACGACAGCAAGTCGCGCGTGATGCCGCCTCGAGACGAGGCCTCCATGGCCTAGCGAGCAAACTCATCCGCAGTGGCACTCCGAAGCACCAGCGAAAGGCTTGCGCCGAAAAACATGGCGATGGGAAAAGACAACGGCAACCTGCGGAGCGCCAGCTTGACCCATTTTTTTGTCCCGTCCAGCGAAACGACGCGTTTTCGGCTCCGCTGAAACCGCAACGACGCGCCCCGGAGCCAGGCCGGAGCGGGAGTCTCTCGGCGTGGCTTGCTGGTGTGCTGAAGAATCTGCTCTTTGAGCCCCAACTCTGTCACGTTACCGCGCGGATCGAGGAGACACAACCGGAACTCCTACGGATCGAGAATCACCAAGTCGTCACGATGCACGATTTCGCGGCCTCCGTCCCGGCCGAGCCGGTCTCCGATCTGCTCGGTCCGCGCTCCCGCAAGCAATGCGACGTCAGCAACCGAGTAGCGGCAGAGCCCACGACCGATCTCCACGCCGTCCGGGCCCACGATCCGAACTGGCTCCGACGCCTCGAACTGGCCCCGGACGCCCAACACCCCGGCGGGAAGGAGCGAGCGTTTCTTTTCCACCAGCGCGGCAACCGCACCCTGGTCGACGAGAATCGTGCCGCGTGGCCGCAGGGTGAATGCGATCCAGTGCTTGCGGCTCGCGAGGCGTGTGCCCTGCGGAAGAAAGAGCGTTCCGATATCTTTGCCGCCCACGACGCGCGCCACCGCACCAGGGTCGGCGCGTGCGATCACCGTGGGCACCCCCGAACGACTTGCACGGCGGGCAGCATCCACTTTGGAACGCATTCCGCCGGAGCCCACCGCGGACTTCTCGTCGGTGATGAACGACTCGATCTCACCGTCGGCCACCGGGATCCGCACGCCTCCGTCCCCCAACACCCCTTCGACGTCGGTGAGCAACACGAGGAGGTCCGCATGAACGAGCGTTGCCACCATTGCAGCGAGCACGTCATTGTCCCCAAACCGGATCTCGTCGGTGGCCACGGAGTCGTTCTCATTCACCACCGGCACCGCACCAAAGTCGAGGAGGGCCTCAAGGGCGGCTCGAGCATTCAGATAGCGGTCGCGGTCTTCGAGATCCGAGTGGGTCAGAAGGATCTGTGCACAGGTGAACCCCGACGCGTCGAACGCAGCTTGCCACTCGTTCATGAGCACGGTCTGACCGGCCGACGCCGCGGCTTGGAGCCGGGCGATCGCGGTCGGCCGACGCGGGACGGAGAGCCGTTCGATGCCAAGCGCGATCGCGCCACTCGACACAACGATCGCGTGCTTTCCTTGCGCCCGGAGCGCGCCGATCTCGTCGGCGAGCGGCCGAAAGAGACGCGTGTCCCGAAGGAGCGCAGCACTGCCAACTTTCACGACGATCCGGCGGACATCGCGGAGCGCGACCCGAACGTCGTCGCTCACGTTTCGGCCCACGCCCGGTCGAACGCTCGTTCTAAACGGAACGTGACCTCTTCGGGAATGTCCGCCGCCGCGTCGAGAAGATGGTCCGCAACCCGCTCGACCGGCGTTCGGTCTTCCGGGTCGTCGGCGGCGACCTTTTGCATCGCCTCATAGAGGGTACGGAGCACGCCGCGCGGGGCACTCCGAAGCGCCTCCACCGCCCCGCGAACTTCCGCGGAGTCGATTGCCCGCCGCAATCGATTCGCCTCGTCGTAGAGAAGGGGCCCCGATGGCCGCGGGTAGCTCCGAAGATAGTGATCGAGCAACACCGCCGCCGAAACCGCAGAGAGTCCGTCGTCTACCCGAGCCGCCGGTCCGATCACGCGTGCCGCCGCGTTCCGTGCGGTCCGTACCGCTGCGTCTCGAAGGAATCCCGCCACGCGAAACGCAAGCCTCGCGGTTCGCGCCTGTGGCGCGGGTTCAAGGTCGGACCCCGCGTCCGTGAGCACCTGCCGCGCCCTCGGGGTGAGCCGTACTCCGTGCCATCGACAGACGCGACGAAGCGCGGCCCCACGGGCGAGACGACCGAGCCAGCGATCGACGAGCGGCACGGGCACCGCGGCTGCGGCCGACGCGGCCATGCCGTAGACCGAAAGACTGGCCGCATCCTGCGCGTAGGGTTTGATGGGGGCGTCGCTCGAGGCGGTCATCGAGCAACAATCTACGTCGCGCGGCGCGAAATGGAACGAACTTCCGCGCAATTGATGGGGCCCTTTCGGAGGGCCACGGATGAAGGGAGCCATCAAACACAACGCCGGGCGCCGGTCATGACGGGGGCGGAGTCGGTGGCCTCGGCGTCAGTGGTTGTGCCCGGGGAGGCGCTGCACCAGAGCGGCCGCATCTTCGAGTCGAGGTCTCGGCTTGGGTGGGAAGGGCGCCGCTCCGCCGAGGACCTGCGCACACCAGTAGACGGTCCGCAACTTGAAGGCTTCGAGCCAGTCGGCCACGTCCCCACGATCCCCCGGGCTGTAGGCGGCGAGGGCCACATCCACCTCGGAAGCCCATGGATGCCCCTCGGGCCCGAAAACGCCCGACTCCTCGGCTCGCTCCACGGCCCGTTCGAGAAGCCGCGCCGCCTCAGCGATCCATCGCGCCCCGTCGCGATTTTCCGCATCCTCGCTCGCCTTCCCGCCTTCGGGAGGCACCGCACGGCTGCGCGCAGCGAGCTCCGCGCCGTGGATGAGTCGCGCGGCCGACTCGCTGAGCCAGATATCGCCGTAGTTCACCGCCCAGCCCCACCCGTCCTTCTTGGCCGCGGCGAGACGCAGCGTTTCCGCGGCTGCGGCCCACTCCCCCCGCATCATCTGCTCGAGACCATCGTTCCACATGAACCGCGCCGCCTCGAGGACGCGCTTCTGATAGCAGCCCTCGAGGTTCTGCTCCGCCAGGTGGCGCACCTCGGCGTCTCCAAACGTGAGCGCGTGACCGAGGTAGAGTTCGCACTCAAAGAGCGTGTTTTCGAGCAGCTTGTGCACGTTCATGTGAAAACCGCCGAGCTGGGCCCACCACCTGCCGCCGTCGAGCCGGGGGTGAAGCTCGAGCAGCTCCCGCAGCCGGCCAAGCCCGGCCAGCATCCGGTCGCACGTTGCGCGATTGTCGAGCTCCCCCTGCTCCCACTCCTCCCATGCGTACACGATGTCGCGAAGCGTGCGGCTGGCCGCGGCGCGGGCCCGCTCCTGCTCCGCCAGGAAGGCGTCGACGTCGAAGCCATTCGGCGGCTCGTTGCCCTCGACGACGAACGTGATCTCCAGACGGACGATCCCCACCGCGGCATCGTCCCAATCGGCGGTGCTCACCGCCACGAACTCGACTCGGTACGCCGCGTCTCGATGCGGATCGAAGCGCACCTCGCCGGCGAGGGCCCCGTCGTCGGAGAAGCGGACGCCGGGCGGGAGCCGCACCAGCGTGGGGCACTGCATAAACCCCTCGCGGCTCGGTAGGTCCTCCCCCGCGGGGTGGTGCATCGAGTCCCCGACCCGGACCGTGCCGAGATCGATCGTGCGCCGCGTCACCCGGAGCCCGTTGCGCGCCACGCAGCGGTAGTGCTCGCTGTAGAGCTCGGCGCTCGACCAGCTGCGGGGACAGCAATCGCAGCAGTGGCATCGCCCGCTGCGGTAGCCCGAGCTGCCCGGTTCCGTCGTCCCGCCCGCACAGCCGAGCTGGGCGCCCGTTCCAATCGGCTCCGTCCCTTCCGCGCCCGCCGGGAGCGCGGCGAGGGCGTCCATGCGGCGGGCGATTCTCAAATCCTCGAGGGTGGGCTCGCGGCAGTAGCGTACGTCGTCCAGCGGGACGTAGATGAGCGCGTGGTCGGCCTCAAGCGCGACCTGGTAAGGCGCTACCTTCCCGGCGGGCCAGTGATCTTCGCGGTAGTGCAGCGCGATGATCCTCCCGAGCTTCCAGCCACTCGACCCGAGGTTGCACATGACGGCAGCGCCGACCTGGAAACGGGGGG
>JBCCZL010000365.1:0-10030 GCA_039187775.1 Myxococcota bacterium
AAACCAGGTGCGCTGCCGCTTCGAATACACCCAGGTCGCTTTCCGAATGCGTCGAAGCGTCTCTTCGGGAGGCACTCCGTCGATGAGGTGCTCCACCAGCTGACGATAACCCACGCTCCCGAACGCCCGAGCGGTGCGGGGATGTCGCTCGAGAAGAGCCATGACCTCGCGACACCAGCCCGCGCGGAACATGCGATTGGTGCGTTCGTCCATCTGGGACCGAAGCGATGCCTTTTCTGCGTCGAGCGCGAGCACGAGCGCCCGGTAGCGCGGACCTCCGCGAGCGTGGTCGCGGCGAAGTTCTCCCAACGGGCGTCCGGTCTGGGTGTGGACTTCGAGGGCGCGCACAATTCGAAGCGCGTCGTTCGGATGAATCGCTTCGGCAGAGAGGGGATCGACGTCTCGAAGACGCCGATGGGAGGCGGCGGGACCAAGCCGCTGAACTTCGGCTTCGATCGACTCGCGGAGGGTTTCGTTCACCGGGGGTACATCGACGAGTCCGAGGAGCAGCGCTCGCAGCCAAAGACCGGTCCCTCCGACGACGATGGGGAGGTTTCCTCGGTCGACGATCGCTCTGATCGCGTGGTCGGCAAGTTCGGCGTAGCGCTTTGCGTCGAGAGCCGCCTCGGGGTCGACCACATCGATCAGATGGTGGGCTACCTCCCCGAGTTCCTCGGAGGTCGGTTTGGCGGAGCCGATATCGAAGCCGCGGTAGACCTGCACGCTGTCGGCGCCCACGATCTCGCCGCCAAAGTGTCGGGCGAGCCGTAGAGCGAGGCGGGTCTTGCCTGTCGCGGTCGGGCCCACCACCGCCACCAGCGGGATCACCGGCCTAGCCTCCGCTCGATCTCGTCAAGCGGAGCGGTGGAGACGATCGGCCGACCGTGCGGACAGTGACCGGCGAACTGGGGGACCTCGTCGAGGGCGCGGAGCAACGCGCTGGCCTCGGCGTTCGACAGTGAATCGCCCGCGCGAATCGCCCCGTGGCAAGCCATCGTGGCGAGTGCGGTGTCGATGGCATCGCCAAAGGAGCGGTCGCCGCTGTGCGACAGCTCATCGAGCACGTCGCGGAGGAGCCGGGCGGGGGGAGCGCGCTTGACGAGCGTTGGGACGGCCCGGACTGCGACGGTATCCGGGCCAAGGGGGCTACAGTCAATGCCGAGGCTACGAATCGTGTCGCCGTGTTCTTCGATCAGTGCGAGCTCCGCTGCCGCCACGTCCACCCGTTCGGGAAAGAGCAGGCGCTGGACGGGGACAGACTTTGACTCGTATTCGGCTTTGAGTTTGTGGTAGCGAAGTCGTTCGTCGGCCGCGTGCTGATCGATGAAGTAGATTGCATCCGGTCCTTCGCACACGAGGATCATCCGTCGAACCTGGCCCAGTACTCGAAGCTCCCCGAAGATGCTGCGAGGGGCGATAAGGGCAGGGGTGTCGCGGCGAGGGGCGTAGCTCGGTGTTCCCTCCGCCGCCCCACCTTCGGCGAAGAGGCCCTCGCTCAGGCCCCACGCATCGGTTGCCGGCCGATCCGAGGAACCGTTCGCTGGAGTGGCGGTTCCCGAGGTGCCTTTTGGATCGGGACCGAGACGCTGCTCCCAGTAGCTGGCTTTCCGAGTGGCGGGGCCATCCCAAGCCGTGGTGCCGAGGGCGGCCGCAAGGAGCCGAGTCACCGTGTCGAGCACCTCCCGCCCTCGAGAGAAACGGACCTCACTCTTTTGCGGATGTACGTTCACGTCGACTTCATCGGGGGGAACCGTCACGAACACCACGCCCGAAGGGTAGCGCCCCGGCGGGAGGACCGACCCGTAGGCAAAGGCGACGGCTCGGCTGAGCGCGCGGTCTTTCACCGGTCGGCGGTTCACGTACAGATAGAGTTTTTGGGCGCCGGACCGCGCCTTTTCGGGCGCGCTCAGATACGCCTCGACCTCGACTCCCTTGCGCTTCCCGTGAAGGGGGCGGACTTCGACCCCCGCGAGCGCGCTCCGCACCCGCGCTTCGGCGGACTCCTCCGGAAGATATTCGCGGAGCCGTTTGGTGCCTCGGAGGACGGTGAGACGGATCTTCGGGTGGGCGAGCGCCATCCGGAGGCAGACGTCGTTGATGTGCGCCGTCTCCGTCGGGCCCGCTTTCAAGAACTTTCGCCGCGCCGGCACATTGTAGAAGAGGTCCCGGACTTCCACGGTGGTGCCGGGGGCTGCGCCGGTCTCTCGGAGGACCGGGTCGGAGCCCCCGTCGATGCGAAGGCGGCCGGCGGCGATCGCATCGGGAGGTCGGGAGGTGATGGCGAACCGGCTCACCGACGCGATCGAGGGAAGCGCTTCGCCCCGGAAGCCCCGGGTCTCGAGCGCGTGAAGATCGTCGGTCGACCGGATCTTGCTGGTGGCATGGCGCCGGACGGCGAGGGGAAGTTCGGCGGCGGGGATCCCCGAACCGTCGTCGCTGACCACGATCGCCTCGACGCCGCCGGCTTCGAACTGGACCTTGACCTGGCTCGCACCGGCATCGAGGGCGTTGTCGAGAAGCTCCTTGACGATGCTCGCGGGTCGGTCCACCACTTCGCCCGCGGCGATTTGGTCGATGAGGGCGTCGTCGAGGACCCGGATGGTTTGCCGCACGGAACGAATGTCCTGGAGCCGAGATACCTACCATACCTCGCAACCCGCAGAGCGCCGCCGGTCTACGGAGTGGGCCGAGGGTACCAGTGTCGGGGTCGTTCGACGTCCGCGGGAAAGCCGGAGCGAGGCCCCCCACCGACCCGGGCCTGGCCACGCAATGCGCGCGAAGCTCGAACCGAGGTGCTTCGCAAGCTTTGGAAGTTGCACCGGAAATCGGTTGCGTCCGCGGGCTGTGTCGATTGACCCCCAAATACTGCAGTGCTACCGTGGTCCCATCCCAGTCTGGGTTCCTCCATGAAGCTCTGCCCCATCTGCAAGTCGGAGTACGGCGGCGGCGAGGTCTTCTGCCCGGTCGACGGGGCACGTTTGGTGACACCGTCCCAAATGGAGTTGCCCGGGGGACCGGACGCGGTGGATCACCTCGTCGGCGAGACCCTTGGCGACCGCTACAAGATCATCGGTCAGATCGGCGAAGGGGGCATGGGCATCGTCTATGAAGCGATGCACGTGGTGATCGAGAAGAAGGTGGCGCTCAAGGTCCTGCGGGACGACTTCTCGAAGCGGCCGGAGGTGGTGGAGCGGTTTCGACAGGAGGCGAAGAGCGCGTCCCGCATCGGCCACGAGAACATCGTCGACATTTCGGATTTCGGAGAAACGCCGACCAGGCAGAGCTACTTCGTCATGGAGTTCCTCGAAGGCGAGGACTTGGCGAACGTGCTCGCGCGTGAGGGGACGGTGACCGCGGATCGAGCGGTCCATCTCGTGCTTCAGTGCTGCAAGGCCCTTGGTGCCGCCCACGCAAAAGGGATCGTGCACCGGGACATGAAGCCCGAGAACATCTTCCTCGTGAAGCGTGACGTTCAGGACGACTTTGTGAAGATCGTCGATTTCGGCATCGCCAAGATGAGCGATATCGAGACCGAAGGGGCGCCGGGCCGAAAGCTCACGAAAACCGGGATGATCTTCGGCACTCCGGAGTACATGTCGCCGGAGCAGGCCGCCGGCAAACCGCTCGATCATCGCGTGGACGTCTATGCGCTCGCGGTGATTCTGTTCGAGGTGCTGACGGGGCGGGTGCCCTTCGTCGGGGACACCTTCATGGGCATTCTCACCCAGCACATGTTCGAGGAGGTTCCTGCCCTTCGGGCGATCAACCCCAACGTGAAGTGCCCCGAGGATCTCGAGCTGGTGATCTTCAAGGGCCTCGCGAAGGACCCCGACGAGCGGTACCAGACGATGGAGGAGTTCGCCCGCGCCATCAACGCGGCGATGGATCTATCCGGCGCGTTTGGGGATGCAACGATTCAGGGCTACGGCGAACCGGTGAAGGCGTTGAGTCGAGGCCCCCGGATCCTCGATGTCCGGCCGAGCACCGCGCCTGAGCTCGGGGCGCCGCGAAAGCGAGCGAGCCCCCACACGAATATGTATCTCGCGATCGCAGCGGTGGTGCTCCTGGGGCTTGGGGCCGGCGCGTACTTTGCGCTCTCCAATACCTCTCAGGCGGCAAGCGGTGGGGGTACGGGCATCGAAGTGGAACCCCTCCCGGAAATCGCGCTGGCTCCCGATGCGGCGGTGGACGCGACGGCCGAAGAGGAGGGCCAGGAAGCGGAAGTCATCGCGGCGGGTCCGACGGAGGTCCGGATTCAGGTGACGACGTCCCCCGCGGGTGCACAGATCGTGGTGGACGAACGCGGCACCGTTTGCGAGAGCACACCGTGTTCTTTTGAGACGGAAGTTGGCCGGCCGATCCGGATCCGCGCGCGTCGTGGGCAGCTCTTTGCCACCCGGGATCTCGAACCGGACCAGGCGATGGCGATCGAGATCAATTTGGCCCGCCGCATCCGCCCGACCGACCGAAACCCAAATCCAATGATGCAGGGCGGTCGACCCATGACCAGCGACCTAAAGACGCCCGACATCTTCCGAGATATGGGCGACTAACCGAAAGGCGCCCGCGCGTACCGGTCATCGACGGTGGTTCCATATCTGAAGCGTCGCCAGTGCGTGCGCCGGCACGTTCCGACCGCATCGTTCCGACCGCATCGCGAACGTGCGCGTGAGTTGTACTCGTGCACGTCGTAAGTCGTACCCCGCTGTCGTGACCGGCAAGGGTCGCTAGCCGAACCGATTCAGGGCTGGCTAGACGCACATTCCGCTCATGTTGCACATCGTGCCGCCGCCGCAGGCGTCACTCTCACCGGCCGAGCTGCAGGTCGAACCGCAGCAACATTGACCCATCCCGTTGCAGGCTTGGTTGGCGTTGCACGTCACTCCGCAGCCGCCGCAGTTGTTGTTGTCGTTGGTCAGCGGGGTTTCGCAGCCGTTGCCCCCCATCCCGAGGTCCCCATCGCAGTCCCCGAAGTTTGGCATGCACTCATAGGTGCATCCTCCCCCACATGAGCGGGTGGTGTTTGGCTCCGACGTACAGTCTCGGCATGCCATGCAGTGCGGCGGCGATCCGAGATTGACTTCGCAGCCGTCCGCATCCATCCCGTTGCAGTTGCGGAAGCCTCCCATGCAGGACGCCACTTCGCAGGTTCCCCCGTTGCAGCCCTCGTTGGCATTCGGAAGATTGCACTGGTTGGTGCAGCTCCCGCAGAACATCGGCGAGTCGAGCGGCTCTTCGCAGCCGTCCGAGTCCATCATGTTGCAGTCGCCGAAGCCGGAGCTGCACGTCATGATCCGGCAGTTTCCGCCGGGACAGCGCGTCGCGTCGGTGTTCGGGAGAGTGCAAACGACCCCGCAGCCGCCGCAGTTGTTCACCCGGTCGAGGCGCTGCTCGCAGCCGTCCATGTCGACCCCGTTGCAGTCGTCGCGGAGCGCGTCGCAACTCTGAATCGCGCACATTCCGGTTGCGCAGGTGGCGGTCGCGTTGGTCCGCGAGCAAGACATGCCACACCCGTTGCAGTTGGTCAGGGTGTTCAGTTGAATCTCGCACCCATTGCCGTCGTTCCCATCGCAATCGCCGAATCCACCGTCGCAGGCGGTGATCTGACAGCTGAAGGATGCACAGCTCTCGGTCGCATTGTTGAGACTGCAGGGAGTTCCGCACCCACCGCAGTTTGTCAGGGAGTTCA
The DNA here is from genome assembly GCA_039187775.1 of Myxococcota bacterium. Taxonomy (GTDB): domain Bacteria; phylum Myxococcota_A; class Polyangia; order Polyangiales; family JBCCZL01; genus JBCCZL01. Next base: position 5,690 of record JBCCZL010000365.1, read on the forward strand.
GGCGCGTCTCGCATCCATTTGGCTGATTGCCATCGCAGTTGCCGAACTGCGAGTTGCAGGTCACGACCTCGCAGCTTCCCGTCGAACAGCTTGTCGCCGTCGCGTTGGGGAGATTGCACTGGGTGCCGCATCCCCCGCAGTTCGCGTTGGTGCGGAGCGAAGTTTCACACCCGTTCGCGGGGTTTCCGTCGCAGTCGTCGAAGCCCGGGTCGCACTCGACGATTCCGCAGGTGCCGCCACTGCATGAATGGGTCTGCACATTCCGGAGGTTGCAGGGATTGCAGCCACCGCAGAAGTTCGGATCGGTCATGATGTTGACGCAGCCCGCGGCGCCGCAGCATCCCTGGCCCGCAGCGCACGAGGCGCCCGACGCCTCGCACTGGCAGTTTCCACCGCCACAGGTGTCGCACCGAGAGATGCCCAGCGTCGGCGAGCACTCGGGCTGGTCGGCGCAGCGCCGATTGCAGCTACCGCAGCTTTCGAAGTCGATGTCCACGTTGGTGCAACCCGCCGGGGCCCCACAGCACTGTTGGTTGGTGCCGCGGTCGCACGGTGCGATGGTGCCCAGTTCGGCCGAACAGTTGCAGACTCCGCCCTCGCACTGGTCGGCGACCGGCGGGGCGGTCGGATCGTTGCCGTTGCAGTTGACCCGACAGCCGCTGCAGTGGAACACGTTGGTGTTGAAGCTCAGGACGCAGCGGTCCGTTTGGCAGTTGCCGGTATCGGGGAGAGCCTGGTCGACACATCCACTCTGTCCCGGGCCCAAGTTTTCGGTGACGCCGAGGTCGTTGACGAAGTTCACCGATCGGTCGAGCACCTCGTCGGTGACGCCGTTGCAGTTCTGGTCGATTCCGTCGCAGGTCTCCGTCGTGAGCGGGACGACCATCGGGTCGCCCTCGCAGGTCAGCGCGGCGCCGAGCGAATCGACTTCACGGAATCCATCGCCGTCGGGGTCCTGGTCCGGCGAGGTGCACTCGCGTTCGGGAAGGCACGTTTCGTTGATTGGGGTTGCGCAGTTGTCAAACGTGGACTCCGACGGATTTGCATTGGGGTCGCCCTCGGCGCAGTCCGAAGTCGTGAACCCATCCATGTCGGTGTCTCCCGCGGGGCATGGATCCGCCATGCCACTACAGTCTTCGTCGATGGCGTTGCCGCAGATCTCGCGAACCCCCGGGCTGATGCCTGGGTCACAATCGTTGCAGTCGACCGTGAAGTCGAAGCCGTCGCCGTCAAGGTCGTCGGGAGTACAGCCTTCGTCGATCAGGTTGTTGCAGTTTTCGTCCGTTGGGACCTCGCCGTCGTTGGTGCAGTCCTCAGTGGCCATGGGATTGACCGCGGGATTGTCGTCGTCGCAGTCCTCGGGCTCGGGAAAACCGTCGCCGTCATCGTCGCAGCCGATGTCGGCGCCGCTGCAATCCTGGTCGATGCCGTCCCCGCAGGTCTCTTCGGCCCCCGGGAAAATCGCCGGGTCACCGTCGCGGCAGTCGCAGGCGCCGATGGTCATCGCACCGCACTGGTTAAACCCGTCGCCATCGGCGTCCTGGCAGTCGGCCATGTCGCCCATCACGCAGTTCTGGTCGATCCCGTCGGCGCACAGTTCTTCCGCACCGGGATTGACGAGTTCGTTGGCGTCGTCGCAGTCCGCGGTCGGACATTGGAACTGGGTGCAGGGCACATCGCCCGGCCCACGGCAGCTTGCGGACGGGTCGGCGGGAAATCCATCGCCGTCGGCGTCGGACGAAGGGTCGAGGCGAACCAAAAGAATGTCGTCACGCACGACTTGGTTCACCGGATAACACCGCGTGCCGACGAGAACCTCGTTGCCGGGCGTCAGCGCGATCACGTGCACCAGGTAGCTTCCTGGGTTGTCGACCTCGACGCCGATGCGAATCGGCTCCCGCTCGATGTCCTCCTGGCTTCGCCCGACATCCTGATTCGGAAACTCTCGCGTGGAGCCACCGTCGAGTGGAACGACCACCACTCGGAGCTCATCGACGTCCATCTCGGAACGCGCCGAGATCAGGACCGCATACTCGTCAGGGGCGCAGCCCGACGGGAGCGCACCGAAAAGGAGCAGCGCGGGCCCAAGGAGAACGGCGAGACCGGACCGGATGGGGAGCCGAAGCGACAGCATAAAACCGAAGGGAGTCTAGCAGACTCCGGCGACAATCCATTTGCCGATTCCCCGTCGGATGGACCCTCGGATTGCCGAACCTCCACTGCTCGACTATGCCTGGCTCCCCTCGATCGCTCCCCCACGCAGGATGCAGAAAACCCTCGAAGACCTGGAATGGAACCGCCTCACCAAATCGGTGCAAAGTCGTTGTGTGGGGCGATCCCGAAACGAACCGCTGCCCCTCGCCGACGGTCCGGAGGCCACCGCACGAACGCTCGCCGAGTCGAAGGAAGCATGGACCCTGCTGGTCGCGGGGGAGCCGCTTCCTCTCGACGGTCTTCGGGAGGTCGATGAGCATCTCCTTCGACTGGGTCGACAAGGCGTGCTCGATGCGGCTGCGCTCCGGGATCTGATGCTCACGATCGGGCATGCGGGCCAGCTTCGTCGGTTCCTGGGAGCGCGCCGGAATGAATGCCCGAACCTCCAGGTGGCCTGCAGCAGCGATCCGACCCTTGATGGACTCGGAGAAGAGCTTTCGTCTGCCCTCACGCCGGAAGGCAAACTCGCCGACAACGCAAGCCCCGAGCTTCGTCGCCTCCGCACCGAGACGGCCAATCTTCGGGGCCGGCTGATCGCTCGCCTTGAAGCGCTCATCCAAAAGCGGGGCGAACTCCTAAGCGACCGATTCTACACCCAGCGGGACGGTCGCTACGTGATTCCGGTGCGCGCGGATGCCCACGAGCGGGTGTCGGGAATCGTGCACGGCACGAGCCAGAGCGGAGCCACGATCTTTGTCGAGCCTCGCGAACTCATCGCCCAGGGCAATCGGCTTCGACTCGCACAGGGCGAAATGGAGCGCGAAGAAAACCGGATCCTCGCCCTCCTCAGCGACCGAGTGCGGGAGCGGCTTGCCGAACTCACCGCGGCCGTGGCCGCGCTGGCCCACGCCGACCTGAAGTCTGCAACCGCGCGGCTCGCGCGGGATCTCGACGCCCGGTTCGTCGAGCTCTCCACCGAGCCGGCGATCGAGCTTCGGGAGGCCCGCCATCCCCTGCTGGTGCTCGACGGGGTCGACGTCGTTGCGACCTCGCTGACGGTGGCCGCGGGCCAGGCGCTCGTGATCAGCGGTCCCAACGCCGGAGGCAAAACCGTGGCGCTCAAACTGCTCGGGCTTTCGGTGCTCTGCCAGCGCGCGGGGTTGCCGTTTCCTTGCGCGGAAGGGACCCGCTCGGGCTACTTCGATGCCGTCCTCACCGACGTGGGCGACGATCAGTCGATGCAGAAGAACCTCTCCACCTTCAGCGCGCACATCAAGAACGTCGCCGACATTCTTTCACGAGCCGATGAGCAAGCCCTCGTGCTTCTCGATGAGGTGGCCACCGGCACCGACCCCGGAGAGGGCGCCGCGCTAGCCTGTGCGGTGGTGGATTCGCTCTGCCGGCGCGGCTCCGCGGTCGCGGTCACCACCCACTACGAACCGCTCAAGGCATTTGCCCTTCGCGACGATCGGCTCACCAATGCATCGGTGGGCTTCGACAGCGAGAAGTTTCTTCCGACCTTCGAGATCCATCCGGGCGTTCCCGGTTCGTCGAGCGCGCTTTATGTGGCACGGCGCTTTGGGTTGCCATCCGAGGTCATCGATTTCGCCGAGACCGCGCTTCCCGAACAGAGTCGCACCTTTGACGATCTCGTTCGAAAGCTCGAGGCCCAACGGAGTGAGCTTGCCGCCGCGGCGGCCGACCTTCGGCGCGAGCAAGAAGCCCTCGAAGCGGAGAAGACCCGGCTCGACCAGCGGGCCGAAGCGCTCGAAGCGCGCGACCGACGCAAAGTGGGCCAGGAAGCAGAGCGCCTGCTGGATCAAATCCGCCGAGCCCGCGATGAGCTTCGGGCGGCAAAGAAGGAGCTTCGCCGCAAAGACCGAACCGCGGAGGCCCTCAAGCGAAGCGAAGCCCGGATCGCCCAAGCGGTGGAGACGGTGCAGGCGGCAGGACCGGCCGAGCCGGTCGATGAGCCCTCGCGCCCCCCGATCGAAGGGACCGTGAGCCCGGGCGACCGCGTCTTTGTGCCCCATCTCCGGGTCGAGGCGGCAGTGCTCGAAGTGCTCGACGACGATCGGCTTCGGGTCGCGGCAGGAAACCTCAAGGTCACGGTGAAACGAAGCGAGGTCGCCAAGCCTCTTCAGGACGAGACAAGAAAAGAGGGCGCGACCGTCAAAGAGAGCGCCG
>JBCCZL010000366.1:0-10008 GCA_039187775.1 Myxococcota bacterium
ATGTTGCCGCACAGACATTAACATGTACGTGATATATTTTGCATCTTAATTGAATCATGTACACCGATGAACAGTTACTTTAGATGCGGTGCGCCGGTTGATCGAAACCACGCCGAGGTTGCCCTGCTGGGACGGTGCCCCCGCTTCCGAAATCTCCTCGGCGATCTCGAGTCGGATCTCGTCGCTCTCGTTGACGTGCGGCGTCACTCGGATCGTGGTGCCGACGTCCTGCCGGGGGACCGCACCTCCAAATCCGCCCAGCCCCGCGAGCCCCGCGAGGGCTCCCGCCTGCCCCTGCTGGTTTGCGCCCCCGAGCCCCCCGAGGCCCCCGAGGCCCCCGAGGCCAGCGACCGCCGAGTTCTGAAGAGGAACATTCTGGCCGACGGTGATCTCGGCCTCCTCGTTGTCCATGGCGATGATATGAGGCGTGGACAAGACGTTCGCGTCGCCGCTCGAGGCCAAGGCATTGAGCACGACGCCGAAGGCAGGAATCGTGATCCCAAAAAGGGACTCGGAGTCGGTGATCTCTTCGCCGCGAACTCCGACGGCGAGTCCGGTCAGTGCGTCCTGGGTCACCGGAAAGGCGACCGAGGACTGCGCGTTCGAGCCAAGCAGGAATCCCGAGCCGTCCGTCGGAAAGTTCGGAACGCCGCCGTGGAAACTCAGCCCAAGGTTGCGCGACCGGTTGACGCTCAGTTCCATGATCACGGCCTCGATGAACACCTGCCGCCGCGGCGCGTCGAGACGGTCGATCACTCGGCGGAGCGCCGCGTAGTCATGGAGCGACGAGGTGATGACGAGTGCGTTCGAAGGCTTGTGTGCCGTGACGCGAATGTCGCCTTCGAATACTGCGCCGCCTCCGGCCGCGGCGGCGGCCGCCGCCGGTTGTGCGCCGCCGGCGGGTCGTCGCTGGCCACCCGCGGCCCCGCCGCCTCCACCGATCAGGCTCGACAGCGTGCCCGCGATCTCTTCCGCGTCGCCGTGCTGTACGTAATGGACGTGGATGCCGCCCTCGCCATCGAGCGGCACATCGAGGTGGCGGATCATTTCGAGAATCCGGAGATACGCTCGCTCGGTTGCCAGAATAATCAGCGAGTTGGTTCGCTCATCGGGAAGGATCTTGGTGATGCGCGACTCGCCGGAGCGAGAGCCCACCGTGGTGGTGCCCCCTGCGGCGGCCGCCGCGGTGGTCGCGGATGTTGCCGGACGAGGCGGGTTGGGCCGGGCGGGCGTGGCGCGGCCTCCGCGGTTTGGCGTCGGCGAAGCGGAAGCCCCCGTCCCCACGGGAAAGATCTCCTGAAGTCGGGCCGCGAGATCCGAGGCGTTGGCATAGTGAATCGGCTCGATCCAAATCTGCTCGCCGGTTCGGGGCACGTCGATCGCTTCGACCAGGCGAAGCATCCGGCGAATGTTCGTGCCCGTGTCCGTGATCATCAGGGTGTTCGTCGGAGCGTAAGCCACGATGTCGCCCTCTCGACTCTTGAAGCGTGCGAGAAGAGTCGACACGTCTTCGGCGCCCACATTGGTTAGCCGATGCAGTCGGGTGATGAACTGATCGCTCGCTGGACTTGCCCCGCCCCCCGAGTAGATCGGAAGCGGTTCGTTCTGCACACCCTGCGTTTCGATGATCTTGAGGTGCCGTCCCGCCGGGACCACCGTCATCCCATTGAGCTCGAGGATCGAAAGGAACGCTCGGTAGGCCTCGGCGGCGGTGACCTTGGTCTTGGAGAACACCGTGGCTTTGATATTTCGAACCTTGCCCGGAAGGATGAAGCGGCGGCCGGTGATCGTCGAGATCAGCTGGACGAGTTCCATCAGGTCGGCGTCTTCCAAGTTGAAGAGCACTCGCTCGCCCGCTCGCATGGGGCGGAAGGTGTCCTCCTCAGTAGCGTCGGTCCCGGTCTTCTCCTGATGGTTGCGGCCCACCGGCCGAAACCGGTCCCGAAGGAGAGAGCCGCCCTCGGAGGATCGGGACGAAAGAGCGGGCTGCCGCTCGGAGGAAGACTGCCGCTCGGAGGAATTGAGGGCAGGCTTGTCGCGCTCCTGCGCGTTCGCCATCCCTAAGCCCACAACCATGATCGCCGCGGAGGACGCAAGCATGGGGACTGCGGTTCGGATCCTCACTCTGGGGCTCCTTCTGTCATTGGATGTTGTACTCGATCGTCGACGGCTGCCCTCGCCGGACGACGGAAACGCTAAGCCGCTCGGCGCTCCGAAGGCGCGCATAGGCCTCGAGTGCGCTGTCGGGGCTAGTCATGTCGTAGCCGTTGATGGTCCGGAGCATGTCTCCGTTCTGCAGGCCGAGGCGGCCGAGGAGACTGTTGCGCCGAATCCCATAAAGCTTGACGCCGACCGTCTGGCCGTTCTCTTCGTGGGGAATGATCCGCGCAGTGCGCATCATCTCCGCCTGATTTTCCAGCAGACTGTCCACGAGGCTTCGGGCGATGGTGAACTGGGTGTCGCTGACCCGCGTGATCGATTCGTCCATCTGGGCCGAACTGATCGCGCCTTCGCGAGTGGGCGTTGCCGGGCGTTCGGGGGGTTCGGCTGGCCGGGCCACGGACACCGCGGGTCGGGCCGGCGTCGCGGGCGCATCCTGCGCGAACATCGCGAGCTGGCACGGGTTGCCGCCGCCGGGTCGCATCACGACGTTCTGCGAGTGGATGGCGATGATCTGCTTTCCGTCGACGTCGTCGCCGATGCGACGCACCTCGGCGGTGCCGCTCGCGCCCGAGATCGATGCGAAAGACCACTCCGGATTCCGAGAGCTCACCAGCGAGCCCACGAGGCGCATGCTGCCCTCGCAGTTCGGGAGCGGGGCGTTGGGGTCAAACTCCTCTGGTTCTTCGGTCTCTTCCGCGACGACCTCTTCGACCTGGCTCCCGTCGAGGGGACCGGTCTCCGAGTCGAAGATGTTCCGGCGCAAGATAGCGGTCGCATCGCGTTGACGCGTGGTGACTGCGGTTCCGCCGCCCGCGATGGGAGCTGCGGCCCCGCTCGGGTCGAGGGGAAGGAACCACGCGGCGACGAGGCCGGTGGCTCCCTGGGCGAAAAATAGGGCCACGACCGCGAGGGTCGCGAAGATGATCCCGAGGGCGATATAGCGCTGTCGACGAGGTCCCAACTACTTCTTCCGGTGGTGCCTTACGCAGGCAGAGCAACGCGTGTGCCTACTCGAATCAGCTGCAAATATCTAGATGCTTTCCCCGTTTGAGCCCCTCGACAGCTCGACAACTTGGCAAGGTCTCGGCGGTGGGTTGGTCCTTTCTGACATTTTGACAAAGCCGCGGCGTTGCCTGCGCCCGAGGGGTATCGAGCACGGTGACTACACCATCTGAACGGGTCCCGATTTCTGCTCTGCGCGACGCCGCTGAAAGATCGCAAAAAGGTCGAATCGAGTGGCCGCCCACATGGCGAGGAAGATCGCGAGCAGGGTAAGCGCGATCGTCCAGGGGGGAATGATCGCCAGCCGAAAGACCCCGCCCTCGCCCGGACGTGGCACCTCCATCGGGACGTCGGCGAGGCCGAAGCTCCGGGCGAGGCTTCGAATCCGGCTCACGTGAATCGCCGGAGTCCCCGCTTCGAGGTAAGCCCGCATGACCGATGGGTTCTCGAGGCCCGACGGGAGCTCGGTATTCAGACCGGCGGCAAAGTCGACTTTGTCTTCGGCTTTGCCGACCGCCGCGGTCCCCCCACCGATGTTCACGAAGGCGCGGATCGGATCGTCGCCGCGGAGCTCATCGAAAAGCGCAAGCCGGAGGGAGACCGCGTGATCGTAGTCGCGCGGCGTGAGGAGTCGGCAATCGTTCCGAGCGAGGGCCGCGGTGAGGAGCGCCCGGCCTTCGTCGCTGTGATTGCGCGCAATGTCGACCACTCCGCCGAGGGATGCGGCGACGCTTCGAAATCCGATCACCTCGGCTTCGTAGAGCACCCGCTCCATGTCGAGCCAGGTGAGTTCGGGGTGTGTCGCGCCGAATTCGGACGAAGCGACGCTGCTGATCACCATCGGGCGGGCGCCCATGGTCTCGAGGGCCGCGAACATTGTGATGTTCATGGCGGGAAACGAGCCCGTCGCCGTCACGGCGACCCGATCCCCTTCGCGCACCCCGGCCTCGTGGAGCATCTCCACGAACACCGCGGCGAAGTTGGGATTGGCCGAGGTTTGCTTAGAAGCGAGGTGCCCTTCGTTCGAGACGATTGGGGTGTGGGCGGGTCCGATCAGCCCGCTTCCGGCGGGATCGAACTCGGGTTCCAAGGGGATCTGTAGCCGAATCCGCTCGAGATTGACGGCTCGAAACCCCTGCTCGGCCAATCGTGCTGCCGCGAGCTTCTGCTCGAAGAGGGGATCGCGTTCTTCGATGGGACTCGTCTCGACCCACGCGAGCCCTCCCACCGCGAGCACTGCGACCGCGACGAGCTGACGCGTCGAGACATGGTTGGACCGCCAGTAAAGAGATTTCATGTGGCTCCCTGAAGCACGATCGGACCCACCGCGAGAAGAAGGACAAGGCGAACCACGGTGGCCGCGATCGCGAGCGATGCGGTGGTCGGCGCGATCCCCTGTCGGTCAAACCAAATCGCGATGAGGCCCGGAATGATGTAGCCGATCACGTGAAGATCGACCTGCTCTTCACCGAGAAACGAAGGAAGGGCATCCACTCGCCCGACCGACGCGCCGAGGGCGAAGCCGATGAGGATCGTGAGTGACGTCCGGCGGCGCCCGTACACGATCACGAAGCTCGAAATCACTTTGGTGATCGCAAAGGTCGCCGCCGCGCAGCCTAGAGTAAGGCCGAGGGCGTAGGGCTCCGTGAGATAGAGCGCGATGTAGCCCGGCACGACGACGCCGCCCGCGGCGAGGCCATAGACTTCGGAGAACAGGAAGCTCACCACGATTCCCACCGCGATCGACAAGACGAGGAGGTCCGCGGGACTCATGGGGAACCCTCCCCGAGGGCGCGCGTGCCCGACGGCAGCACCGGACGCGCCTTCGTTCTCGATTCGCGCTGCTTTTTGGGTTTCGACCGGATTCGAAACAGTCGAACGAGATCGAGTCCGAGGCCTCCGATATTTCCGAGGCCTACGATGAGCGTCTCCTCGGCGCAGAGTTCGAGCAGTCGTTCAAAGGTTTCCCGGGCGTCGCTTCCTTCGACCGTCACGATCGCATCGGCGCCGCTTCGAGCCGCCGCCCGCGCGAAGAACCCGGTGCCCGACCCGACCGCCACCACTTCGTCCGGTGGCGTCCACGAGTGAAGTGCGTGGCCGAGTTGGCGCGAGCGGTCGGCGCGGTCGACGCGGCAGTTAAAGACCGCAACGGTCTTGTGCTCCGGATGGGCTTTCCGGCAAAGATCCCAGATCTGAAGGCTAGAGACGGGGTCGTTTGCGGCGAACGCGTTCACGAAAACGATCTTCCGGCCAAAATACTCCAGCTCGTGAAACACCATCGCTCCTGGGTCGGGCTGCGCGCTCCACATCCCCGAAAGCGCGATCTCCCGCGGGACGCCGAGCTCGCCGCAGACCCGAAGGGCAAGCGCGAGGTTGGCCCGATGCTCGAAGTATTCGAACGGCGCGAGGTCGTCGTCGCCGATCGCCGCCACTTCGCCTTCGCCGACGGTGATGAGCTCGCTCTTCCGGTCGTTGGCCGCGGCGGTGAGAATCGGCAGGTGATCCACCTCGGCGGTGTAACAGCGCCCGTGAATCGGCATCATTCCGGCGAGCGCCCGCGCGACGTCGCTATCCTTCGGGCCCATCACGTCGAGATGATCGGGGCGGGCGTTGGTGATCACGCCGTGGGTTGCCCGAACGAACATCCGTTCGCTGAGCCACTGGAGCACCGGTTGGAGCGCCATGCACTCGAGCACCAACACGTCGGCTTCCTGCTCGGCCGCAAAGCGCACGATGCGAACCTGCTCGCGCACATTGGCTCCGAGGGGACGGTAGACGGGGACCTCGCGGTCGCTCGGAAGGATCACCCGCGCGAGGGTGCCGGTGGTCTTCGCCACCACCCGCTTTCCTCCGGCGCGGAGACCCGCGGTGATGAGGCGGGTCACGCTGCTCTTGCCCCGAGTTCCGTTCACATGAATGCGGATCGGGATCCGCCGGAGCCGGCGCCGATGGAGTAGCGTCTCGGCGACGAGGTAAAGAACCACGAAGAGGGCAAGACCGGTCAAGAGTTCGGCGAAGAGATCCATCGCGAGTTACCGGGCGTCCTCTCGGAGCAAAAGATAGGTGCCGCTTGGCAGGTCGCTCTCTTCGGTCTCGACCCAGCGAAGCCGCGCCGCCGGAATCTGAAATCGCCCCGCGAGAAACGCGGTGAGTCCATCCCGGTGCCGTCGAAACGGGCTGTCGCCACTGCTTCGACTGAGGAGCGTGACCGAGGCACTTCGATAGCCGCGCACCAACGCACGAACTGCTGAAAGCCGAGTGCCACTTCCCGAGCTCCGCCAGGCCCCTCCCTCGTAGCGAAGGAGCCCGTTGAGCCGAACCACCACCGCCCGGCCTTGGATCAGCGCGTCGTCACCGAGCAGGCGTCGTGCTTCGGCGAAGAACGTCTGCCCGTCGGCCGGCGCGGGCGCGGGTGCTCCGGTCAGCGTTGCGAGCTGCCGTTCTACTCCGTCGGCGAGTTCCTTCGATCGCTCCGCGAGACCCTCCGATAGCACCCGATCGGCTTCGATCAATGACGTTTGGAGACCATCGAGAACCGCGGTCTCACCCGCCGACCGCGCTTCCAGATCTCGAAGCTGCTCGGCAAGTTGCGCGAGGCGAGCGCGAAGCGCGGCGTCGCGATCGGGACGCGCCTCGTTCTCGGCCTCGTTCTCGGCCTCGGTCGGAGTCGGCTCGCGGGCGTCGGCGGAAGGTCGAGTCCGTCGGGCCCGCACGGGTCTTGGATCCTCCGTCGGCACTTCTTCTTCCGCGGCTTCATTCCCCTCTTCGAGCAGCATGCGCCAGGCGTGAGCCGCGTCGGTCTCCGCTTCCGCGGCGTGCACCTGAGCGACGAGCTCGGCCGTCGAAAGCAGGGTCAGCTGAGCAAGTTGGGAAAGCGCCTCCGCATCTTCGCGCTGGCCCGCGGCGGCCCGCCGCTCTGCGAGCGCCTGAAGCCGCTCCGCTTGGGCGGCGAGCTCGGGAGCCCGAGCCCGTACCGTTTCCAGTCGGTTCGCCGAGAGCTCAGGCAGTTCGATGGGGACGGGACGAGGTGGCGTGGCGCCGCAGGCACTCAAGAGAATCACCAGAGTCAGCGGAGGTGCTTTGGTAATCCAGACCACAGCAGGGTGGCTACCACGGGTGATCTCCACGATCAAACACCGGTTTTGCGTCGAACGTGTCGTGGGGCCGACAAGTCCCGGGATTCTTCTACGGGAGCTTCCGATAGATCGTCCGTGCGCTGATTCCGAGCAGCTGGGCCGCGAGCTGCTTATCGCCCTGCGTATGGGAGAGCGTCGCCTGGATGACCCGGCGCTCGATTTCTGCGAGCGGGGTACCGACGGCGAACGAAAGCTCCTCGCCGCGGCTTTCCGCGGACGCGATCGGCCCCGGGAGATGCTCGGCGCGAAGGACCGGCTCTCGGCTGAGCACGACCGCGCGTTCCACAACGTTCTCCAGCTCGCGCACGTTGCCGGGCCAGTCGTAGGCGGTCAGCCGATCGAGCGCCTCGCGGGAGACTTCCATGATCGGCTTCTTGTTCTTTCTGCAGTAGAGCTGGATAAAGTGATCGATCAGGAGCGGAACGTCGTCCCGACGATCCGCGAGGCGGGGCGAGGTGATCGCGATGACATTGAGTCGATAGTAGAGGTCCTCACGAAACTCGCCCTGAGCCACCGCCTCTTTGAGGTCCCGGTTCGTCGCGGCGATGAGCCGAAAGTCTGCGCGCTGGGTTCGTCCTCCGAGCGGTTCGTACTCGCCCTCCTGAAGAAGTCGGAGCAGCTTTACCTGCACCGCAGGGCTGAGTTCACCGATCTCGTCGAGGAAGAGGGTGCCGCCAGCCGCTTGCCCGATCCGGCCTTCCCGCTTCTGGGCAGCGCCGGTAAACGCCCCCTTTTCGTAGCCGAAGAGCTCCGCCTCGACGATCGTCTCGGGCAGGGCGGCGAGATTGACGGCGACGAACGGGCCCTCGAGGCCACTCTCTTTGTGCACGAACCGGGCGATGAGTTCCTTGCCGGTTCCCGACTCGCCGAGGACTAGCACGGTGGCGGTGCTCGGGGCGGCTTGCCGCGCGGTGTCCAAGGCATGGCGGAGCGCCGGCGAGGTGCCGACGATGCTGCGATTTCGAAGTGAACTGCTCTTGAGAGTCGAGAGTTCCTTTTTGAGATGTCGGTTCTCTGCGACGAGTCGGTGCCGCTCGGCGGCCTTCCGAACGGACTTCACGATCTGCATTCGCTTGAGGGGTTTTTCCACAAAGTCGTAGGCGCCCTCGCGCATCGCCTCGACCGCCGTCTCGATGGTTCCGTACGCGGTCATCACCACCCGCTCGGTGTCGGGGGAAACCGTCTTGAGCGCGCGCACGAGTTCGATGCCGCTCATCGACGGCATCATCAAGTCGGTGAGGACCACGTCGACCCGGTGCTGGCGGCACAGTTCGAGCGCCCGCTTGCCGCTTGGGGCGGTAAGCACTCGGCACCCTTCGCGATTAAAGATGCGCTCCAGGGATTCGCGGTTCGGCGCTTCGTCGTCGACCACGAGCACGGTGGTTTCGGCGAGGTCGGTGGGCGGGGCTTGGTCCATGGATGACACTTTGTCACTCCTTGTCAGCTTGTCATTGGTGGCCGACGGCGGGGGAAGGGTAGGAACAGGGCTCGCGACGCTCGACATGCTGGACATCCTTGAAGAAAATGGTGAATGAGCGTCCGCTGACGCCCGACGGTCACCCTGAAGAGAGCAGGTTTCGGGCCAGCGAGCGTTGGGGCAGCCCGCGCCGCGTTGGCGTGGCGACGACTCCGCGACAGCGATACGGTGCGGCGTGTCCCAGCATCGCTTCTGGAAAGACGACCCTGCGTGCATTGTGGCGGCGTTTCGGGACCATCTGTCGAGTACGACGGTCAAGACCTTTCACGCGGTGATTCGTGAACACCAGTCCGACGTCGTCCAGCGAAGTTGCGTAGGCTACATTCACGAAGGGACGGTGACGAGTCGCCGCGCGCTCAAGGCGATCGGAAAGATGATCGGCGACCGCGAGCTACGGATGGATGCATGGGTCTGCTGCATTGCGGGAAGCGGTTTCTGGGCGGCCACCGGCCGAGGGATGGCGGCGAGTGTCATGCTCGCGATCAACCCGACCGCGCCGGTGCATCTGCCGGCGACCATGGAGCAGACGGTCCGCTGGCTCGAAAAACGAGGACTCCCCACGCCGGCTCTCGAAGTGCAACGCGAGGTGATCGCCTTCGGCGAGAGTGATCGCCCCATAAAAGAGAGATAGACCGCATCGGTGCATGTCCGAACAAGCCTGTTGCCTCGGCTATGGGTTTGAGGCCTGCTCGCATCCGGTCCGAGCGCGGTTTTGGGTGCCGACCGGTTGGGCCTCACCCGAATGATCACCGAGTTCTCGGCGGTGACGGCTCGGCAACGGGTTCGGCACGCCCAGCTCCGGGCTCGGACCCGAACTACCGCGGTGCCTGGGCGGGCCGCGACGATCGGAATCTCGAACTCCAAGGCTTCGGCCAACGCATCTTTCGCATTTCGGCGAAGCAACCGTCCCTGCACCACATCGATGGCGGCTCCTTCGCTTTCCGGACTCACGAGCACCGGCTGATCGGTGGAGGGGTCGAATCGCACCACCGCCCGCACCACGCTCAGCTCGCCCTCCATGAGCTCGCTCGGCGCCTCGAGGTCCACCCGGCTCTGGGCGGAGGCTCCTGAGCTCAGCCCAAAGAGTGTCCCCAAGACAAGCACCCACCGCGGCACCGTCAAAATACTAGCACCGCGTGCCTCTAACAGGCTGTTGCCAAAGGCCCGTGGGTGGATCCAGCTTCGCGACGGTGCCGGGCGCTCCCGCGAGCCGACGAGGAATGACCGAGC
>JBCCZL010000367.1:0-9958 GCA_039187775.1 Myxococcota bacterium
CGACAACCCGCTGGGCACGCAGCAAGAGATCCAGACGCAGATCGACGACACCGCCTATCGGCCGGCGGCCTATGTGGAAGTCGACGCCCGGATTCTCGACCCGTGGCGGGTGGTGCTCGGCCTCCGCCTCGACTGGTACCGCGAAATCGAGCGCTGGTCGGTCGATCCGCGCATCGTGTCGATCGTGAGCGTGACCGACAGCGATCGGATCAAGGCGGGGGTGGGGATCTTTAGCCAGCCCCCCGAGTTCCAGGAATCGAACGATCAGCTCGGCAATCCGAATCTCAATCCGCTCCATGCGGTGCACTTCGGGCTCGGCTACGAGCGGGACATCGAGCAGGGCTTTCGCGTCGGTGTGGAGCTCTTCTACAAGCATCTCTGGGATCGGGTGGTCTCGACGGAGTTCGGCCTCGAGCCCGGATTCATCAACGACGGCATCGGCCGGATCTACGGCGCCGAGCTGTCCGCGCGGGTCCAGCCGCAAGGTCGGCGCTGGTTCGGCTTTTTGAGCTACACCCTGTCGAGGAGTGAGCGGCGCGACGGACCGGACGAGCCCTGGCGGCTATTCGATTTCGATCAGACGCATATCTTGAATGTCTCCGCGGTGTATCGGCTCGGCGCGGGTTGGGAGGTCGGTGGCACCTTCCGGCTCGTGACGGGCAATCCGACGACGCCGGTCAACTCGGGGGTTCGGTCGATCAACGCACAGAACTACAACGCGCTTTCCGGCGACATCAATACCGTTCGGAACCCTTACTTTCATCGGCTGGACCTTCGCGTCGAAAAACTCTGGACCTTCGACGATTGGAAGTTTGCGCTCTACCTCGACATCCAGAACGTCTACAACGCGACCAACCCCGAGGGCATTCTGTACCAGCACGATTTTCGCCAAAGCACGGAGGTTCCGGGCCTACCGATTATCCCGTCGCTTGGCGTGCGAGGTGAGCTGTGAGGGGAATGGTTATGGCGGCGCTCGGGTTGGTTTTGCTTGTCGGATGCGTGGATGACCTTGAACCCTCCACGTTTGTAAGCCGCACTCGCATCCTCGCCGCCCAGACAAGCGTGAACGGGGACCCAACGATGGCGTATCCGGCGCCGGGAGACAGCGCGCGGGTGGACTGGCTCATTGGCTACCCGGCGGAGCCGCTTCCGATCAGCTGGGGGTTCTTGGTCTGCCCTTCGATCGTGGCTCCGACCGGTGACTTCATTTGCGTGGGCGACCCCTTTGGACTGGAGGTCGTATCCGAACTGACGGTGGGCGTGGATCCGTCGGTGGAGTTTACCGTGCCCCCCAACGTCGACGCGCAGAGCTTGCTGGTGGCGGGGATCGTCTGCACGAACGGCACCCCGCGCCTCGACATGACGGGAATGGACTTTGGCTGCGAGGGTGATAACCCGGGGCTCGATCAAGAGGTGGTGGTGTTTAACGTCCCGCTGAACCTTGATGGCGACGGCAATCGGAACCCTTCGCCTGGGCAGATCTTGCTGAACCAGGCTACCGTGGTAGCCCCGAACGATCCGGTGCCCGTGACCGGTTGCCAAGGGAGCGCGGATCCGGCGCTGACGACGATCTCTCACGCCACCGGCAATCCGATGTTCACGATCCAGAGCGATGCCGCGGCGTTCGAGAGCTACAACGCGAACGGCAGCACCGAGACCGAAGAAATTCTCTACGCGGTCTACACCACTGCCGGCGAAATGGAGCGCCAGTTCACGGTGATCGAAATGCCTGGCCTCACCGATATGTTGGAGTGGGAGCTTCCGCCCCTCGCTGAAGTCCCGCCGAACGGGCAACGCGTTCGGTTCTACATCGTGGTGCGCGATTCCCGAGACGGCTTTGCCTATACGGTTCGCGACGTGTGCCTCGTTCCCTAGGCTGCGTTGGGGCTCATCCAAGGGGGAGACTGGCCGATCTTCTCGATGAGAAAATCGATGAAGGTTCGGACTTTCGCGGTGAGCACATTCGATTTCGGATAGACGAGCCAGAGGACCGTCCCGTCGTTGACTTCGTATTCAGGTAGGACGCGGACTAGTGCACCTTCGCTCAGTTCCTGATGAACGCTCCAAATCGAGTGGATCGAAATCCCTGCGCCGGCGATCGTCGCGAGCTTCAGGCTGAGTCCATCATCGATCGAAAGCTGAGAGCCCGCGCTCCGCGGGTCGAACTGTCCCGACGGTCTGTGGGCGCTTACCAGCTCTTTCGATGACTGATCTTTGAACCCGACAAGGCGGTGCTCTTCGAGGGCGGTGGGATCGCGAGGTACCCCGAAACGAGCCAGGTAGCCGGGCGATGCGCAGAGAATGCGCTGGTCGTCGGCGAGCTTTCGCATCTTGAGGCTGCTGTCCTCGAGCGCCGAGTTGCGGAGCGCAAGGTCGAAGCTTCCCTCGATGAGATCGAACTGGGTATCGGACAGCCGAAGGTCGAGGGTAAGTTCGGAGTGTCGCTCGAGGAACTCGGGAAGCAGCGGTGCGATGTAGAGCTGTGCAAAGGTGCTCGGCGCGGTAAATCGCAACGTTCCGGTGGCGGTTGCGGTCCCCTGCCCGAGCGCAGCGCGCGCGGCACTTTCCTGGGCGAGCATCTCTCGGGCGAACGGAAGAAACTCTTCGCCCTCGAGGGACAGGGCGACGCGGCGGGTGGTCCGATGCAGAAGATCGGCTCCGAGTTCCTTCTCCAGCTTTGCGAGGCGGGTACTGGCGACGGCGGGAGCCATGCCGAGAGCCCGGCCGGCGGCGCTGATGTTTCGCTTCTCCGCGGCGAGAACGAAGAGTCGAACGCTGGCAGTCTCCATTCTGATTATCTCCAAATTCAGAATACTGAAGTCTCGAATGCCTCGTTTGTTTTCTTTTGCAAAACACTAAGTTCAAGGTCGGGCGTCAGAGTCCGCCAGAAGAAATGAGCGAGGAAATGTCATGAAAGCCTACGGTCACACCGAGCCCTCGGTGCTCTCCGCCTCGAACGCGATCGTCGAGCTGGAGGTCGATGCCCCGAAACCTGGCCCCCACGACCTTCTGGTCGAAGTGCGCGGCGTGTCGGTGAACCCCGTCGACGTGAAGGTTCGTGCGCTCATGCCCCCAGAGGGAGCCCACCGAATCCTCGGCTACGACGCAGCGGGGGTCGTCAAGGAGGTCGGCTCGGACGTCCGGCGATTCTCGCGAGGGGACGAAGTGTTTTATGCCGGCGATCTCACGCGACCGGGCACCAACGCCGAGCTCCATCTTGTCGATGAACGCATCGTCGGAAAAAAGCCGACCTCCCTCGGATTCGCCGACGCTGCCGGCATGCCCCTCACGAGCATTACCGCGTGGGAGATGCTCTTTGAGAGTTTCCGCCTCACGGAGAAGGAAGGCGCGGGCGAGTCGCTGCTCGTCATCGGCGGTGCAGGCGGAGTGGGCTCCATCCTGATCCAGCTCGCGAAGAAGCTCACCGGGCTCACCGTGATCGCGACGGCCTCGCGACCGGAGACCCGCGAGTGGGTGCGCAAGATGGGCGCAGACCATGTGGTGAACCATCGAAAGCCCCTCGACGAAGAGATGGCGACGCTCGGGATTCGGCCGCGCTACGTGGCGTCGTTGACGAACACGGAAGACCACCTCGGTGCGATCGTCGAGCTCGTTCGGCCCTTTGGTCACATCGCCTTGATCGACGACCCGGCGGTCCTCGACATCAAGCCGCTCAAGCTCAAAGCGCTGACGGTGAGCTGGGAGTTCATGTTTGCTCGGTCGATGTTCCAGACCGACGACATGGACGCGCAGCACCAGCTCCTCAATCGGGTCGCCGATCTACTCGACGACGGCACGCTTCAGTCGACGGTGCAACGGCGCGGCGGTCGAATGGGCGTCGAGACGCTCCGGCAGGCGCACGAGTTTCAGGAAAGCGGCGGAGCGATCGGAAAGACCGTCCTCGATGGGATTGGAAAGGACTAGGCGTCGGATGCTCGCTCCGCCTGCAGACGTGAGCCGGGCCGAGGCTCCGGCGGTTTCCGAACCGGAAGGCTTTCCTTCGCTGAACCGAGGCTACGACTCCGTGTTTCGCGCGGGTCGGTTGAGCATCGGGTTGGTCGTTCCACTCGAGCGCTACGATCGAGGCCCGGTGCCTTCGATGGCGCGTCATCTCGAACGCGCTCAACTTGCCGAAGCCCTCGGGTTCTCTGCCCTCTGGCTAAGGGATGTGCCGTTCAACGTGCCGTCGTTTGGGGACGCGGGCCAACTCTACGATCCGTTTGTCTATCTTGGAGTTCTCGCCGGTCGGACCGAGCGAATCGCGTTGGGAGTCGCGAGCGTCATTTTGCCGCTTCGGCACCCGGCGCACGTTGCGAAGGCCGCGGCGAGTGCGGATGTGCTCTCCGGGGGACGGCTGATCTTGGGGGTGGCATCGGGGGATCGGCCGGCCGAGTATCCTGCGCTCGATCTTCCGTTTGGCGAACGTGGCGCGCGGTTCCGTGCGAGCTTCGAGTACATCGAACGAATGCGCGAGGTGGCACCCGAGTTCGAGAGCATGTACGGCCGGCCGAGCGACGGCATGGACATGCTTCCCAAGCCGATCGGGCGAAAGCTTCCGCTCTTGATCACCGGGGGGAGTCAGCAGGCGCCCGACTGGATCGCGCAACACGGGGACGGTTGGATGACCTATCCACGACCGAACCCGGTGCAAGGCCGGGTGATCGGCGAGTGGCGAAGGCGAGTGGCGAACGCCGGTCAGCCCAACAAACCCGCGATGCAGCCGCTGTATCTCGATCTGGTCGCCGATCCTCGGGCGGAGCCCGAGCCGATTCATCTGGGCCTTCGGCTCGGAACCGACGGACTTCGCCACTACCTGAAGGGTCTGGAGCAGATCGGCATCAACCACGTGGCCCTGAATCTTCGCTTCCATCAGGGCGACATCGAAAACACCCTTCGCCGGCTTGCCGACGAAGTCCTCCCCGAGTTTGCAACCTAAGGAGTGTTTCGTGCCGAAATCGATTCTGATCACGGGTGCATCGGATGGGATCGGGCGGGAAACCGCCAAAGCCATGGTGTCCGCGGGCCACCGAGTGCTCTTGCACGGACGCAACCCGAAGAAGCTCAAGGCCGTCGAGGAAAGCTTCGCATCACTCGATGGTTCGACGGAGAGCTACGTGGCCGACCTCTCGGTCTTGACCGAAGTGGATGCCCTTGCGAATGCGGTGGCCGAACGACATGAGCAGCTCGACGTATTGATCAACAACGCCGGCATTCTTTCGACCTCGACCCCCGTGTTGGCGAACGAACTCGATCTGCGCTTCGTCGTCAACACGCTCGCGCCGGTTCGATTGACGAACAAGCTTCTGCCATTGCTTGGTCCAAGCGCGCGGATTCTTAATCTCTCGTCGGCGGCCCAGTCGACGGTCGATTTGGATGCGCTCGCTGGGAGGGCGAGGCTGGCTGATTTCGAGGCCTATGCTCAGAGCAAACTGGCCCTGACGATGTGGTCGCGCCACCTCGCGCAGTCGCTTGGCGACCGAGGGCCGGTGGTGATCGCGGTCAACCCGGGATCGCTTCTCGGCACCAAGATGGTGAAGGAAGCCTTTGGAAGAGCCGGCAAGGACATTCAGATCGGCGCCGACATTCTCTGTCGGCTCAGCTTCGACGAGGAGTTCAACACGGCGTCGGGCCAGTACTTCGATAACGATGCGGGGAGGCTCGGGCCACCCCACCCCGATGCGCTCGACCCTCGAAAGGTTCGCGAGGTGGTTCAGCAGGTCGAGAAGATCTTGGCGCAACTCTCGCAACAACATGCGTGAGCAATGGGCACCATTGGCATAAACGCGGCGCTCGGCTGCGCAGCAACCGGCTGGGTGAACGTCGGGGCCGCTCGAATAGAATATGAGCCTGTGCAGGTAGGAGGGATCGGATGCTTCGATACAACGACGTGGTGATCATCCTAGCCATGGTCGCGGTCGGCACCGTGGCTTGTGGGAGCTCACGGGTTGCGCCAGCACGCGCCGATCCGACCCGCGCGGCCGTGCCTGCCGATCCGATCGTTCCCGTGCGGTCCACCGTTGTCTCGTTATCCGAAGTCGACTGGCAGCCACTAAATCCAGCGCGCGGAGATGCCAGTCCGTTGGCGGGCACGCTTTGGGGCGACCGGAACGGTTCCGGTCCGACGGGCTTCCTGTTTCGGCCCGTGAATGGCTTCGAGTCGCCGCCCCATATTCACAACGTGTCCTACCGTGGCGTGGTGATTCGCGGCCTCGTTCACAACGACGACCCGAACGCGGAAGAGATCTGGATGCCGCCCGGATCTTTCTGGACCCAGCCAAAGGGTGGGGTCCACATCACCGCAGCCCGGGGAGACGACATTCTCGCGTACATCGAGATCGATGAAGGGCCTTATCTCGTTCGCCCGGTGGGCGAGGCGTTTGAGAGTGATGAGACCCCGGTGAATGTCGACGCCTCGGACATCGTTTGGGTGGACGCTGCTGACGCGATGCGCAACGAGAGCACACCCACTCCGGCTTCTTCCACCCGCGCCGCTCTGTCCTTCCTTTGGGGTAGCCCGACGGGCCCTCAGCCCAGCGGGGTCCTCATCCGGTTGCCCCCCGAATCCACGGCGACGATGCGGAGTCGTGGGTCGACCTTTCGCGGCGTATTGATCGCCGGCCGGGCGCAGCATCGATGGGGTGAAGAGACACCCGGGATCGTGGAGTTGGGAAGCTACTTCTCGTCCGAAGGTGGTTCGGAGCACGAGGTGTCCTGTGCGGCGGGAGGGAGTTGCCTCATCTATGCCCGTACCGAATGTGGGTTGGAGGTGCGGTTGCCGGAGTAGAAGAGGTCACGGCAAACGCGGTAGAACCTGCGCCACGCGCCAGAGTCGACGTCAGGTTTGCACCAATCCCGCAACTGCTGCGAGTTGACACCTGTCGTTAACGCCCGGTTGCCTTTTTTCCGCCTATTCGTCGCGGTTCACCGTATCGGGCGAAAACGCAGGGAGGCATACGGCGATATACTCTGCGCCGTCCTCGGACGGCGTGCTGTAGCGAACCCACTCCCCCGGCTCGCAGGTCACCGCTTGACCAGTGTGCACGTCGAGGTTGCCGCCTTCGAACTCGACATGCAGCGTGCCCTTGAGCACGATGGTGTGTTCGAGGAACTCGGGGCGCTGTCCGGGCTCCACCCATCCGCCGGGCGAGCGCATATGGGCGATGCTCACCGCTTCGCTCCCCGAGTTGATTCGTCCGACGTACTCATCGATGAGCTTCGGCTTATTGCCTGCGGCTTCGATGCGCTTGGGCTGAGCGATTAGTTTCGGCATGGCGCCGACTCTAGCAGACCCGTCTGGTTGAGGCCTTGGCGCGACCGCCGAGGCGGTGCTTGCCGAGCGCTCACAGCGAACTGCTTATGAAGGCGCAGGGGACTGCGCGCGTCTCGGTAGGTCTCGTCATAGCGTTGGTTCCCGCTCGAATCCACCGCGCCGCCTTTCGGAAACAGCCCAACGAACGTTGATGCGATGCGGGGCCTTTGCGCGTCGGCATGGCTAGCGATCCATGCACTCTAAGGAACTCTAAGGATGATCGGACGAAGCGCGACGGGAGAGCGCGAAGCGAACTGCGCCGGGAATGCAATCGCGCAGGCGTTCGACCACGATCTCTCGTGGCAGCGATCGGCCCGGAGGGAGCGCCCGCACCGCTTGAAGGTCGAGTTTGAGCCCGGGGTCGGATCGGGCCTGGCCTTCGAGCGAGTTGGCGAGGTCGTGGGTTTCTTTTGGGTCGTCGCCCATCGCGGCGGCGAGGAGGCGCAGCCGCCCTCCGAGAATGCCTCGCGCGACGATGTCATCGATCGCGCGAAGCGCAGTGTGGGCGTCGTCGGCGATGAGCGCTTCGAAAGCCACCAACGGCGCTTCGTCGTCCGACGGGATCTTGGTGGCCACCACTCGTGAGGATTCCGGCGGAAGGCCCTCCGCATAGCCGCTCACAAGCGATTGGCCGATCCGTGCGATGCGGACGATGCTTGCCGCGTGGGGAGAACGGTCGAGGTCGGCCGTGCCCAGGAGTTCGCCCACGCGAAAGCGGGTGGTGGCGACGCATGCCGCTGCGAGGGCGAGGCGCGGCGGCTTGCCGCGGCTAAGCTGGAGCGCGTCGATCGTGCGCATGTCCATGGCCAAGGTGGCCACCGCGTCGATGCAGCGTGCGCAGCCTGCGATGTGACCTTCGGCGCGGGTTCGCTCGGCGCCTTTCAGGGATCCGTCGACAAAAGCGGCGCTCGTTCGTTCATCGAGGCAGGCGATGTCTTTGGGATGAACCATGTGAAGCACCCGCTCGCGCATCGCTTTCCAGGTGCTGGTGGCGAGAGACCGCACGCGACGAAACTCGGGGTCGCGTTCGGTACGGAGCGCGATGCCAACCCGCTGATCGATGGGTAGGGCATCGAGAAGCATGCTCCAGGCTGCGACAAGATCGGGGCCTGGCCCGTCCATCAACGAAGCCACCCGCTCCGCCACCTTTTCAAGGTTCGAGGTCACGGTAGCTGCGCTCAACCCGAGCACCACGCCGATCGTGGCCCGGTCGACGTCGCGGAGACGGAGCCGCACCATCCCGACAATGTGAGGTTCCTGACGCTCCAACGCTTCGGATACCTGCCGGGCGGGTTCGATCGCGACCACATCGTCGAGAAATAGCGCTGCCGGAGTCGGGAGCTTCGCGATCAGCGAAGCGGGAGGGGTTACGTCCTGGAGGTACGACTGGGTCACGGCCCTGGCGAAAGCCGCCAGGAAGTGACGAAGGGTGCTCTCCTCGTCCCAGCGGCGAAGCACATCTCCTTCGTTGGCGCGAAGTTGCGCAAGCACCGCCGCGCAACAAAGCGGAACCTCCTCGAGGGGACCGCCCCGTCGCTCGTCGACCACTCGAACGACGACCGCTTCGATCAGTCGACCGTATCGCGCCTCCAGTGCCTTCCAACCATCCCCATCGCCGGTCAGGCAGCCTTCGACCACGGTGCGATCGTCGGCTTCCTGGTAGGGCGCGGGTAAAGACATCAGAGGAGTCGGTGGACAGTGGCTTGTCTAGTAGTATGAAGACAACAGCGAAACTCGCCGCCCTGTTCCTGGCTGTAAGTTAATGCGCTGCAATTACATGGGGTTTGATTGACACCCGGGAACGTTCTTGCGAGCATGGCGCGATGGGAGCGCCCCAGGCCTAGCGAATGACGGAACGGATCGGCAACTGTCGGATCCTTGGGGAGATCGGAAGCGGCGGCATGGCCGTCGTGTACAAGGCGGTTCAGGAACCGCTTGGTCGGATCGTTGCGATCAAGGCGCTCAAACCCTCGATCGCGGTCGACAGCCAATTCGCTAAACGCTTCGAGCGAGAGGCGCACTTCATGGCGTCGCTCCAGCACGAAAACATTCTCCACGTCTACGACTTCATCAAGGACGGCCGGAGCATGTACATCATCATGGAGTACGTCCGGGGCATCGACCTGTACGACCTGCTCGAGCGAACCCCGGTCCTTCCCACGGAGGTGGCGTCGATCATTGGCCTTCAGGTGGCGCGGGCTCTCGACTATGCGCACTTCCGGGGGATCATCCATCGGGACATCAAGCCCGCCAACGTGATGATCTCGCATCACGGCGAGGTGAAGCTGATGGACTTCGGCATCGCCCGAGATGACACGCTCACCGACCTTACGGAAACGGGCACCGGCCTGGGAACGCCGTCGTACATGAGTCCGGAGCAGATCTTGGGGGACAAACTCGACTTCCGCTCCGACATCTTTTCGCTCGGCATCGTGCTTTATCAGATGTCAACGGGCCGAAAGCCGTTCATCGAGGACGACTCACGGACGGTGATGCAGAAGATTCGTCTCGATCGCTATACCGCGCCGCGCAAGCTCAATACCCATGTGCCGCGCACCCTGGAGCGAATCTTGTCGCGCTGCATGGAAAAGATGCCGGCGAATCGCTACCCGACCACCCAGGCGCTGATCGATGACCTGATGGAGTTCC
>JBCCZL010000368.1:0-9945 GCA_039187775.1 Myxococcota bacterium
GGAAAGGCCGGTCAGGGAGTCGACTCCGAGAAGATCGGAACGAAGCCGAGGAGGTTCGAGAATCCGAGCTGAAAGACTCCCACCGAAGTGTCCGCTCGAATTCCAACGTCAAAGGTGAAGTCGATGGGAAAGCGAGAGACACCGTCGTACCCGGGGATCCCGACGCTGATGTCTTCCTGCTGCGCCAAGGCGTATAGGCCTACCAAGACATAAGCTTCGATCTCTCGAATGCCCGTGCCTCCCCGATACAGGGGAAATCCATATTCCACGTCCACGCGCGCGGCGAGATCCTGATTGTTCATCTCCGCGATCGCCGTATTGAAGAAGTTAGGCGGTCGACGGTTGTCGATATTCATTTCGAGGAGTCGGGACGGCACGAGATCAGTGAGATCTGATGCGTAAAACCGGTAGAAAAACGGCGCCTCCCCAAAGATCGCTCCGGCGAACGCACCAAATCGAACTCGGCCAAAGGGAAGCGGAACCCAATGACGCGCGAGGACCTGGAGCCGAAGGAAGGTGTAGTCGCTCCCGAAGAGCCGGGTCCCCACCATGCCTCGAAACCGAAGGAGAAATCCCTCCGACGTGATCCCCGGATCGTCTCGCCGGTCGTAGTGAAGGCCAAGACGGATCGTAGAAACGAAGCTCAGGTTGTTCTCGATATGAAAATCAATGGGGACGACGTCGGTGCCACGAAGCTCACTCGCCGCGTCGGGAATGAGCCCCACGTCCACGACGTCGGCCTGCCAGTCCAAGGTATAGTGGCTGAAGGTCCCGAGGCTGTGACCGGTTCCGAGCGACCAGCCGTACCGCTTGTAGAACACGACCGCGTTGCGGGCTTCGACCTCCGGCGGACACTCGTCGTCCGGGTCCATCATCGGCGGACAGGACACCGCGACCAGCGGGTCATCACCAAAGAACTCTCGGCCGTTGTTGAAGTAGAGAGTGGACCGGAGCGAAAAATCGCTACCAAAGAGGACCGGCGCGGTGAAGCGCAGCTTGGCGCCCTGCTGCCGACTCGACGCCATCGCCGCCAGCGAAAGCTCCATTCCGAGGCCGAGAAGGTTTGTCTCCGCGATGCTGATCCCGCCGTAGGGCAGCAGATCGTTGCTCGAGTCGGTGGTGCGCGCGACGCCTTGGGAGAGTCCGAAGGCGAGCTGCTCGACGATGATCGTGTTCGTCTCTTCGACCTCGATGACTAGGATCACCTTGCCCCGAGCGGTGCCGCGCCGAAGACGGAGTTCGACCTCTTCGAAGAACCCGGTCCCTAGAAGCCGCCACCGAATCGACTCGATCGCCGGATCTTCCACGTCCAGGACTTGCCCATCCTCCAGCGGCACATACCGACGGATCACGTGCTCACTGGTCGAGGTGTTGCCCTCGATTTCCACCCGCTCGAGCTCGTAGCGAATGCGGTCGCGATCCCCCGATTCCTCGGAGGCACTCGCAGACGCCTCTGCAGACGCGGCGTCCTCTTCAGGGGCAGGTTCCCGGCCGGGGCCCTCCGGCTCCGCCTCCTCTTCTCGGTCTTCTTCCCCATTCGCTGACGGCGCGTCGCTCGGGGCCGCTTCGACCGGAGGCGTGTCGTCATCCCGAGAAGTGTCGTCCCGAGAGGTGTCGTCCCGAGAGGTGTCGTCCGGAGAAGTGTCGTCCGGGGGCGTGTCGCCCGAACCCGCCTCGGCGCCCGAGTTCGGATCCTGGGCGTGACCAGGCGCAGCCTGAAAAACGGCCAATCCCAGCCATAGAAGGAGCACCCGCACCACCGGCGGAGCCTACTTCATCCCCCCGCCGCCGCCAAAAGGGGCTCGAGGCGTGACTCCGCCGATGAACTCTAGCTGTCGGGGTCCGGGAGCTAGAGCGGCGGGAGCTGCGCGAGAATCCCGAGCGCCAGGAAGAAGACCACGACGAGCAACGCGACCCACCCCACGGTCTGCACCATGGATGGCGCCGGTTCTGGGTTGGCCTGGGACGTCCGCTCGTCTTCGCGGCCCGGAGCTTCGGTCTGCGTCTTGGCCTTGGTGGAGGCCTCGGACGACTCCGTCACCTTCCTCTCGGGCCGTTTCTTTTGCGTCCCCCGACTCTTTTTCTTCTTGCCCTTCTTCTTCGACATCTTCTCCTCAGATCGACGCTCCGGTACGGCCTCCGGAAGCTCGTGGTCGGCCCCCGCGCGGCCCTTCAGGTGTCGCGTCTCCGGGTCGGACCGGGACGTCGCCGGCCCATCACCCAGATAGATCACCTTCACCGTCGGATCCTTGCGCTTTCCGGGTGCCCGGTCGCTCTTGCGGGCCTTCGGCGCGGGAGGAAGCGGCGGACTCGTCCGGGTCGGCGAACGCCGCTTCTCACGCTCTTCGAGAATCGACGTCAGCGCCACCTCGACCACCTTCAGGAAGTTCTGACCGGTATCATCGCGGCGGATGCGCGGGAGCGTCGGCTCCCGCTCGACCGGATCTTCCTCCTCCGGAAGCTCCTCGATGTCGAGCAACGGCACCTCGGGCGAGGCGGTAATCACGAATTTCCCATCTTCCCACGAGAACACTTCGTGAAGATCGTCGTCTTCGCTCCCGTCGACGCGAATCGCAATAAGCGCTCCGCGGTCGTACACCACTTCCGCCTTCCGGTCGTCTTGAGAGAGCTGAAGGGTGCCTGTGAGTCCCGCCCGCTCGCAGTAGTTCATGAGATCCGCGGGGACATGGACGGCGAGGGACCCCCGTCGCGAATGGTCGTCTCCTTTTGAGACGGGCAGGACGGGAAGCCGCTGGTGAACCGAGTACTCCCCCTCGCGCAGGGCGAGGAACGCTTCGACGGGGTCGTCTCCGTCGTCGAGCGCTTTCTGGTCGACCGCCATCTGCCCGGCGACCAGGACGATCTCGCCCTCCCGCTCCTTGCCTTTGAAGTGCAGGATTCCGCTCGTCCGCCGACTCTCGATCTCCGCGAGCACCTCAAGCACGCCATCGGCGGTGATCGGGCCGGCAATCACGGGAGTGGCCACGGAGCCATTGGGCGACCGTCCGCGTCGGAAGTCAACCAGCGAGGACCGAAGAGTCCGAAATTGTGACTTTTTCTGCGACGGCCAGCGTATCCGCGGTCGCCGGAAGGTCGAGGGCACGCGCGGTACGCTCGTAGGCCTGGTCCATCGCCCGAATCCCTTCGTGAAGACGAAACGGCCCCGATCGAGGAAGAGACTGCAGCGTCAGTGTCTTCAGGTTGGCCATGGTCGGAGCACGGAGACCCGGACTGTCGGAAGAGCGCCACGGCGACTTGGAAACCAGAAGATGAAGGAGCGTTCGCTCGCCAGCCCCGATGCCTGCGAGCGCACGACGGTCGAGGATTCCGCCATCGAGATGGGGCCGACCTCGAATCCACACCGGGTGAAACATCCCCGGCACTGCGCATGACGCTTGAACCGCGCGGCTGAGGCTGCCGTGCTCTTGCACCACCGTCTGCCGCCGCAGCACATCGAAGGTCGACACCGCCACCGGGAGAGCGCAGTCCTCGAACGAGTCGACCAACAGGTCAGCCAGGCGGCGTCGAAACCGACGGCCACGGAGAACGCCCGGCCCCACGCCAGGATCCCAAAAGTCCTCCCGGCGAAGGATCCGAAATTCGCTCCGAATCTCGTCGGGAGTGACCCCCGACGCAAGGGACGCGCCGACCAGCGCCCCCGCGCTCGACCCGGTGATCCGCTGAGGTTTGAGGCCCGCGCCGTAGAGCGCCCGAACCACCCCCGCATGGGCAAAGAACCCAAAGAACCCGGAAGAGAGAGCCAGCGTAAACGGCTCTTCTGCGAGCCACGCCCGAAGCGTGATCAGGGGAAGATGCCCCGCTCGAGGTACGCCGTGTGGAGCTTGTTAAGCGCGAGGGCATAGGCCGCAATGCGCGGCTCGCAATTGTGGTCTCGGCTGAAGTGCATCACCCGGTGGTAGGCGTCGGTCATCGCCTTGTGAAGGCGCTCGTCGACCTTCGGAAGATCCCACGTCTCTGAGCGCTTGTTCTGCACCCATTCGTAGTAGCTGACGGTGACGCCCCCCGAGTTTGCGAGGACGTCGGGAATCACCGGGATACCGCGCTCGCGAAGCACGACTTCGCCCTCCGGATTGATCGGGCCGTTGGCGCCTTCCACGATCACGCGAACGTCCAGGGCGCGCGCTTCCGCCTCGCCCACCTGGTTCTCGAGGGCCGCGGGAATGAAGATGTCGGCTTTGGTCGCGAAGAACTCCTCGCGGGTGATCGGTTCGCCATTGGGGTACTCGGAGATCGAGCCGTGCTTGCGCACATAGTCGGTCACCTTGTGGCCCGAGAAGCCTTCCGCATTCTTCATGTAGCCGCTGTGATCCCCGACCGCGATCGTAGAGACCCCGAGCTTGTTGAGAAGAAGCGCGGCATGCGAGCCGACGTTTCCGAACCCCTGGATGATCGCAGTCTTGCCCTCGAGATCCATCCGGTTCTCTTTTGCCCATTCGACCACACAGTGGATGACGCCCTGCGACGTGGCTTTGTCTCGCCCGCACGAACCGCCGGAGTTTAGTGTCTTGCCGGTCACCACACGCCGCTGCGCGTTCTTGTCGACGTGGCCGACAGTGTTCATGTAGGTGTCCATGAACCAGACCATGACGCGAGCGTTGGTACCAACGTCCGGGGCCGGGATGTCGTACTCGGGACCGATGTTGCTTCCAAGCGCATGCGTGAAGCGACGGGTGAGCCGCATGAGTTCGCCTTGGGACAGCTGACGGGGATTGGTTTTGATCCCCCCTTTTGCTCCCCCGAACGGGATCTCGAGAAGCGCACTCTTCCAGGTCATCATCGCGGCAAGCGCCTTGAGGTCGTCCAGACTCACCGTCTCGTGGTAACGAATGCCTCCCTTGTAGGGCCCGAGGATATTGTTGTGTTGGATCCGGTAGCCCTTGAAGAGGCGATGCGAACCATCGTCCATCAACACCGGGAAGTGAACGATCAGCTCGTTTTTGGGTTGGGCGAGAATGGTCGTGATGCCGCTCGGAATGTCGACCAGCTTGGCCGCTTCATCGAGATAGCTCTGAACGACCGCGAAGAAGTCGTATTCGTCGGGGGCACTCTCTGAGGACATAGCGCGTTCATATCGCGATTTGGACCGCGAGCGCCATGAAAGAACCACCGAGTTACGGGAGAAACCACACGGTGTACGCCCAGGTGGCGGCGCCCGTCATTACCAGGGAGTCGATGCGGTCGAGGAGGCCCCCGTGACCGGGCACGATCCATCCCGAGTCCTTCACTTTGGCGCTTCGCTTCACGAGCGACACCGCGAGGTCGCCGGCCTGTCCGAGAATGCTCGCGACCACGCCGAGACCCACCGCGTGGAGCAATGGGAGCTCGGGGAGAAAAGTGAAGTGCATGAACACCGCGCCACCGACGCTCCCCAATGTGCCGCCGATCGAACCCTCGATCGTCTTCTTGGGCGACACCTTTTCATACAGCTTGTGCTTGCCGAACCCTTTGCCAGCAAAGTACGCGCCGGTGTCGCCGAGCCACGCGAGCATCATGGATAGCACCACCCATGATCCGCCGTTGGGGGTCCGGTGAAGAAGTGCGATCGCAGCAAGCAATCCCCCGGCGTAGAGCGGGGTGACGATGAGCCAAGCGAGCCGAGCTCCCGCGGTCTCGATGGGATCGGGGGCGATCAGGCCGATCAAGAATCCGGTGGCCACCGCACCAACGATCGTGGTGGAAAGGACCTGCGCCGTGGGGCTGAAATAGAGGAGGCAGTAGATCCCGAGCGACGCCGCGACCGCCCATGCTTGCTGGGGGCGCTGATCCTTGAGGGTCATGCCGGCCAGTTCGGACGCGGCTACCACCACACCGAAAATCCCTAGCGCGAAGAATCCCCACCATGGAGCCCAGTAGAGCAGGCCGAGGAGCACGGGTATGGCGACGATGGCCGTGAGCACCCGCACGAGCAAGTTGTTCATCGGCTTCTTCTCGGCGTCGGCCACGGCGGAGGTCTTGTAGCCCGAATGCCGAACCGGCGCGCGCCAAATTTTCGGGAGAAGCCGCCCGAGAGATCGAGAGCTTTACGAGCCCGACTTCGGAGTCGCGGTGGGGAGAAACTCCTGGATGGATCGGAGGCCGAGCGGCAGCTCGGCGAGGAGATCGGTGGACTTGGCGCGTCCGAACCGTCGGTCTCGCTTCTGATAAGCCGCGATCGCTTCGTAGATATCGCTCTCTTGATAGTCCGGCCAGAGCTTCTCGCTGAAGTAGAGCTCGGCGTAGGCCGCGCCCCAAAGGAGGAAGTTGCTGATTCGCTGCTCGCCCCCAGTGCGGATCAGCAGGTCGACCGGACCCACATCCATCGAGTGCATTTCGGCCTCGAGATGGCCGGGTTCGATTTCATCCACCGTGAGCTCACCCGCAAGGACCCGCCGGACCACCGCCTGCGCCGCACGGGTGATCTCCTCTTGACCCCCATAGGAGAGCGCAAGGCTCAGGGTCATTCCCTGGTGGTCCTTGCTTTCTTCGACAAGGGGATCGAGGACCTCACGCACCGACGGGGGAAGCCGATCCACCGCGCCGACCGCGATCAGTCGAATGTGATGGTCCAGGATCTCCGCGCGCTCCTTGACCAAGAACTCGCGGAGAAGACCCATCAAGGCATCGACCTCGAGCTGCGGTCGCGACCAGTTCTGAGCACTGAACGCGTAGAGGGTTAGCGCGGACACTCCCAGCCGGCGACAGGCTCGCACAGTGGTGCGCACCGCGTCGCTCCCTGCCCGGTGACCCAAGGACCGTGGCTTTCCGAGTTGAAGCGCCCATCGCCCGTTGCCATCCATCGTAATGGCCACATGACGAGGAAGTCTGGACACATCCACCAGCACATATTTCGGGTACCATGCACGGTGCTGCCCGGCAACGAATAGCGGGCCAGCCGCACACAAGACACTGTTGTCTCAAATGGACCGATCTATCGGCCGCACCAGGCCCTTCCATAGCGGGTATGCCGCCGATCGCAGCCTATCGTGACCGATCCATATGAAACTCTTGGAGTGAGCCGCCGCGCAAGCGCATCCGACATCAAGCAGGCATACCGGAAACTGGCGCAGGAGCTTCACCCCGATCGCAATCCGGATCCCCACGCCGAAGAGCGATTCAAGGCCGTGACTCAGGCGTACGATGTGCTGAGCGACCCCAAGAAGAAGCGGCTGTACGATCAGTACGGTCCGGGAGGGCTACGTGAGGGGTTCGATCCTCGCACTCAGGCGCCGTTCGGCGGAGGCCGACCCATCGACATTGAAGACCTGCTTCGGGGCACCGGCTTTGGTGATGTGTTTGGCGCAAACCGGCGACGGCGCCGACCCCGGGCAACCAAGGGAGCGGACTTTCGAACCAAGGTCGCCGTGAGCTTTCAAGAGGCCCTCACCGGCACCGAGAAAGAGCTTCGGTTTGAGCGCGCCGACATTGGGGCCGTTCGCTGCCGAGTTCCCCAGGGAGTGCGAGACGGCGAGACGATCCGCATTCGCGGCAAGGGCGAACGAGGGCCGGGAGGCTCCGGCGATCTGCTCCTCGATGTCGCCATTGATCCCCATCCGCTCTTTCGACGCGAAGGCGAGGACCTTCACATCACGGTTCCCATCAGCCTCCGCGAGGCGGTGGAGGGTGCCAAGGTTCGCGTGCCCACACCTGACGGCGCGGTAATGGTCAAAGTGCCCCCGGAGACTGACTCAGGCACCGTCCTTCGCCTCCGAGGTCGCGGTGTAAAGCGAAAGGGCGAACCGGGGGATCTCCGGGTGCACCTCCACATCGCGCTCCCCAAACCGTCGGCCGATCGCCAAGCGCGAGTCACCGCCTTCGACGATCTCTACGAAGGGCTCCGAGACGAACTCGAACGTTTCACGTGAAGTCGCGGACAGGACTGGACCTGCGACCTGCCATCTCCAACCCATGTTTCACGTGACACTACATGTCACTGCGACTCGATCACGCTGACTCGGTGAATCAAGTCGGATG
The DNA here is from genome assembly GCA_039187775.1 of Myxococcota bacterium. Lineage (GTDB taxonomy): Bacteria > Myxococcota_A > Polyangia > Polyangiales > JBCCZL01 > JBCCZL01. The sequence goes on from JBCCZL010000368.1 coordinate 7,972, forward strand.
GCAGCATTTGGTCCACCACATCCATACCCTCACGAACTGTCCCAAACGCCGTGTAGCGACCATCGAGATGGGGTTGGGCGGATTGCGCAATGAAGAACTGACTTCCCCCAGTGTCCCTTCCGGCAAGCGCCATCCCCACGGTGCCCCTCTCATAGCGAAGACGATTGTCCTCGCACCGCTGTGACCAGCCCGGCCCGCCGTAACCATCCCCTCGGGGATCGCCTCCCTGAATCACAAACCCGGGAACCACTCGGTGAAACGTTAGCCCATCCAACGAACCACGCCGGGCCAGATCCAAGAAGCGGTGCACGGTGGTTGGCGCGTGATCCGGATGAAGATCGATACGGATCGTTCCGCGGTTCGTATCGACCTGCACCTGAGTAGGCATCCCCGGAGAAAGCTCACCGAGGGGGTTCGGTACAGGCTGACGTTGCCCGTCCGGCGGAGGAGCCCCGAGTTGCTCGAGCGTTTCGCTGGCCCTGTCTCGAACTGTCACGTTCTGGTGGTGACTCAACGGTCCTATCTGCGCGGCGAATCTTCGATCCCCGAACGCCCCCACCGCGCCAATCCAGGAGATCAGCGCCTCGAGGTTTCCTTCCCGATCGACGGTCTCCCAAGCCTGCTCGAGCGCCCGACGCACCTCGACTTCCGACGGTCTTGGCTCCGCGTTCGGAATCCTTGGCTCCGGGGCTCCTGCGGGCCGGACCGATGCGAACGAACGTGCCTCCGCCTCGAACTCCCAGTTTGGATAGCTGGATCGAAAGGCCTCGGCGGACGCTGCAATGAGGCCTACGTCCTCCCCTCGCAGACCCCCGACAATCAACTCCCGCGCCCCTCGCTCCGTGGGCAATGAGGCCGCAGCCGCAACGACCGCAAGGCCAACCCGAACGTTGGACTCCCATGGAAGCCGAGCCAAATACGACGCCCTCGTGTCGTCGGCCCCCTCCAGGGCGCCGATCAGCTCCGCCGCCCAGACCTTTCGCTCCCAGTCCTCCACCTGCTCCAGACCACATCGCTCTACTTCGTTGGGCCAGCCACGACCTTTGTCGACAAGTCGCGCTGCGGCACAGTGAGCCAACCCCCAGGCCCGCGTGACCGGTTGGTCGGGCGGGGGGTCTCCAAGTCGCTCGAGAAGCTGACGCGCCACGGAGAACACTCTTTGATCCTCCGCCGTTTCACGTGAAACAGAGGCCGCCGCACCGATTCGATGCGCCTCCAGCGCATCAACCTCGGGACCCTCCAAGCGATCCATCTGACTCCGAAGCGCCGCCGAAAACGCGCCGGGCTGCTCCATCTGTCCGAGCGCCCGAAAGGCTCGAACCGCGACCACCCAGTCGGGGTCCTCGGTTCGGGCGGCGATGAGACGCACATCCACAGCCTGATACCGTTGAAGCGCACGAATCGAGAGACGCCGGACGTCCGGATCCTCGTCGGCCGTGGCCACCTGCAACGCGCCCCTCGCGCCATCCTGGTCCCCCTGAGGCTCCAGCCTAGAAAAGGCAAAAGCTGCCGCTCGGCGCACTTCCCGAGACTCGTCCGCCAACCGCACGCTGAGCCGGCCAGCGGTTGGCTCATCCAAGCGCCCACCGACCAGACCGAAGGCTCCCAGGCCGCGGGCGGCTCCCGCACGCACGTCGGCCGATGGATCCTCTAGCGCATGTCGGAGCGCCTCCAACACCTCCGGCTGCCCGGTTCGACCGAGGTCCCACAACATCTCGGCACGGGTTTCGTCATCCTCCTCCACGGCGACCGCGGCCAAGAGCTCGGGGGTCGCCCCCAGCGCTCCAAGGCCCATGGACGCGGCCGAGCGAACCTCTCGGTTAGGGTCACGAAGGCTCCGGATGAGACGTGGTCTCGCCAACTCGTCCTGAATCCGCGTCAGTGCCCACACCGCACCGATCCGTGTCGCAGGGTCCGTATGGCGAACCGCGACTTCGAGGGACTCGGTGACGACCCGGGCGTCCGCTGCCACAC
>JBCCZL010000369.1:0-9936 GCA_039187775.1 Myxococcota bacterium
CAGAGGCAGCGCCAGACTCAGAGCCAGAGCTCGAATCCACACTCGGCCCCGGGCTCGGGGGGACGCGGTCGTCGGAGGAGGTGCCCATATCGAGGGGGGAGGATAGCGCGGCGCGGGGGAACTTCTGGAGGTCGTTCGCAACTTCGTGCGATGCTCCATGCCAATGTTCCAACGACTCGTCGGGGTCACTCTTGGGCTTTTGGCTCTTTCCCCCGCGGGCGCGGAGGGGCAATCCCTCAACTACCAGACCTTTCTCATCGGCGACCGAGCCCTCGGCATGGGCGGGGCCTTCACCGGCCTCGCGGACGACGCATCCGCGAGCTACTACAACCCGGCTGGCCTTGCGATGCTCGTCCGGAGCAGCATCTCCGGTTCCCTCCAGGTCAACGCGTTCGACCGCTATATCGTCCGCGACGGATTTGCTTCTCCGATCGGAAGCACCGATCTGGACCACGAATCCAACCCCACCGTTCCCCTGTTCGTCGGCCTGGTGAAGAAGTTTGGAAACCGGCACCCCGATCGAGTTCGGCGCCACGCGATCGCTCTTTCCACCGTTCATCCGACGCAGGTCCGGCGAAACTTCTCCGCCACCCTCGAAAACCCGATGACCGGTGTGGAGACCACCCTGTCGGTCCGACGCTCCGACACCGTACGATGGTGGGGCCCATCGTACGCCTACCGGGTCACCCCGCGGTTTGCGCTTGGCGTGAGCGCGTTTCTTTCGACCCGAAGCTTCGAGCACGAAGAAGACGAGGTCATCATCACTCAGGGCACTCGCGATCCCACCGGCGTGTTTCGAAACTCCACCCTCTCGATCCGGGAAAGCCTCGTGGAGATCGACGACACCCAGATTGTCCTCCGCATCGGCGCGATCTACGACCACGGACCCTTCCGCTTTGGCCTGACGTTTCAGCCCCCGGCGATTCCGATTTCGGGTTCGTCCACGATCAACGAACGTCGAAGCTTTGCCGACCTTCTCGCAGATCCTCCCGCGGCGACATTCTTTCGGTCCGATCAGGGCGGCCTGGATTCCTCATCGCCGATTCCTTGGGAACTTCGGTTGGGCGCGTCGTACACCCACGGCCCCGATTTTCACGTCGCCCTCGATGTCAGCGTCTACGGCCCGGTGGGAAGCGAAGACGATCCGGTGGTGCCCTTCGGCTTCGCTGACCCCGATCCGATCACCGGAGAGGTCCCCCAGCCGGGGATCTTTGCCGTCCAGCAATACCACGCGAACGTGACCGCCAACATGTCGCTGGGCATGGAGACCGTCATCGCGGGAGTCGTCCCGGTCCGCGCAGGGGTGTTTACCGATTTCTCGGCGGCCCCGGATGTTCCGGAAGCCAGCGACATTCTCGGGCCCGACCAGGTGAATCACTACGGAGCGAGCCTGAGCGTGGGACTCCGCGCCGGAGGCTACGACCTGAGTGTGGGCGCCGCTGTGGTCTATGGCCGGGGCGAAGGGTATCGGCTCAACCCGCAACCCGGGCTCGACCCCACCCCGGAGACCTACCTCGCCGCCGACGTCGAATCGCGCACGGTCTACTTCTTCATCAGCGGTGCGCAGCAGGCCGCAGGCAGGCTGGCGAAATCCGTGTACGATGAATACATCCGGCCCGGCAGTTGATGCGTTTTGAACCAGCAGTGAATCCCTACAGTATTCCCACGTCCAACCCCGTCCACGTGAACACCTCACCCCACCTGCGGACCGGCCTGATGCTGGGTGCACTCCTGGTTGGCTTCGCCCTCTTTGCGCCCCCCCTATCCGCGAACGGCCGGGTCAATGTCCGCGTGCTGGACGGGCAGGGCCGACCCACCGACGGCCAGGTCACCCTGAGCGGTCAGCGTGGCACCTATCGCTGCCGCACCACCGCGGGACGATGTGTGATCGCCGCGCCAACGGGAAGCTACCAGGCCACGGTGCGACCGACGCGGGGAGCGGCCGCGGGGGCGGTTCAGGTCACGGTGCCCGCACAGGGGTCGAGTAGCTGCGTCCTTCGTACGATGACTCAAACCAACGGTCAGGCCGCGCCGATCACCACGCCAGCGAGCACCCAGCCGGTGATCCAGCTCAATCGATCCGCGGTGATGGAGATTCAGCGGAGCCCCTCTTACCGGCGGGTGTCGGCGGTGAGCCAGTCGACCGCCCAGCGCGTTCGGCCCGCCATCGCAACCCAGCCTGCGACTCGGCCCACCTCCACGACGATGGGGCCCACGACCACTCTCACCACCAACCGCGGTGTCCAGCGGACGGTTGGTCAGTCGGGGGTCCGCTTGTCGACGAGTCAAGCTCAGCACATCACGACGGCGATGCGGGTGTCGCCAACCACGCCCACTGGCTCGCCGACCACGCCGGCGGGAGGAAGCGGCGCGGTGTCCGGCGGCTCGAGCGGCGGGGTGATCGTGCCGCCGGGCCATCCCCCAACCTCCACCGGGACCACGACGACCGCCGGGACGGTGACCGCCACCCCTGGGACTCCCGCGCCAAGAAACCTTGGCACGGGAAGCCGAATGGCAGCGCAGGGGACAGTGCTCGACTCCGCGGGGCGGCCCTCGGACGCCACCATCACTGTGCATCGAGGCGCTCGGGTGGTGGGAACTGTTCGCACCACGGCGGGGCGCTTTTCGATCTTCGATGTGGATGGCGGCAGCTATCGCTTCGCCCTCCGCTCGAGTCGCGGCACCGAGGCGAGCCGCACCGTGAATCTCTCCTCCCGGGTGGACCGCCTGACGCTCCGAGTCCCCTAGACTATCTTCGTTCGGTTCGCTTCCGTCCCCGATTCGGAGTAGTTTGAAAGGGATGGAGCTTCAGCGGTCGGCGGCGGTGGTCTGGTCGAAACGCTTGAGCCTCGCCGCGGTGGTCGGCGTGACCACGTTCTTCGCCGTCCCCTTCTCGACTCCCCCGGTGCCGCGGGTTGAAAAGCGCGCACTCGCTCCGCCAACGCTCGCGGAGGTCGAGGCGCCGACGGCAATGTCCGAAGACGTTCCCGCAGCCCCTCGAGACCTTCGCCGCACCGTCGCCTTTTACGCACCGGCACCTCCTCCCATCTTTCACACGTTGGTGCTCCCCTTCGACGAGCCTCGCGTCGAACCCGAGCTATCGCCGCCGTGCGAAACCTCGAACCGGATGTATCGCGCGCTTCATGACCGCCAGCCGCTCCTCGACGACCCCGAACTCGAGTCGACTCGCCAGCTTCTGTTCCTCCTAGGCTCGAACGCGGAGGCGCTCGGGCACTACGACCAGGCCGCCAGCTACTACGAGTCGTTCGCCCGGCACCACCGCGACAGCGACGAGAGCCTGTGCACGCCGACCGAGCTTGCATCGGACACGTGCCCGAGCGCTCCGCGGGCGCTCCGGCGCGCCTTCGAGCTCCGCCGCTCGCTCGGCCAGCGTGCCCAGGCGACAGAGAACGCCGCGGCGTTCGTGGCGAACTACGGGGAGACCCGACTGCAGGAAGCGGCCGAAGTCGGCCTCGAAGCGGCCGAGCTCGCCCCCGAAGCGGCCCGCCTCGCAGCCCTCCAACACCACCATCGACGATTCGGCCGCCACAGCGCGCCCGAAACCCAGCTTCGGCTCCAGCTCGCGTTGGGGAAGGCCCAGGCTGCCGCAGGAAACGCAACCACCGCTCGGCGCACCTTCCGAGGCACGATCCGATTCTGGGAGTCGGAGGCAGGGATCGACCTCGCCACCCGACCCAACCAGCGCTCGCAGGGTCGGCAGGGGGTCTACCAGGACAGCCTCGCGGTCGTCGCCGAGGCGGGCTTCGAACTCGCGGAGATGCGGTTTCGCGCGTTCCGCGGCCTCGCCGCTCCTCGCTACGACGGACCGGCGGACGCAGCTTCGATCAATCGTTTCGTCGCGACCGAACTCGGCCCGTTCCTTCGCCGAAAGCTTCGGTTCCTCTCGCGCGCGGAGGTCGCCTACGAAGAGGTCGCGGCCCTCGGCGTCACCGAGTTCCGCGTCGCGGCAAATGCGCGGCGCGGACAAATGTACGCGGCGCTCGCGCGGGCGGTGCGAGATCTTCCGACGCTCGAGGTCCAGAGCCCTCACCCCGAGGAGACCACGGGAATCGAAGTCGACACCGGCGCGGAGCTAAGCTCGGCCGCGGCACGCCTCCAGGGACCTGCGGTCGAGTCCTACCGACGGTGCCTCGATCACGCCGTCCAATCCCGCCGCTTCGGCGCATGGTCCCGGCTTTGCGCCGAGGCGCTCGAAGAGCTCGACCCCGAGGCGTATCCGCCGGCCCGAGAAATCCACCGGCAGCGCCTCCATCACAGCAAGACCAACGCCGGACCGCGTCCGCGCACCGCCCGCCCCGAGCACTGCGAAGCCGGTTAGAGCGGCAATCATGACGATCGAGGTGAGCATCGACACAGAGACCTGGGAACAGGCCGACCCCGTTCGCCGGCGGGAATGGCAGCTGTCGATCGACGAACTCGGAAACGCCGATGACCTCAGCTTCCCGGAAAGCGCATCGTTTCTCGACGTCACCGTGAGCGGTGCCACCACCACCCTCGTCCTCCGGTCAGAGGATCAGGAACTCGGACAGGTGGAGATTCCGAGGAGCGCGCTCAGCGACCACATCACCGAATACGTCGACATCGTCCGCCAGATGGACCGTGCCTACGAGGGTGCGGGGTCGGCTCGGCTCGAAGCCCTCGACATGGCGAAGAAGCTCGCCCACGACGATGCAGCCAAGGCGCTTCGCAAACTCTGCAAACCGATCTCCGCCGACCATGCCACCTGTCGACGCCTCTGGACGCTTCTCCTCACCCTCCAGGTCGACACGACCAAGCTGATGGGCATTCGAGGCCACCGTCCGGTCCGCTAGGCGGCGTCGCTCTCGGCTGATTCGGGAACCGTGACCCGCAGGGGCTCCTTGATGTAGCCGCGCCGGAATCCGCGCACCTTGGCCACGAACCCCGCGGTGACCTCAAACCCTCGAGGCACGAGCAGCATGCCGGACGACGTCTTCACGTCTTCCGCGAAAACCATCCCTTCCGCCACCGCGACCGCGGGGATCTCGCGGACCTTGAGTGGCCGATTGCCGCCGCGCTTGGCGGCGAGCGCTTCGACGACCACCTGCTCGTAGCGACGGCCCCGCGAGCGGAGCGTTCCAATGGCTTCGCTTTCGGTCGCGCCGCGCACGAGGAGCAGGTCGAAGTCCTCGGCGACCTGAATCATCGACACGGAACGCTGAAGCTCCGGCGAAAGCGTCCGCACCGACTTCGACCGCGCCTTCACGATCTCCAGCACCGGCTCGAGCCGCGGAATGTTCCCGAGGAGCTCCTCGACGATCGCGGGACACTTGTCGACCAACTCCCGCTCGTGAGACTCGAGGTCCTGACCGTAGTGAACCTTCTCCGAGAGCTCCTGCGAGAGCGCAACGCAGCCGAGCTGAGACACGAGCGCCGCGATCTCGGCGGGCCAAGAAGGCTCGATTTTCAGAAAGCGACACATCTCACCCACGAACTTCTCGAGGCGGCTCGCTCGGCCAAACGCCAAGGGCTGGCTGACCCCAAGGACCCCGGTGAGCGCCCGAATACTGCCGTGGACGGTTTGCTCGATGAGCTCTTTTTCGGCGGTGATCAACCGATGCCGCTCGTAGGCGGCAGAAAAGGCCTCCAAGAGCCGATCTGGAGGACACGGCTTCGTAAGAAACCGAAAGATCTGGCCTTCGTTCACCGCGGCGGTCGCGGATTCGATGTCGGTCTGCCCGGTGAGGAGCATTCGCACGGTTGTTGGCGCGAGCTCTTTCACTCGAGTGAGAAACTGCGCGCCGTTCATCTCCGGCATCCGCATATCGGAAACCACCACCGCGTAGGACGCTTTCGAAAGACACGCGAGACCGGCGCTGCCGCCCTCTGCAGTGTCCACCTGATACTTTCGCCGAAGGTGCAGCTCGAGGCCTTCGAGAACCGCGGGCTCGTCGTCCACGCAGAGTATTTTTGGTTTGTCTTTTCGCTTCACGTCACCTCTCCTGACGTCAGAGTCCTTCGCCACTCCTCGACCTGATTGCGAATGCCAAGCCGCTCCACGAACACCGTGTCGAGCGGTGCCCGAAGCGCGCCGGGATCGGAGCCCGCGCCATGCGCAAGCCAGTCGGCCAAGTGAACCACGCCGACGACTCCGAGCTCATGCTCTTGCGAGTCCCGCGGACGGTGGTGGTAGGCGACGCCTTCCACGATCGAATAAGGAATTCCCCAAATCGCCAAGAGGGCGGCGCCGACCTCGGCGTGGCTCACCCCGTGAGCCCAACGCTCCGCTTGCTCCAGGCAAATCCCCGACGTCTCCGCCTCGGCGAGAGCTCGCGGATAGAAATCCGAGTTCCCCATCGCCAAAACGAGGCTCCCGATGTCATGAAGAAGCGCCGCCGAGAATGCCGCCCGCGCTACCTCGGGACTGGGCGCAAGCTGCGACACGAGCCGTGCAGCGTGGAGCGAGTGGGCCTGCACCGCATCGAAGGAAAACGCCGGAACGGTGGCCGCGATATCGACGGCGGACCAGAGTCCTTCCGATAGCACCACTGCGCGAACGGCCTCGGTCCCGAGATACGCCACCGCGGCCCGAACGTCTTCGACTTCGCGGACCGCGCCGAAGAACGGAGAGTTCGCCACTTGAAGGAGCCGAGCCGTGACGGCGGGATCTTTTGCGACCAGCTCTCCGATTCGTTCGAACGACGCCCCGCTGTCGAGGGAAGCCGAAAGCTCGGCGTAGAGTGTGGGCACCGTCGGCAAGGACTGGACGCCGGTCAGCCCCCGGACCGCCGGACTCGCGAGCCGCGCCTCGAGCACGCGAAACCGTTCGACCGACTGAACGAGGGTGGGCGCATCGCAGGGCTTGCTCAGAAACTGGTGAGCTACCGAGAGCGTCCGAAACGCCTGTTCCTTGCTCGTCTGGCCCGAGAGGACGATCCGCACCATGTGCGGGTATGCGGAACGGACGTGGGAGAGGAGCTCGATGCCGTCCATGCCCGGCATGCGCATGTCGCTCACGATCACGTCGAAGGGCTCCGACGCGAGGCGGGCGAGCGCCTCCCGACCTCCCACCGCAAAGGTCATGCTCCAGCGACGACGAAGGCGACGGAGACGGTTCTCCAATGCCTCGAGCACATCGGGCTCGTCATCGACAAAGAGCGTTCGGATCATGCGGCGGCTTCTCTCGGCCGCGCCGGCTGGATGGGCAGGCGAATGAAGAACGTCGTCCCCTTTCCGATCTCGGTCTCGAACGAGAGCTTTCCGCCGTGGCGCTCATGGACGATTTGATGGGCGAGCGACAGTCCCTGTCCGGTTCCGCGGCCCACGTCCTTGGTCGTAAAGAACGGGTCGAAGATCCGATCGCGAACATCTTCCGGAATGCCGCACCCGCTGTCTCCAATCGAAAGGAGCACCGCATCCCCATCCAGCCGAGACGCGACCCGGATGGTACCGAGCTCTTCCGAGTCGCCGCGCCCGTCTTCGATCGCGTGCGCGGCGTTTACGAGAAGGTTCAAGATCACCTGGTTGATGTCGCCGCCCTGACACACCACTAGCGGAAGCTCGCCGAGCTCGAGTTCCACGTTCGCGACGTACTTGTATTCGCTCTTCGCCACCGTGAGGGTGGTTTCGATCGCCTGATTGAGGTCGAGCGGGGCCTTGTCGGTTTGGGGATGCGAAAACGCCTTCATTGCCGCGACGATCGTGCTGACTCGAGTGACCCCATCGAGCGTTCGCTCGAACGCCTTCGGAACCCGACCGCGGAGAAAGTCGACGTCGGCCTCCTCGAACGCCTCTTCCAGCGACTCCTGAAGTGCCGCGGGAACGCCGTCTTCTACTTGCTCGAGCGCACTTTCGAGGGCCTGGGTCAGGCCGAGCAGGTCAGAAAACGCGTCGCGAAGGAAGTGAACGTTGTCGCCAATGAACTGCATCGGGGTATTGATCTCATGGGCGACTCCCGCGGCGAGCTGACCGACCGATTCGAGCTTGTGGGCGTGGCGAAGCTCGACTTCGAGGCTTTTTCGCACACGAAGATCGGTCCCGATGCAGATGTACTCGTTCGCGCCGTCGCCGCTGATGTCGAGCGCCGAAACCGAGATCAGCACCGGAACGTCGACGCCGTCTGCGTTCTGCCAAGCCACTTCCTCGCCGGCGAGCCCCGCCTCGGCGCCTGCACGAGCGAGAACCTGCGATCCACCAGCCCATATCTTCTCCAGGGGCTGGCCGACGAGCTCGTCAACCGTCGCGCCCAGGAGGGCTTCCGCCGAGCGGTTGACCGAGCGGAGATTCCCCTCGGCATCCGCGATCACCAGTGCGCCGGGCATTCGGCACTGAACCGCCTCCAGGTACTGAATCGTCGCCCGAAGCTTCTCGCTGGAGAGGAAGAGGGCCCGCGTCTTGTCCTCGATCATTTGCTCGAGAACCGCCACCTTTTTTTCCGCTCGGTCGAGCTTTCGACGTAGCCGTTCCTCGTTCATGCCGCTGCTTCGTTGACCCCAGCGAACTGGATTCGAAACTCGCAGTACGGTGCCCCGTCATGCATGCAGGTCTGCTGCTGGTGGTGGATGGTCGTCTGAAAGTGCTCGGCCAACCCGTCCAAGAGCCCTTCCATGAAACGGCAGAGCTTTCGTTTCGAGTAATAGCGAATCAGGAGATCGTCCCCGACCGCTTCGTAGTCGAACGAAGGCGTGAGGGCCTCCGGCATGAGCTTTCGAACCTCCACGTGAATGACCGCGTCGACACTGAGGAGGAGCTCTCGGGCGGTCGAGCTTGCGGCGACGAGCTCCGGGGCCGTGGCCGCCAGTTTGGGAAAGCAGTAGGTTCCAAACGCTCGAAGCGCATCGGCGAGGGGTAGATCGAGCTTCTCTGCGGTCTTGGTAGCGATGGAGAAGAGATCCGAGTCCGGATAGGTGCCCGGACCGACAAACGGCTCCTTCGTCTTTAGGGGGCAGAGCGCGAGCACGTCTTCGTAGACCTCCTCCCCCCACCCTTCGACCACGAAGCTCTCCAGCAGATTAAAGACGACACCCTTCATTCAATTCCTTCCGCGCGAAGTTCGCGCAGTCGAGGCCCTTCGAGGAGTAACGGCGGATCGCTCACCGCTCTGAAGGTCCTCCTTCCGGAATCTCGGCAAACTGACCCACTTCGACGGGACTCTCGAACCGAGCTACACAAAAGCCCGCGCGGTTTCTTGGGTCACGCTGGCGCCAACCTGCGCCCACCTCGGGTCCGACGGGTCAGTCGGAGTTCTTCTTTCGAGGCTTCAGTGCGGCGAGCGAGACATCGGCCCGCTCATCGCCGTCGACGAGGGGCGAAAAGAAGTTGTCCTTCTTGGTGTATTCGTCGACGCGGAACGCAAACTTATAGCTGGGCGCCGCCCGCTGATTGCAGTCGGTACGCTCGCAGAACCGACAGCTCACCCCGGCGGGCACCGCCATGCGCTTGGGGTCGACGAACGGCCGATCATCGGCATACGTCAGCTGCTTGGCATTGTCGGCGTACGTCCCGAGGCCGATGCTGTAGACCGTACCCCGCACCGCCGACCCCGCAAGCGGCTCGGTGATCACTTTCGCGAAAACGAAGTACGAAGATCCGTCCGGGTGCATCTCGTACTGGCGCCGCAGCACCGTGGGGGTGAGGAACGCGAGGTGCACTGCACTCTTCGGGCACGATCCGTGATGAAACGGAAGCCGAAGCGGGGTCGCGGAGTATCGCTTCGAAATATTGCCTGCGAGATCTACCCGCAGGAAATAGAACGGAAGGCCCCGCCGCTGAGGGTCCGACAGGTTGCACACGCGATGCGCCACCGTCTCGTAGCTCGACTCGAAGAGGGTGGTGAGATGCTCGAGGTCGTAGCGGGTCCGCTGGACCTCCCGAAAAAACTCCCCGTAGGGCAGAAGGAGCGCGCCCGCAAAATAGTTGGCCAGGTGAATCTTGATGAGCGTGCGCGTCTCGGAGAAC
>JBCCZL010000370.1:0-9909 GCA_039187775.1 Myxococcota bacterium
CGATGCCCTTCGTTCGTAAGGTCGGAGGGCCCGAGACGGAAGGTGGTCGATGTCACTTGCCGTGCGCAGGTGCCTGTCTCGACGACAGGCGCTGGGGCCGCCCCGGTTGGAGCCGATGGCGTGCGGGGGCCGGCAGCTCAGGGGTGAAACCGCGCGGCGTTGGACCGGGAGTCGTTGTCGGCGGTCACGACGACGGTTTGCTCCGAGATCACCTCCGGCGTGTCACGTCCCCGAATCACCACCCGGTACGAGCCGGGTCGGGAGACGGTGAACTTTTGGGGAGCCCAACCGACGAACCGTCCGTCGATAAACACTCGTTTTCCCGACGCCGCGCCGCCGACCGAAATATAGAGGTCGCGCGCGACCGGAGGAGGGGAGGGTGAAGGAGGGGGCGGAGGCGCGCCCCTCGCTCGCACGCGGCGACGTTCGATCGCCGCCTCCGCGTCGGTGGTCGCGTCGCCGGTGACCCCGGCCTCATCCAGGGTCGCGTCGGGACTCGCGTCGACGGAGAGCCGAACGTCGGCACGAGGCGAATCTCGTCCCGAAACCGACGCCTCAGAACCCGATTCTTGAAACCCGAGATACGCGATGAACGCCCCACTCGACAAACAGGCGGTGAAGAATCCGGACAGAAGTGCGATCGTGACCGTCGATCGCTGCCGACGGGTGGTCGAGTCGCGGCGGTCCGGAGCGCGTTCGTCCTCGGTGACCTGGCTGACGATACGAAACGTCCGACTTCCGGGCGTGTCTTCGACGACCTCCTCACCGGCAAACTGGTCGAGTCGGCGGGGGGGTGTACGCAGCTCTTTGAGGGGTCGAAGCCACTCTTCGAGCTCCCGTCGCCCCGACGTGCTCGTTCGCGACGCGCGCAGCTTGCCCGCCTCTTCCGCGAAGGCGCGGGCGGTCGGTCGGGCTTCCGGCTCCACGGCGAGGGCGGCGTTGACGAGCTTCTCGAGGTCGGGAGAGATCCGCTGGTCTTCGCCCGCGACCCGGCGGCCGTAGTGACTTGGCGACTCGCCGGTCAAGAGGCGGTGCAGGGTAACTCCCAATGCGTACACATCGGCGGCGCCGGTGGCCTGCTTGCCCTCCGCCTGCTCCGGCGCCATGTAGCTGGCTTTTCCTTTGATGAGACCGGTCGCGGTGCGCTCTTCCTTGTGGGCGGCGAACGCGATACCGAAGTCCGCGAGCTTCACGTCGCCGTCCCAAGAAAGCAGCACGTTGGAGGGGCTCACGTCCCGATGGACGATGGCGAGGGCGTGGCCTCCGGCATCCCGGCGACGGTGGGCGTGGTCCAGCGCGTGAGCTACCTCGCTCACCACGTGGAGTGCCACCGTGTCTTTTACGGTTCCGCTTTGCTGGCTGCACGCCCGAGTGAGATCCAGGCCGTCCACGAACTCGTAGACGATGAACTCGGAGCCGTCCATCAAGCCGTAGTCCACGATCTGAACGATGTTGGCGTGGTGAAGCTCGCTGGCGATCCGCGCTTCGTCGAGGAACATTCCGCGGGCCGACGCATCGTTCGCGATTTCGGGAAGCATCCACTTGATCGCGACGCGGCGCTCGAAGCCGCCGGGCCCCGTCGCCACCGCCTCGACGACCTGAGCCATCCCGCCGGCGCCGATCTGGCGAAGCAGGCGGTAGCGCGCTCCCGCTGATTGGCTCATAGACCCACGAGATCGAACTGCTGGTCGGGCTGCAGCAGCACCCCGAGGGTGACCCCGACGGCGGCGACCAACGCAAATCCAAGGCCCATTCCGACCCAGAAGAGCGGCTCCTCCGTCAGCGATCGGTTGCGGCCAAGCCAGGCGTCGATGACTGCCGCGGTGGCTGCCGTGAGGCCGTCGGGGTCATCGGCGCTTGCCCGCGCGATCTCGGTCGCATTGCCACCGACTACTTCGAAGAGGGCGACGCGGGTTTCTTGGCTGGTTTGGTCGGCGACCATCACGACGGATGCCGAGTAGGCTTGGGCGGCTCCCACGACAAAGGCGGGCGTGTCGACGGGAACGTCGCGCGCTCGCGCGTCGGCGAGCTGTTCGGCGGTCTCATTCGCCGGTGCAGGGTCGAGCGCGAGTCTTCGGGCTTCCGGCTCGCGCAGCTCGACCTCGAAGCGGCGCTCTCGGAATCCAAGCTCCCGCGCGAGGATCGTGTGATACCCCGGGCGCAGGTCGCCGACGCAGCCGTCGCTATCGCAGCGCAGGCGCCGGCCGTCGACCCATACCTGCCCTCCCGGCGGATCGGTCACGAAGGAGACGCGAATCGTTCCTCGGGCTAGTGCGTCGCGTTCCAACTCTTCGTAGAGCTCGAGGAGGGCGGGATCGGCGTTGTCGAACGCGGGGAGGCCACGCAGCGCGAGTTCACGAGTCACCGCGAGCGCGAGCTGTGCGCGAGCTACATCGACGAAGTCGGCTTGGTATGCGCAGGCCGCGGCCGTCGAGAGAACTCTCGCTGCGATGTCTCGCATTTCCTCAAACAGAAGTCGATCGACGCGAAGCGCATCGCTTCGCGCAGCCGCCAGACATCGCTCCAGCTCCACGTCGGGCAGCGCTCTTTCCATTGCCTCGAGCTCGGTCGACGGGCGCTCCGGTCGAGAGGCCGGCTCAGGAATCACGGCCTCCAATCGCCACTCGACGCCTCCGAGATCGGTGGCTTGCCGCAGCATGGTTTCGCCGTTGACGCCGGGCGCCACGACAATCACGCCACTCGGAGTTCCGTTGGCGTGGGCCAATCTGGGCCCCGTCGTGAGACACGCGACAAGGAGCCCGGTGGCAAGCGCCTCGCACTTCGCCATGCGCCAATGCTACTGCAGGCGCTGGACCGTACGCCAGCCACACGGGCGTGCGCACCACGACCAGCATGCCTCGCTCACCGCAGCGACCTGCCGGGCGGATGGTCTCAACGGTCACGAGAGACAGGGTGCGCGTCGTGGGTGAGGTTGGGTCGCAGGAGTGGCCGGTCCACCGATGCCGCTCCCCGTACGTCTCGCTTCCGGACCTGCTAAAGTCCGGCGGTGGCCGTGAGGGAAGAGGCGTGCGAAGCGCGACTGTCGGCCGTGAAACGCGGCGCGATCGGGGGAGCGCTCACTGCGGTGAAGCGACTGCAAGCCGACGCGTCACCTCGGGCCCACGGTTGGAGCGTGTTGCTTCGGTCAGCCATCGCGTTGTTGGTCCCCGAACCGGCGCCGCTCCGCCTCGAAGACGCACAAAAGGTGGTCCACGCAGACCTGCTGCAGCGGATCTGCGGCATCGGAGAGCAGCGCGCGTTCGCTTGCTTTGACGCTCCGGCGCTGGATCGATGGCGGGCGCTTCGGCCAAAGGTCCACGACCAAGCGTCTGCGCTTTCGGTTTCCGTGTCGGAAGTTCGACGCAAGCTACTCGCCGGTGTCGGCGTCGACGATCGCGAACTCGGAGAGCTCGAATCACATGCGTCCGCCATCGGTCAGGCGGAGCTGCTGGTAGAAATCGCCGTACAGCGGACGTTGTCGTGGATCCTCTCCGGTGATCCAATCCGCGCGCTGGCCGCGGGGCGGCGCGCATCGAGAATCGCCCGAACCGAGGGATTCCTGGGCCGCGAGTACGAAGCGAATCTGGTCCTCGCCCAACTTCGACGCCGGTCCGACCGGAGCTACGCCGCATCGCGAATCCTTAGCGCTCTCGAGCTGGTGTGCCCCGAGCCCTGGCGGGGTTGGCTGGCCCTTGAGCTTTTCTTTGTGGGACGGCCGGCGTCGGCGGCAAGAGCGATCCAAAAGGGGGCTACGGGGCCTGCCGGAGAACTGGCGCAGACGCTTCTTGCGAGTTTTCGAGCCATCTCGGATGGCGACCGGAGCGGAGCGAACGCGTTGCAGGCGCTGTCCGGCGCGCCGACTCCGCTGTCGCGCCTCGAGGTCGCGGACTTTCTATGCCTGGTCGACGCGGCAGTCCCCCCCGAAACCGCCGTCGCTGGGGACTATCGGCGGGGCGAGTCGACCCTGGCCCCGGCGGCGGTGGCTGGCTGGCTGGTTCCCAAGGCGCAATCGACCAAAGGATCGGAGGTGTGGGTCGCCTGGGATCCGGACACGGGAGTTCGCCGCGTGTTGAGCATCGCGCTGCCGACGCTTCAACTCGGCGACTGGATCGATCGGCTCGACGTGTCGTCCGATCGCGCGATGGCCTCGATCGCCGCGCTCCTCCTCGCGGGTCCCCAGGGACTCGCCGTCGACGTGCTGTACCGAGACGTCTTCGGTGGGCTGTACGAAAAGTCGATGCACGACGGTCTCCTGCGAACCACACTCTATCGAGCCCGAAAACTGCTGGATGGGGTGGCCACGCTCGAGCGCGATGAGGGCCGGGTGCACCTCCGCCCGGTGGCGCCGTTGGCGGTTCCCGACCCGCGCTGCGCACCCTCAGATGAGTCACGCCTCCTTCGGCTGTTGGCCGAGGAGGGACCGCTGACTGCGAAACATGCGGCCGAGCTTCTGTCCCGCTCGCTTCGCAAAGCCCAGGCCTCGCTCAAGGCGCTCGTCGACGATGGGTGCTGTGAGGCCCAACGTCGAGGCCGACAGATCGTCTACGTGCTCGAAGACACAACGTTTTCACAGCCGACGCTTCTCCGACTTGCGCCGGGCTAGGGTTTCACGATGCGCTGTCTTCTTGCCTGGCTCACTGCCTGCTCGCTTCCTTTCGTTGGAAGCTGCGCGGACGTCATCGAGTCGCCGGTGCTCCTGGTTCCGGGCCCGCAGAATCCGTGTGTGGGCGACCCGCGACCCAATCAGCCAACGGCAGTCCTTGCGGATACCTACGTCGTTGACATCTTTCAGCTCCCGCCGGCGTTCGAAGCGTCGATGGGTTGTCGGGTCTGCACCGCCGATCCGACGGCCTGTCCTCGAGTGGCCGGTCAACCGACGCAGTACCGCTGCGGAAACGCGCGCGGGTCGGTCGGCGAGATCACCACCGGGCTTTCGGGCACGCTCTTCCCCGATCTCGATGAGACCGCAGCATACTGCGTGAGAGTTCAGCTTTTTGACGACCCGGAGGTGCCGAACGAACCCGTTGGAGGCCCCACCAAGGGGTGTTCGATGGCGGCTCTCGACGCCCTCGCACTCCGGACCGACCCGCCCCTCTTGTGCGCGCTCAGCGAGCCGATCACCCTGTCTGAGTCGGGGTCCCCGCAATCGATCTCCGACCTGACCTGTCCGCGGCGCGACACCCTGGTGGGAGAGTGCGAACGCTGCGCCGTGAACCCGAACCTTCAGATGTGTCGAAACTCGCAGGTTTTCTGCATGCTGCTGCCGCAACTCATGCCTCTCTCGGAGTGCACCGCGCTCGGGCGCTGACCTACGCACGGGAAGTGACGGCGTGGGCGGATGGAGCTCGCCACGCTGAAGTCATGCGGCCGAAGACATTGTGTTGGAGCTCAGTGTTTGTTCCAGCCTTCACTCTGGCGGGCGGCCTTGCCTGCAGCGACAGCTCGGAACCTTCTTCGGTCCCCGACGCTCGCGGGGACGCAATGGCCGAGGTCGACGGATCCCACATCGATGCGGCGCCCGACACTCTTGCCGATGCGTCCTCCGACGCGACCGCTCCCCCCGCATCGCGGTTGGTTGATCGGGTCGTATTCGACAACGACGAGGGCTTCGAGCACCTCAATATCGAAGTGTCTCCGAATTTTCGCTGGGCGACGCTCAACCGCCGCAACCAGACATCGCTCGCGCTTCATCCGGTGCTGTTCGCGATCGACGAGCGCGGTGAGCTGGTCCCGCGATGCGAATGGGAGGAGCTGAGCGTCAAGCTCAACAGTTCGTTTCAGGTGGGCGAACGACAGGGCAAGACCTTTGCGGTCGCCCTCGAGGAGCGTGGAGAGGAGTTCATCGTGATTCGGCCGACGGACACCGGAGACTGTGCGTCGATGCTGGAACTCGTGCCGGTCCGAGGATTTCCCCTGGGTTTCGATTATCGGGAGCTCCTCAATCCCTACCCGGTTCGCGGGACCGACAGCGATGCGTGGTGGGTTGCGTTTCACCGCCACGACAGCGCCAACGGAGAAGAAACTGTCTATGTGGTGGATGTGGGAACCGACGAGCCAGGCTTTGCGTTCGAAGCCTGGGGAGACCGGCCACCAGGAGGCCGCTTCGGGACTTTCGTCAGCGTTGCGCGGTGGGCCGCGGGCGAAGACTGGTTTCTGAGTGGACGCTGGACCACCCGGCCTCTCGCGGTGCAGGCCGCGATCACCGAAGTACATGTGAATGGGACAGCGACGACGCGCTTTGCGACAGAGGATGAAGGAACGAAGGCCGATGTGTTTCCGTTTATCTATCGGGGCGAGAGCTATTTTCTCGCGGCGGTGGGAGGAAGCTCGTCGGGGACGCTGTTTGCTCGCCAAGACGGCGAGTTTCGGCCCCTCGGATCCGTACCCTTCGATCCGGAGCAAACCACGGTTCCTTCGGCGCCTGAAGGCGAGACGGGCGCCGCGATTTCTTACGAGACCTTCGAGTGGGGCGACGCACTCTACACGTCCTATCAAGTTTCGAACGATCTCGACCGGGGGCCCGGCTGCCGGGGGCCGCACTGCACTTCGAACGAGCTTTGGGTAGCGCGCTTCGCCGAAGACTCGGAAGGACGACTCACCGGCGTCGCGGCGACCTGTCGAGTAAGCGCTCCCGCCGAAGGCGACTTTCGAGGGAAGATCGACCCCGAGCCGGTGGTGTTCGATGGCGGCGCCCGTATCTACTACCAGCGCTCCGACCTCACCCGGCGGTCCCAGCGTCCAGGCATGCAGCTGGCGATGGTCGACCTCGGCCCACAGGCAGCGTTCGATCTGGCCTGCGATGAAGGGCGAGCCGCCCCCGATCTCGCCGCGCGCTGACCAACGCGACAAGCCCCGTATCCCACGCTGGGCCAACCCGGTATCGTTGCGCCTACCCATGACGCGCCCCACGCCACGTTTTGCGGTCGTCCCGACCTTCGTTTCTGTCCTTTCGCTCGTGTTCGTCGTCTCTTTCGTGATTCTCCCGAGAGGGGCGAGCGCCCAGCTCGCCGACGGCCGGGGGGAGTCCTTCGTTCTGGTCAAGCGGAGTGCGTTTTTCCACGCCGCCCCCGATCCTGCGAGCGAGCGAGTGCGCGACTCCTGGGCTTCGCGCTACCAGGCACGGGTCGGTCCCTACTGGGTCCTCCGCTACGAGGGGGAACGCGACGGGTGGGTCGAAGTGTCGACGATGGGCGCCTTCGTTCCGGCGGACCACTGCTATCCGACGGTGGCGGGGCTCTCGGGAATGGAAGTGCGGCTCCACGTTCGTCGGCGCGACCTCGCCGACGTCGTGACCCGGTCGGTGGAGACGACATTTGACGACCGGAGCGTCTTACGTCTTCGGCCGGGAGCGGGTGGCGCGCCCCGCGGACAGTCGTTCCGTGTCGAGCTACCGGGGGCCACCGTGGACGGTTCGGTTCCCACCGCGAACCTCGGCTATCGCTACCGGGTGGCCGATCCCTTTGCGCTTCCCGAACGGATGATGGGCCTTCTCGCGCCGTCCGCCACGATCCGCTTTTCGGCGGGTAGCCTCACCGCCGAGCGGGCTCCCCGACGACAGGCCAGCGCGGTGATCGATTTCAGCGCCCCGGACGACGGGTCGGGGGAGCCTTCGCGCACCGTCTGGGCGGTGGGTCTCGCCGGCGAGCACCGGGTGGTGCAAGGCGCGTGCGCAGAGGTCGTCGGGGCCCTCGCCGAGGGCGACATCACCCGCGAGCGGCCCCCGCGGTCCCGTGCGTTTCGCGAGCGACGGGGCACTACCGTCCGATCTGGCGCGACTCTGTACTGGCCCGACGGCCAGATCGCCGGACGAACCGTCGGCTCCGCCAGCCTCGACGGCCGGCCCGAAGCGCAGGGGAGCAAGTTCTGCTTTGCCCATCCGCTTCGACCGGAGTCGCGAGGACGGCCCGACGACACCCTCCGGCTCTGCGTCGACCGGTCGTTTCTCGGGTCGCGGTAGCTGAGCTCTCCGATTCCGTTGTCGCGTTTTCGCGAGAGTTGAGGTAGCGGGTAGCCGTGCTCTTCACGAGCCTCGAGTACGTGGCGTTCCTTCTGGTGGTCTTCGTCGTCTTCTGGTCGACCTACCGGCCATCGGTGTTTCTTCCCCTGTCGGGGTCCCTCGGGGTGCTCGGGGTCGCGTTCCTCATCCGCCACGCGGTCGTGGAGGGGCTGGTCGAGAGCTGGCAGATCGTGCTGGCGGGGCATCTCTTTATCGGGGCGGCTCTTGTGGCGGTCGCGCTCCGGCGAGGCGGCCGCTTTGACCGCGCGCTGGTCCTCCTCGTCGCTTCGTACATCTTTTACATGTCGTGGAACGCGACATTTATCGTGCTCATCGTCGGTTCGACGGTGCTCGACTTCTTCGTTGGCCTGTTCCTAGACCGAACCGACGAACCGACGAAACGGCGGTTCCTTTTGGGGTTGAGCCTCCTCGGCAATCTCGGAGTGCTCGGCCTGTTCAAGTACTTCAACTTCTTCGCGGACGCGGTCCACGACGGATTCGCGCAGATGGGCGTCGAGGTGGGCCGTCCGCAAACGAACCTGATCCTCCCCGTGGGCATCTCGTTCTACACGTTTCAGACGCTGAGCTACACCATCGATATCTATCGAAGGCAACTCAAGCCGACCACCAACTTTCTAGAGTTCGCCACATTCGTCTCGTTCTTTCCCCAGCTGGTCGCGGGCCCTATCGTTCGCGCCTCCGACTTCCTCCCCCAGTTCGAGCACCCGCGGCGCGTTTCCGCCGACACGGCAAGCAACGGGGTGTTTCTCATCGTGCGGGGGATGGCGAAGAAGATTCTCATCGCCGATTTTCTAGCCCTCAATTGGATCGACCGGGTGTGGGAAGACCCGGGAGCGTATTCGAGCGGCGAGGTGTGGCTCGCGGTGTTTGGTTATACCTGGCAGCTCTACGCTGACTTTTCTGGCTACACCGACATCGCCCGAGGCTCGGCCAAGTTCTTTGGCTTCGAACTCCCTGAGAACTTCCGCCGGCCCTTTAACAGCACCGGACCGATCGATTTTTGGAGCAAGTGGCACATCACTCTTTCCACGTGGGTGCGGGACTACGTGTACATCCCCCTTGGCGGGTCGAAGAAGGGAGCCGCGCGCTCGTACTTCAATCTGTTCCTCGCCTTTCTCGCGGCCGGCGTATGGCACGGAGCGGGCTGGACGTTCGTGATCTTCGGGCTGTGGCACGGCAGTACCGTCGCCCTCAATCGCATGCTCCGCGATGCGGCGCGCGGGCGACTCGAACCGCTCGAGAAGATTCGACCGCTCGTGGTGGCGTTTAATCTGTCGCTGTTCGTAGTTCACTGGCCGACATTTCGTTCGCCGAGCCTCGACAATATGCTCGAGATGTATGCGCGGATGTTTGCCTTCGACTTTACCGCGATGCGAGCGAGCGCGTGGGTGTGGTTCGTGATCGTCGGCTTCACGCTGGTGCATTTTTCGCCGCAGCGGTGGATGGACCAGCTCCGCCGACAGTGGGTAGCGCTCCCCGCGGGCGCTCAGGCCATCCTGCTGGTGGCGGCCGCCGGGTTTTTGGTGTGGGTCGGAAGTGCCCAGGCGGCGCCTTTCATCTATTTCCAGTTCTGACCGGCGGTCTCGCCAGACGGCCCCAATCTTTCTCGGCAACTTTGCGTGCGTCGGATACGCTCCGTTCGATGGACGGGATGGAGCCAGCCTCGGCGGACGACCAGTCGAGCGGACGCCCGGGTCCCCATCCGCAAGGCATCCCTCGGGTGTTGGCGCTCTTTGTCGCTCTGGGGATCGGGGGGCTCGTTCCCTATCTCGCCGCCGTGGTGGTGCCCGAGGCGACGCTCGTGAGTCTTGGCGTGGACGATGATCTCGAACGACTCACGCCCTATTCCCCGGGCGACCCGATTCCGTTCAGCCGGTTTCTGGATTTTCGAC
>JBCCZL010000371.1:0-9886 GCA_039187775.1 Myxococcota bacterium
CAGCGAGCATCGCCCCGAGGTCTGGAGCCTTCCCTTCTTCCTCGGCAAAGCTCTCGCGAAGGGCCATGGTCACCCCGGACAGACGGTCGGGGTCGGGTGCGGATTCGGTACTCATCCCGCTTTCTCTCCCTTGCGTATGCCGGGGGGCACACTTTGGTTGCGATCGATTTGCTCAAGCACCCCCCGAAGGCGCTCATAACCTCGATGGGCGCGCACTTTTACCGCGCTCACACTTGCTCCAACCACCTCGGCGACCTCTGCGAAGGGCATTTCCTGGAACCAGTGGAGCTCGATCACCTCCCGCTGACCATCGGGCAGGGTCGCCAGCGCATCGCGAAGCTGGGCGGCTCGCTCTTTCCGAAGGGGATCGTAGGCTTCTGCCACGGGGTCGTTCCGACCATCGAGCTCCAGGGGAGCCTCGGGGCGGCGTCCCTTTCTTCGAAAATATTCACGTTTTAGGTTGAGCGCGATGGTGAAAATCCAAGGTCGGAGCTTCGACCCCAGCCGAAAGTCGTTCCTCGCGCGATGAAGGTGCAGAAACGTCTGCTGAACGATTTCGCGGGCGTCGTCCTCGGACCGGACCTGGCGGCGAATCACCCGGTAGAGCCGTTCCGCATAGCGCTCAAAGAGTTCTTCGAATGCCGCGGGACTTCCGGCCACGTACTGGGCCATCAGCTCTTCGTCCGTCGCCACTGGCGGCATAATACCTGATCGGCCTCGCAAGCACTCCATTCACGACGGCGGCTTCTCACGCTAAGAGAGGGGGTGGCGTCAGGCAGTGAGCGGTTAACCGACCTCGAAGCTCGGGTCGCCAAAGCGGCGGAAGACCGGATGCAGCGACTCGAAGGGGCCAGCGAGGCCGCCCGTCGCGGCGTGGTGCATACCCCTCCGGCCCTCTGTCGGGCGGTGGTTCAGCGAGTGGACGAGGCCCTGCGTGCTCACGGGTTGGCCGAAGGGCTGACCGATCCGCGGGTGGTGGTTCTCGACCCGGCGTGTGGCCCCGGAGCGTTTCTCGCGGCGGTGCTTAGCTTTGTGGCGGATCACAAGGGACGACCCGGACAGATCCTTGGCCACGAAATCGATCCGGTGACCGCCGAGGTGGCCGAAGGACTGCTTCGCCCGGTGGCGAGCGAGCTTGGGGTCCCGCTTCGCATCGCGGCGAAGGACAGTCTCCTCGAATGCCGCCCGCCGACCGATGCGGTGGTCGCGGTGCTCGGCAATCCGCCATGGTCCTCCCGGGCGGGGGAGAGCACGCCGGAGCTGCGAAGCCTCCTCGATGACTTTCGTCGCGACGAACGTGGGGAGCCCCTCGGCGAACGCAAGCTGGGGGTGCTCAGCGATGACTACGTTCGATTCGTCCGGTGGGCGGCAGAGCTCCTTCGACGAAGCGCCGCGGGCGGAGCGCTCGGTCTCGTGACCAATGGATCGTACTTGGACGGGCCGGTGCACCGCGGCATGCGGGGAGCGCTCCTCCGCTGGTTCGACGCGATCGATATCTTCGACCTCGGAGGCGGAAGCCTGACCGCGAGAAATGGGTCACCGGATGAAAATGTGTTTGGCGTGCGCCCCCCCGCGGCTGTGCTGATCGGGGTTCGAGGTTCTGCCGAGCCGCCGGCCATCGTTCGCTACGCCCGGATCCGCGGGGACAAACAAGAGAAGCTGGCGCGCCTCGCCAATGAAGAGCCCTCGAGGATCGAGCCGCGGGAGCCGGGTTTCTACCTCCGGGCGACCCGCGCGGTTCCCGCTCATTACGAGACTTGGCTCTCGCTCTCCGACGCGATGCCGTTCCATCGCGAAGGGGTTCAAACCAACCGCGACGCGGTGGTCGTCGATGACGACCGAGAGGCGCTCCTCGACCGACTCCGCCGATTCGCGGACGGGCGACGGGATCCCGACCTCGGGGTCGCGCTCGATCCGCTGCCGCATTACGACCCCGCGCATGCGCGCGAACGGGTCGCCGAGGCCCTTCGCCGGGATCCTCGTGGGACGCGGGGGTTCTCGCTGCGCGCGCTCGCCTATCGCCCGTTCGCTCAGCGCTGGTTCTGTCCGGTGGCCCCGCTCTGTCACCGTCCTCGCCGGGCGCTCCTTCGGGCGATGGACCAGAGTCCCCTCGCGCTGATCACGGTGAGGAAAGACCGAGGGGAGCGGCAGTGGTCCCATGTCGGTTTAAGCCGTGCAGTACCCGACAACTGCTGGCTCTCCAGTCGGTCGTCGTGCCGTGCGCGCGCCTTTCCGAGCCACGCCCCCGATGGCGGACCCAATCTGTCCGAAGCCGTCGAAGGATGGGCGGCGAGCTTGAGCTGCCCCATCCTTCCCGTCGACTTCATCGCGTTTGTTGCGGCGGTGCTTTCGACGCCGACGTATCAGGCGACCTACGACGAAGCGCTTCGCCGCGCTTATCCGCGAATTCCAAAGCCACCATCGAAGTCCGCTTTTCTTCAAACGGTCGACGCGGGTCATCGGCTCGCGGAAGCGTTCCTTCGCCCGCGCCCGGAACCGCTCCTCGATCCCGTCGAGGCGGTGGCGGTGGGGCACCGAGAGGTGAAGCAGAGCGCGCTAATTGCTGCACAGCGTCATGCCGCCAGGGTGGTCGACCGCTGGCTTTCAAACTAGCTCTTCCAGGGTCGCAGCGTTGACGCATTCGGCGAGCCAGACGTAAGGTGACGCTCTCTCAAACTTCCAACGAACCAAGGGAAAATCGTGGAAATCAATCTGAAAGTGAACGGCGCGGAGGTCAGTCGGCAAGTGGAGCCGACGACCCTCCTGGTCGACTTCTTGCGCGAGCATCTGAGCCTCACCGGCACCCACGTGGGATGCGATACGAGCCAGTGCGGCTCGTGTGTGGTGATGGTTGACGGCGACTCGGTGAAATCATGTTCGCTCCTCGCGGTGGAAGCGAACGGTGCCGAGGTAACAACCATTGAAGGGCTCGCGAAGGGCTCTGAGCTTCATCCGATGCAGCAGGCGTTTCACGAGAATCACGGGCTTCAGTGCGGCTTCTGTACCTCGGGGATGGTCATCAGCTGCGTCGATCTGCTCCAGAAGAACAAGAATCCTTCGGAGGGCGAGATTCGTCACTGGCTTGAAGGCAATCTCTGCCGCTGCACCGGCTACCACAATATCGTCAAGGCGGTTCAGGCCTGCGCGGGCGAGGAGTAGGAGCATGGGCGACGAAAAAGCCACCGGCATCGGCGCACGAGTTCTGCGAAAGGAAGACCGAAGGTTTCTCCTGGGCCGCGGCCGCTACACCGACGATATCAATCTCCCCGGACAGCTCTACGCATACATTGTTCGGTCCCCGTTCGCTCACGCGAAAATCAATGGGATCGACACCGCTGAGGCCGAAAAAGCTCCAGGCGTAAAGGCGATCTTTACCGGCAAGGACGTGGCGGAGGCGGGCCTCGGAGGCCTTCCCTGCGGCTGGCAAATCCACAACAAGGACGGGTCGCCGATGGCCGAGCCGCCCCACCCGATGATGGTCGCGGATAAAGCGCGGCATGTCGGTGACCAGGTGGCGGTGGTAGTCGCTACCTCGCGGGCCGAGGCCAAGGAAGCCGCGAATCTCGTCGAGGTCGACTACGAGGAGCTCCCCGCGGTCGCGAGCATCGAAGCGGCTCTCGCGCCCGACGCACCAAAGGTGCACGACGAGGTCGAAGGGAACCTCTGCTACGATTGGGAAATCGGCGATAAGGCGGCCACCGATGCGGCCTTCGAAAAAGCCACCAAGGTCGTGAGCATCGACCTGTTGAACAACCGGGTGATTCCGAATGCGATCGAACCGCGGTCGGCGATCGGTTCCTTCGATCCGGCACGCGGCGACTACACCCTTCATACGTCTTCTCAAAACCCGCACCTGATTCGTCTCCTCGCGGGTGCGTTTGTCTTTCAGCTGCCCGAGCACAAGCTTCGCGTGGTGGCGCCGGATGTCGGTGGGGGCTTCGGTTCGAAGATCTATCACTACGCGGAAGAGGCGATCGTGCTCTTCGCGTCGAGCAAGCTCGGTCTCCCGGTCAAGTGGACCGCGGAACGCAACGAGTCGTTCATGGCTGACGCCCACGGTCGAGACCATCTGAGCCACGCCGAACTCGCCCTCGACGACGACGGGAACTTCCTCGGGCTTCGCGTGGCCACCCGAGCGAACATGGGGGCGTATCTCTCCACGTTTTCGACGGCGGTTCCGACGTATCTCTACGGCACCCTCCTCGCCGGTCCGTACAAGACGCCCGCGATCTACGCAGAGGTGAAAGCCTGCTTTACCCACACCGCCGCGGTGGACGCGTACCGGGGCGCGGGCCGACCGAGGCGACCTATCTTCTCGAGCGGCTCATCAACAAGGCCTCGAAGGAGACAGGGATCGATCGGGTGGAGATTCGTCGAAAGAACTTCATCCAGCCGGACATGTTTCCGTACCAGACGCCGGTTGCCCTCGAGTATGACACCGGTGACTACGCGGCGACGCTCGACCTGGCGCTCAAAGCGGGCGAATACGATTCGTTCGAAGAACGAAAGAAAGCGTCGGAGGCCAATGGCAAGCTCCGCGGCGTCGGCTTTTCGACCTTCGTGGAAGCATGTGGACTCGCACCGAGCGCTCTCGCGGGCGCGATCGGGGCTCGGGCGGGCCTCTATGAGTCCGCCTCGGTCCGGGTGCATCCGACCGGCTCGGTCACCGTGTTTACCGGGACCCACAGCCACGGTCAGGGGCACGAGACCGCGTTTGCCCAGATCGTGGCGCAGGCGCTCGGCGTGTCCGAGGATATGGTGGAAATCGAGCACGGCGATACCAGCAACTCGGCGTTCGGGATGGGCACCTACGGCTCGCGGAGTCTTGCGGTGGGTGGTTCGGCGATTCAGAAGGCGCTCGACAAGGTGATCGACAAGGGCCGGAAGATCGCGGCCCATCTTCTCGAGGCCGCGGAGGCCGACATCGAGTTCGCCAACGGCAGCTACACGGTGAAGGGAACCGATCGGACCATCGCGTTCGGGGACGTCGCCTTTACTGCGTACGTTCCGCACAACTACCCCCACGACAAGCTAGAGCCGGGGCTGGAGGAAAACGCGTTTTACGACCCCGCGAACTTTACCTTTCCCGGCGGGGCGCACGTTTGTGAGGTCGAGATCGACGCGGAGACCGGCGTCGTCCAGGTAGTGCAGATGACCGCCGCCGATGACGTCGGCGTGATCGTCAATCCCATGATCGTCGAAGGCCAGGCCCACGGTGGCCTCGCCCAGGGCATCGGCCAGGCGCTCTATGAGCAAGCGGTGTACGACGAGAACGGCCAGCTTCTCACCGGTTCATTCATGAACTACCAAATGCCCCGGGCGGCGGACCTTCCCATGTTCACCGTTGGCAACCATACGACGCCCTGCACCCACAATCCGCTTGGAGCGAAGGGGGTGGGCGAAGTCGGCGCGATCGGATGCCCGGCCTCGGTCATCAACGCGGTCCTTGACGCCCTGGCTCCGCTCGGGGTCACGCACATCGACATGCCCGCCACGCCCGAGAACGTGTGGCGAGCGATTCAGAACGCAAAGAGCGCACAGGCGGCGGAGTAGTCATGCAAGAGTTCAATTATCACGCGCCCAAGACGGTGGCCGATGCGGTGACTGCGCTCAAGGGCGCGGAGGACGGTAAGTTTCTCGCGGGAGGCCAGAGTCTCATTCCGGTGCTTCGCCTCGACATGGCCGCGCCGAGCGACCTGATCTCGCTTCGCGAGATTCCCGAGCTCACCGCAATTCGAATGGACGGCGACACCCTCGTCATCGGAGCCCTCGCCACTCACCGGGCGGTGGAGGAGTCGGACGTGGTTCGGCAAGCGATTCCCGCGCTCTCCGAGATGGCGGGTCATATCGGCGACCCTCAGGTACGGAATCGGGGGACCCTCGGAGGTTCGGTGGCCCATGCCGATCCGGCGGCGGACTACCCCGCCGCCCTCCTCGGGCTGTCCGCGACGGTGGAGACAGACCGGCGAAAGATCGCTGCCGATGACTTCTTCACGGGGCTCTTTACCACCGCGCTTGCGGAGGACGAGCTGATCGTGGCGATTCACTTCCCAAGGGCGGAAAAGGCGCGCTACGCGAAGTTCGCGAGCCCCGCCTCGAAGTACGCGATCGCGGGGGTGTTCGTGGCGAAGACCGCGGACGGAGTGCGTGTGGCGGTGACCGGCGCGGGGTCGAAGGCGTTTCGCAGCGAAGCGATGGAGAAGGCGCTCGCCTCGGATTGGTCCGCGTCGGCGATCGAGGGGATCTCGGTGCCCGCGGCGGAACTCCGGTCGGACCTCGAAGCCTCGGCCGAGTACCGGTCTCACCTCATTGGGGTGATGGCCCGCCGCGCGGTGGCAAGCGCGTAGCATTCGACGGGACCCGAAGCGCTCAGAGATCCGAACTGTTGAGCGCTTCGGGGACGGGGAGCATCGCCACGTCGAGGTTGCGGTCGACCTCGCGAAACTCGACCTCTGTGAGATCGGTGTCGACATCGACGGCTGCGTCCTGGACGTTGAGACCGATTTCGCACTCTGCGATTTCGCCCTGGGCTGCGCGGACCGTGCCGTTGATGGAGACCTGGACCCCGACCAGCCGGGATCGGGTGATCCGGAAACCCTCGAGGTCGAGGGAGGCCTCTCGGAGAACCGCCACGCCGTAGCCGAACGCGCCGGCCGGGCACTCGTCTCCGCAGTCTTCGCCAAGGGTGTCGCGAATCACCATATCGCGAAGCGCGACCTCGGTGTCTGCGTCGATCACAAAGAGTCCGACCTCTCGGTTTCGCTCGAGGAGCACCCGCTCGCCGGTGAGCTCGGCTCCGAGGTTGACTTCGATGCCGCGGCCAAGAAAGCCGCTGAGCGAGTCGCTCCGACTCTCACGCACGACGACGTCGATAAGCTCGGCCCGAGCTTCGGGCCCACTGAGCGCCATTCCTTCGACCACCGAGCCGTCGATGACCACCCGCTCCAACCGGTGCGTGTTTCCAAACAGAGCGAGGCCGAGGCCAAGATCCCGGGCGCCGTCGGGGATGGTCTCTCGGATCGTGACGTCGGTTAGGCGGAGCTCGGTTCCTGGCCGGGTCACTACTGCGGTGCGCCGGCATCGCTCCAAGAGGGCTCGCTCCACGGTAAACGAAGCGGTCCCTTCCGGGCTGATCCCTCGTCCCGAGCCTCCGCCGTTGGTCGGCGCCATGTCTTCGATGACCGCGTCGTGAAGCGTCAGGACCCCGTTTTCCCCGCCGATGACGGCGGCACCTTGGGCCGCGACTACGTGAAGGCCGCTCAGATCGAGGATGGAGTCGACCCGTACTTCCACCGCGGCAGCGGCGATGGTCCGCTCTGGGGAGCCGAGGTTTCGGGTGAAGAAGTTGGTCACCGTGGCGCTCGATCCCTGCACGACGATCATCCCGCCGGCTTCGTTTTCTTCGAGTACGAGCGCCCGAATCGTCGCGGTCGCTGAATCTTGGACCGTGAGCCCCAATCCGGAGCGCTCCATGCCGAGCGAGCCCGGTGCCCGGCGCCCGCTAACGTTCTCGATGGTCGCCTCCGCACGGCTCGCCACCACAAGGTGACCTTCCGAGTTGTCTTCAAGTACGGTGCGGCGGATGGTGGCGCGCCCATCGTCGACGACCTGGATTCCGAAGCCGGCGAAGCCGCTTCCAAGCGGCGCCACATTTCGAACGATGACATTTTCGATCGTCGCGCTGGTTCCGGGGTCGGTGACGTAGATCCCGAAGCCCCAGGCTTGGTCGATCACGATGTCACGCACATCGACCGTCGAGCCTCCGGTGAGGAACAAGCCAAAACTCGAAGGCGCGCCGATGGTCAGATTCCGGATCCCCACCGAGCCCCCGAGGAACGCCCCGGCAACGGTATTCGTCTCGCTGACCATGCTGCTCGTGAGTCGCGTCTCGGCTGGGCACGCGCCCCATACCGTCACATCGGAAAAGAGTTCGACGCGCGTGTCGTAGGTGCCTTTGCCGATGGCGACGATGGCGTTGGGCGGCGCGCGCGATACCGCGAACCCTGGGTCCTGAAACGGCCGGGCGCGGGTGCCGTCCCCGCCAAATGGGGCGTCGTCGTCGACGTACACGATCGGACGGTCGGTCGGGAGGCCTTCGGGAAAGGTGCCCGGGGGGCACGGGGATCCGATGGTGCGACAGCCGGGTTCGCCGGGAAAGTGGGCGGAGGGACCGGTGCAGTCTTGGGCCGTCCCCTCCGGCCAGGGATCGCAGACGATGACCCCGGTATCGCTTTGAACGGTTTGCCAGCCGGCCGGGCAGGTTCGCTCCGATGGAGTCATCGGAGGTTGCCCAGCGGCGAGCCACGGAATGTTGACGGAGCGCGGAGTCGGGTTCGCGTCTGCATCCATTCCACCATCCTGCGGAGTCCCGCTTCGTCGTCCGCCCCCGCAGCCCGCGACGGCGAGCGCTACCGGGAGAATCAAGAGCAGGCTTCGCACCGCATCAGTGTAGCGGAGTCGGGCACCGTTGAGCGGTCGAGACGTCGCTAGCGAAAGTCCAGCGCTTCGCCGCAGTCGGCGGTGGCGAGGCACTCGGCAAGGCGCTGAATGTCTGCTTCCGGGTCTCTCCCGTCGAGCCACACGTCGGGTAGAAACCCGATGCTCTCTTCAAAGTCTCCGAACGGATCGCGATGTACGCGGTGGCCCAGCCCCACCCAAATCCGGCTGTGGGGGAGCCGATACCAGCGAAGCTCCCCGACCTTCATCACGCCGCCAGTGTTTTCTCCGGCGATCACTGCGCCGGGGACCTGGCGGGCGAGAAGGACCGCGGTTTCGCACGCAGAGGCGCAGCCCCGGTCCACCACCAAAAGGAGGCGACCGCCGAATCGCCGGGGTGCGCGACCCGTGACCCGAAGGGCCTCGCGGGTGCGCTCGCGAAAGAGCCCCCGAGTCTGGAGGGCTTCGTCGAGTTCGCGGTCCGCGCGGGCGATTCGCTGGTCGAGCCACTCGTTTCCGCCCGCGTCGGTTCGGCTGTGGGCCTGGGCGCAGCCCCAAAAGTTGCGTGCGCCCTGGAGGGTGACCTCGCTTTCGAGTGCATCGGTTTCCCAGTATCGAAGCGATTGCGCGGTGAGATTTCGAAACCAACGGATGAGGTACCGGTCACTGCCCCCACCGGTCCGACGAAGGTCGAGCACCACCACCGGGGCCTCTCGAACCGGGGCCGCAGTGGCCACGAAATCCTCGAGAGCCCCGCTTCGGGTTGTGAACAGTGTGCGGAGTCGGATCCACGGAAACGACGCTTCGAGACGCTCGAGCGGTGGTCCGCCCGTACCTCGGAGATCGACCGCTTCGACCGGCGGCGACCGCTCGACAACCTCGCCACTGGCGCGCCGAATTCGGCACCGGACCTCGGTGATCGGTTCCCGAGAAAGGAGCAGCGGCGCGTAGCGAACGGCGCGAGTCGTGGCATCGAAGATGGGGCGTAGGACTTGCTCGTTGCCGCAGTCCAGGAACGTTCCGCCGTCGGGGTCTACGAACGCGTCGCCTGCCCGATCGAACCGAAGGCCGACGACGTACGCCTGGTGCCGGCCTCCCGTACCTCGAAACCGACGTTCGCCCCCCGCAAAGAGCCAGAGACCAGCGTGGTTGTCGTTCAGAAAAGAGACGCCGTCGGCCAGCTGGTCACGAAACGTCAGACTGTCGGTCGAGCTCCGAGGGACCGCGTTCTGGATCCGCTGAAATCGGTGGGTCCAGAAAGCCTCGTCGCCGGCGAGCTCGTAGCCACCATAGCCTCGACGAAGCGTGCGCTCGAACACGGCGAAGTCATCGGCCATCTGACGCGGCGTGAGTTCGGACGGCGCGGCCTCGCGGCATTGCTCGGCGCCCACTCGAAGGTTTCGGTAGGCCCGATCGACCGAGGAGTCTGGGCCTCCGCAGGCGAAAGCGG
>JBCCZL010000372.1:0-9853 GCA_039187775.1 Myxococcota bacterium
AGGGGAGAAGGGCCGTAGCGGCTGGGTTCATCGACCCCGACCAAGTAGTCCTTGGCGGTGTCCACCGCGACGTCGAGGAGCTCAGCGATGCGGTCGGCAAAGCGCCAGAGTCGCCCTGGCTGAGCGATGCTCGCCATCATTCGTTGTCGGAGTTCCATCGGGGGAGGCGGCACCGAACCGGCGAGCGCCGCCATGATCTCGGCGTCTGCGCTTTCGCCGCCGGCCTCGCCCGCTTCCTTGGCGAGTTCTTCGAGCTCCTCGAGGAAGCGGTCACGGTCAGTGGTCATGACGTCGCTCCTCTGGTTCTCGAAGCGCCGTCCGGAGCTTCCCCATGGCGGCGGCGACCCGCGACTTCACCGTTCCGATAGGAATCCCTTCGGCCTCCGCGATCTCCGATGACGACAACCCTTCGAAGTAGCCGAGCCGCAGGACACGCTGCTGGTCTTCCGGCAATCCATCGATCGCCCGGTGAAGGGCACGGGCATCGGACCGAGCGGTCACTTCGGGATGCACTTCCCCGAGGGCGTCTTCCCGCTCGGGAAGCGGTCGGCTCCGACTGAAGCCGGCGGACTTCACTCGGTCGAGCGAACGGCTGCGCATTCGAATCAGCAGCCAGGACCGGACGGTTCCCCGCGCCGGGTCGTAGTCCCCCGCGCGGTTCCACGCTTCGACGAACACATCGTGCAGCAGATCCTCGGCCTCGCGTCGATTGCGCACGATACGCTGGGCGATGGCGAGCATCACCCCCGAATAGCGGTCGTAGAGGCGCCCAAACGCCTCCGCGTCCCCCGACGCTGCGGCAAACATGTCCCTGCGGTCGTGTTTGGGGTCGCTCACCGACGCCACCTTCGCCGAAACGCTCGAGGAGGGCAACGGCATGTTGGAGACGATAAAACACGGTACGAACGTTGGGGGGTCGACATCAAAGCTGGCCTTCGGCAGGCCGAAGGCGGGGACCTCGAAAAGCCGAAGGCAGGGACCTCGAAAAGCCGAAGGCAGGGACCTCAGAAAAAGAGTGGGGTGGCGGAGTTTGTCGCCCTTGTGAGGTGTGTACGAGCCTTCGCAGTCGCTGGATCGGTCAAATGCGTCCAGGCGATGGGTGTAGGGATGTGTGTGCAAGGGCACTGAACGGCTGGCCTTCGACGCGCGGAGCGAACCGGCCGTCTGTGCAAAAGGCGATCGCTTCGATCGAGTCCAAATCTGGCTCAAACCGGGGTTTATGGCGGATCTTGGTCGCCGGAGGAGTGGATCGCTCGACGGCCCGCAGGCAACCGACTATGAAGCGGGCGGTCCCGTGAGCGACGACAACGAGAACGTGATTCACGTCGTGTTCGGCCAGGGGCGCCGTCGCGACGCGAAGCTCCCCGGTCCGTTCGAGGGGAACTCGACCGGCGATGGCTCGGTTGCCGCGGAGGTCCCGGCGGCCGCGGAGGTCCCGGCGGTCGCTCCGTTGCCCTCCCAGGCGAAGCGAGATCACTACAGTGCCCGCGAAGTGTCGAGCGTGCTCGGGATCTCCGAGTCGCGGCTCCGCTACTGGGATCGGTCTGGCTTTCTTTCACCTTCGGGGCGACTCAAGCGGCGCCGGTTCTACACGTTTCAAGACCTCGTCGGCATTCGAGTCGCGCGGGGACTCCTCGACAAAGGAGTCACGCTGCGTGAAGTCCGCAATGCCATCGACGCCCTCGAACGGCGCCTGCCTCGTGTTGTCCGACCGCTCTCGGAGCTCCGGTTCGATGCCGAAGGTAAGTCGATCGTGGTTCGTGGGGACGACGAGCGCTTCGAACCGGTCAGCGGTCAGCTCATGCTCGATTTTGGCGAGGGGCCGGCGCCCGACGACGTCGTGCAGGTGCTTACGCCTCCGCTATCGGATGCGAGCAAGCGAAGCGCCTACGAGTGTTATCTCGAGGGATGTCGCCTCGATGAAGACGATGCCACCGCGGAGCAGGCCGAGGATTGTTATCGCCGGGCACTTCAGCTCGACCCGTCACTTTCCAACGCGCTCACGAATCTTGGCAATCTGCGCTATCGGCTCGGTCACCCCGCCGAAGCCGCGGGCCTCTATCGCCAGGCGCTCGAGATCGATCCCCACCAGCCCGAAGCTCTCTACAACCTTGGGTTTCTCGCCTTCGAAGCCGGCGAACTCGTGGAAGCCACCGAACTATTCCTCCGGGCGCTCCGCGAAGATGAGGGGTTCGGCGACGCCCACTTCAACCTCGCGATGGTCCTCGAAGAATGCGGAGAGCACGGCCGAGCCCGTACGCACTGGGCCGCCTATCTCGAGCTCGACCCAAAGGGCACCTGGGCTGAGATCGCAAAGCGCCACCTCGACCGGTAGGTCAACACTCGGGGACGAGGTCAAGTGTTGCCTCACCACGATCGCTAACTATACGGAACTACGTCCTGAGGCCGCTTCCCGGCGCCCAGCGCTAGCGGGACTTTTTGTTTCCGCTGGGAAGGGGCGGGGGGCTCGAGCTTCTCGGGCCCGGTTCTTCGAAGATCTCGAGGCTCCCCGAGTCGATCTGGACGATGCCTTCGTCGTCGTCTTCGATGGCAACGATTCCCACGTCCGAGAGGGATTCAATGTCGAGCGACGGGTTCGAATCATCGAGCCCGGACATGTCGATCGGTTCCGCGCCATCGACCTCCTCGAGCTCGTCGAGGGACAGTTCGCCGGTTTCGTCGGCACGCGGAGCCACGGGTTCGATCTCAATGTCTGCGAGCGATAGTTCGCCGGTCTCGTCCGCTGAGCGACCCGCCGAGCTCGGGCCCGAACTCGAAGCGTGACCTGCGGCGCCACCGTAGAGCGGGGCTGGTTCTTCGTCGGCGGTGTCTTCGTCGACGGAGAACGGATCGAGCCGGTCAAAGGCGTCTTCGCCGACGTCGATCGTGCCGTCCTCGTCTTGAAACGGATTGTCGTGCGCCGCCCCCGGAATCGCGTGCCGTTGGTAGCTCGAGTCGCGAAACGAAGGGGGAGCGCTTCCCCGAGGTGCTTGGTCCGCAAGAAGATCTTCAGGTCGCAGCTGCGCAGTGTGCCGTTCCGGGAGATCGGGGACCGGTGGTGGACTCGGCTCGGAAACGCTTTGATCGAAAGGGCCCTGATCGAAGGGACTCGCTTCGAATGGACTCGCCTCAAACGGATTTGGAAGGCTTGACCTGAAGTCAGAGCCTTCAGCCGTCGAGCCCGAAGGGCTTGACCGAAAGTCAGAGCCTTCAGCCGTCGAGCCCGAAGGGCTGGACCCGAAGTCAGAGCCTTCAGCCGTCGAGCCCGAAGGGCTTGACTCCGCAGAGGAGTTTCCGCCCGCCGAACCGGCGCCAAAGAAATCGGGCTCCGGAACCTCACCGCCACCGCTTTGGGGTGCCCCGAACCCTGCGCCCGATGCCTTGGCCAGTGCACCATCCATCGGCGGAGGAGAGGTCTCGGGGGTGGGGACATCGACGATTGCGGGTGACGCGTCGTCAGTCATCCCCACACTGTCGAGCTGTTCGTTCTCCGAACGCGCCTCGTCGACCGGGGCGCCGGGGAGGGGCGAAATCGACACCACGTCGTCGAGGAACACCTCGTTCGCGACGTCCGGGCCATCGTAGGTGGGATCGTCGAAATCCGCGGTGAACGCTGGCATGCCAGGTCGAGAAATCGAACCGACCGAGTCCCGCTTCTCCCGAACTCCGGGAGAGGTGAGCTCGGAGGGGAGCTCGCTCGGATCCAGGGCGCGGGTCGGCTCCGAGGGAAGCTCCGTCGGATCCACCGCCCGGGTCGGTTCGGACGGAAGGTCCTCCAGCCCTTCAGGATCGAGAACGTCCTCCTCGGCGGAGAGATCCGCCGGGGTCAGAAGCTCGTCGTCTTCGAGCCCAGCGGGATCGCCGTCCTCTTCGTACAGCGACTCCCCCTCCGCCTCGCTTTCCGCCAAATCCGAGAGCTCATCCGCCGATAGCCGTCGCGTCGAATGCCCGAGCCGCTCGGTCGCGTTTCGGGCGTCCTCATCGTCGGGAGCGGCATTCAGAACTTTCTTCCACGCGTCGAGCGCTTCCCACTTGTTCTGGAGGTCTGTTTCCCAGGTTTGGGCAATGCGCTTCAGCAGATGTACCCGTTGTTCCGCACTCGCTCGCCGCACGAGCTTCTCAAGAACGACCAGGAGGTCCTGATACTTCCCCTGGCTCCGGAGCGTCGCACGAAGCCGCTCGGCAACCTCCTGATCGTCCGGCCGTAGAGTGAGAAGCTGACGGTAGACCTCGCCCGCCTTTTCCTGATCGTCGAGCCCCTCGGCGAGCAGTGTCCCGCGCCGATGGAGAAGCGCCACCGCGACGTTCTGGTCCAGTGCCTCATCGATCAAGTTTTCGAGGAGTCGATCAAGGCGCTTAAGACGGCCCGTTGCCTCGGCCTGCTTTTCGAGGCCATCGAGGATCTCGGCGTTCGGCGAGGTCCGCGCGGCCTGTTCATAGAGGCCATAGGCCCGATCTTCGTCTTTGAGGGTGCGAAGGAGCGATGCGCCCCGAAGCAGAAGTTTGGCGGCGGCCTCGCTATCGCTCTCCGAGCTACGGTTCGCTAGATGCTGATATAGATCGATCAGCGCGAGGGTGGCCGAACCCTTTTCTCCGGGGTTGTCGTCCAGCGAACTCACCGCATCTTCGATCGATGGGGCGAGGTCCGGACTGCGCACGGCGAGCGCCACCGCCTGCCCGAGGAAGCCGAGCGCCCGCTCCCGCGCCTTGAGGGTGCCTTCCGCGAGGGCCACCGCCCGAAGGAGCGCCTGCACTCGCCCCTCATCGGTTTCCGCCGCCGTTTTGCGCCGTTCGTACACCACCAGGAGCTCGTCCGCGCGCCCGGCCTTTGGAGCGAGAGCTTCGGCCCGAGCCAGGACCTCGTCGTCTTCTGGACTGAGAGCGCACGCCCGGAGCAGTCGGTCGAGCGCGGCGGAGTAATCTTGCTCGCCGGAGACGAGCCGCTCCGCATGGCGGCGCAGCACGCGCACCTTCTGCGGCGTCGATTCGGATTTGCGCACGATGGCGTCGTAGACCTGATTGAGTCGCGGGTAGGCTTCGGCAAGCTCGGCGAGCCGGTCGACTTCGTCGAGCATCTCCTCGCTTCCGAGATCGAGTGCGAACGCCCGGAGCAGCGCTTCGAGGGCTTTATTGTGGTCGCGGAGGTACTCCTCGAAGACCCCTGCGGCCTCGCGCCAATGGCGGACCTGGTCGTCGACGCTGTCGGTGCTCTTGGCGCGCCGCACGTACAGTTCGGCGAGCTGCGGACCCATGCTCGCTTCTCGTGCGAGCGCCCGAAGCGCTTCTTCGGCGTCGGCGTCCCCTTCGTCGGCTCGTCCGACAAGCCGCTCCCACGCGCCGTCCGGATCGGAGAGCTTCTCCACCGAGAGGCGCGCTGCCTGTCGGACGAGGGTGCTCGCTTCCTCCGGCGAATCGACGATCCCCGCCAGGCTGTCGAGAATCGACCGGAGCTTCTCGTGCTCGCCCCGGCTCTCGTAGAGGGTCACGAGGCGGCGCTGCGGATCGGGGTCACCGAGGTCCGAATCGGCCCACGCATTGAGGGCATCGATCGCGCGACTCGGATCATCGAGCTCGGTTTCGTAAAGGTCGGCGAGGCGTCGAGCGATCGGTACGCGTAGTCCATCGTCTTCGGTTGCTCGAAGGCTTCGTTCGAGGACGTCGACCAGCGTTCGATGCTCCCCGTTCCGATCCGCAAGCTCTGCGAGGAGGGTCAGCGTGGGGCGGTGATCCTCCTCCGTCGTCTCGACCGATTCTCGAAGCACCGCGATCGCGGCGAGGTCGTCGTTGAGGTGCGTGGAGAGGACCTGAGCCCGAAGAAGCTGAACCCCGCGTCGTTCCTCCGGTGACACGAGGAGCGGCGCGAGTCGCCCGGCGTAGTCGGAGATTCCCGCGTGGTCGTCTCGTTTCGTGGCGAGGGCGAGGAGGTAACGTAGGGCCTCCTCGTCTTCGCCGGCCTGAAGGACTTCGGTGTACGCCTCCGCCGCCCCGTCTTCGTTGCGCACTCGCTCCGCCAAGGTTCGTGCGATCCGTCGGTACAGGCCGGCCTGAATACCCGGATCCTGCTCGCGCTGGGCCCGCTCTCGCAGAAGGACCACGAGATCGCGATAGCGCTCGGCCCGATCGTACACCGAGCACAGCCGGTCGAGGGTTTGCGCATCGGTGGGGGTGAGATCGAGGACCTTGGCAAAGTACTCGGCGGCTCGGTCGAGATCGGAGAGCTTCTCTTCGGCGAGGATCCCCATGCGCAGAATCGTGGCCGCCTTGGCTTCGGGCTCGCTGACTTCGGCGCGGTAGGAGAGCGTCTCGAGGAGTCGATCCCACCGTTCCGCCTGGATATCGATCCGCTCCATCCGTGAGATGGCCTCTTCGTCGTGTGCGTTTTCGTCGAGGGCGGCCGCCGCGGCCTCGAAGGCTCCCTCATCGTCGCCGAGCTGCTCCTCGAGAATGGCTCCGAGCCGGTTGTAAAGATTGCCCCGACGCTGGCCCGAGGTCTCGGCGATCTGTTCTCGGAGAAGCGGGATCGCTTCGAGGTAGGCGCCGACGGTGATGAGGGCCTCGGCGAGTTCATCGCGCGCTTCGCTCTCATCGGGCGCGATATCGCGAATCGACCGGTATACCTCGATGGCCTCGAGGGGGTTTTGCCGCTGATCGCGATGGAGGCGGGCGAGCTTGAGATAGATCGCGGCGCGATCCTCTGGCTCGGTAGACGCGAGGGCGTCTCGATCGAGCACCTGGGCGAGCTCATCCCAGCGTTCGGTGGCTTCGAGCAATCGGACCAGTGACTCCCGAGCGTCCGCATCCGACGGGTCCAGGGTGGAGATCGCTCGGAACGCGCTGACCGCCCCGTGCTCGTCCTTGAGCTCGTTCTCGCTTAGATTCGCGGCTTCTCGGAGGTGGAGCTTTCGCGCGTCGACGGGCAGCGTGTTCACGCGAGCGGCTGCGAGCAAGTAGTTCCGCAGCGTTTCGAACGCGCCCTTTTGAATGCAGTCGTCGCGGACGAGGTTCAACGCTTCGGGGTCGGCTGGCTCGACGTCGAGGATCTGGCTCGCGTGCGTCGCGGCCTCGTCCTTCTTTCCCTGGCGGACGAGGATCTCGATCACTTCCCGAAGGCGCGCGACCCGCTGGGCCGGGGGGAGGCCCGCCACCGCGACGGTCAGCGCCCGGATCGCATCCGACTCTCGGTCGAGCTGACGGTAGAGATCGACGAGCTGTTCGGCGACCGATGCGTCTCCCCGTTCGAGGAGGGGCTCGAAGCAGATGATCGCATCTTCGACCTGACCCGCTTCGAGGTACGCCGCGCCGAGGCGTCGCCGAATCTGACCGGCATAGGTCGTATCCGGACAGCGCTGAAGGTATGCGACCCACCGAGGCGCAAGCCGTGCCTGCTTTTCGTGCTCGGGGACGAGCCGCTCGAGGAGCTCGAGCGAGCCGTCGTGATCTGGCGTCGCGTCGAGGGCGGCTTCGGCATAGGCCACTCCGTGCGCCGGTGACACGCTCTGCGCCATATGAAAGAGGAGGTCGGCGGCCTCTCGGCGGTCGGGTTCGGCCGCCGCCGGGTCCCGGGCCTGTTCGGATCGCTTTACCAGCATCGTGGCAAGGTCGTGCATGACCGCAAGATCGGTGGGCGCCTGCTGGCTTGCCCGTTTCAGGGTGACGACCGCGCCTTCGATGTCTTGGAGTTCGGCGGACTTGATGTGGGCAAGCTCGCGAAGGAGCGCGACCCGCCGGCCTCCGTCCGTCTCCGCGTTGATCTCGAGATCGAAGAGCGACACCGCAGCCTTGAGGTTGCCCGCTTGCCGGTAGATCTCGCGGGCAGCGTAGATCGCCTGCACAAGGCTCGGGTCGAGTTCGAAGGCCTTCCGGTAGTGCATGATGGCCCGGTCGACTCGCTGAATCTGTTTTTCCCAGACGACGCCGAGGAGCTGATGGGTGGAGGCGATGTGGCGGGGATCGGCCTCCCCCGCGGCGAGGGCCTGGGCCCGCTGCTCGAGGACTTCGACCACCCGACGATGATCCCCTCCCTGTTCGTAGATTCCCTGAAGCCGCTGCGAGGCCTCCATGTGAAGCGGATGGAACTCGAGGGCCCGGCGATAGAGGGTCGCGGCTCGGGCCTGATCGTAGAGGTAGTTCTCGGCGAGGTCGGCTGCTTCGTAGAAGGCGTTGGCGCCGGCGTTTCGATCCCGGGCGCGGGCGGCCCATCCTTCGAGCAGGTTGGCGAGAGAGGCGTAGTCGCCGCGTTGGTGGTAGTGCGCCCGCAGGCCGGAAAACGCCTCGGCGTCGTCGGGGTTTCGGCGGAGGCGGTCGATCAGACTCTGGGCCGCGGCATCCATCGCTTCGCGGGACCCTATCAAATGATTGGGATTTCATAAATGAGGGGGGAAGGCCCCCGAGAGGAGTGGGGCCGCCGATAAATCGCTGGTTCGCCGTCCCGAGCCGCCTATGCTCCGCCGATGGAAAAAAAGCTCGAGGCACTCTACGAGGCGCGGCGCAGGGCCCTCACCGCGGAGGCCGAGGTCCTCGATGCGGACGACGATCGCGAGCTGGCATCGAGGCTTCAGAAGGCGCTTCAGGCCACCGATGAGCTGCCGAAGCACGAGCGGAGCTTTCGTCTGCAAGTGATCGCCAGCTTGCTCGCCAAGGTCAATGGGGTGGACGCGGCCAAGCTCCTGCTTCGGATCTTGGGCGATGATGATGAATCGGTGCAGGCGAGTGCGGTCGGTGCGCTTATCGACTTCAAGTCCGCGGGCAAGCACGCCGAGCTCTGCAAAGCGGTCGAGCACGTGCTCGACGGAGGCTACGCGGGCGGTGGGTTTCCCGCGCTTCCCGGCATCCTTCTTCAGAACCTCCAGGAAGATGAAGACCCGCCCATCGACCTTCTGGTGCGGCTCCTCGACCACGACGACGCCGATGTAGCGGCGGAGGCCGCCTGCGCGCTCTGGGATGTGGGCGCCGAAGGCACCGAGGAGCTCCTTTCGTCGTTTGTGGACGACGAGCGACCACTGACAGGGACCGATGGGGGAGAGACGTTGGGGGATTTGATTCTGGCGCTCCTCGAGTCCACGAGCCTGGCGCAAGCGATGGGCACACCGGTCGGGGAAGCATGACGGCCCGCGTCGGGCTCGACCTCGACGCGGAGCTCGACCGCATCTTTCGACTCGCGCCGACGGAGTTCGTGGCCGGGCGCAACGCACTGGTGAAGCGTCTCAAGGGGGTGAAGGACCGGCTCGCCGCGAATCAGGTGAAGGCATATGCGCGTCCAACGCCGCCGGCCTACGCGGTCAACCAGATTCATTTCGATGCCCCGGAACTGCTGGAGGAGCTCCTCGAGTCGGGGGCAACGCTCCGAGACGCGACCGCGAACGCGGGAGATCCGGTGCTCGTCCATGAAGCCCGAAGAGCGCATCGAACGGTCCTCGCCCGGGCGGCGGTGGCGGCGGGGGAGGCGTGGGAAGCGCTCGGGCAAACGTTGACGCCGGCGCTCGAGCGACGGATTCGGAGCAGTCTCGAGGCGATCGCGGCGGGCGCCGACGCGACGCCGGGGCGACTGACGAAGGACATAGAGCCCCCCGGTTTCGATGCGTTCGTAGAGCTTGCGTCGTCGATAGATCGGCCGGAGCGCGACCCCCCAGAGGAGCCCGCGGCCCCGAGTTTCTGGGGCGGGCCCGCGGGGGGGCCGCGCGCGGTCCGCACGGCCGGCTCTGTTTCCGAGTCTGCCTCTGTCTCCGAGTCTGCCTCTGTCTCCGAGTCTGCCTCTGTCTCTGTCTCCGAATCTGCCTCTGTCTCTGTCTCTGTCTCTGAGTCTGCCTCTGTCTCTGAGTCTGCCTCTGTCTCTGAGTCTGCCTCTGTCTCTGAG
>JBCCZL010000373.1:0-9840 GCA_039187775.1 Myxococcota bacterium
CGAACTGTCTCGAAGTCTAGCAGGCTGTTGCAAAACTCCGCACGCGCCTCCAGCACGGGACGGCACCGCTCGCACCCGCGACCGGCCTTCGGCCTGCCTTCTCAAAATAAATCGGTTACTCCTCGTCGGCTCGCGGGCGCGACCGGCACCGTCGCGAAGCTGGATCCACCCACGGGCCTCTTGCAACAGCCTGCTAGTTCTCTGTTTCGTGGTTATCGCGTCGATAGGTCTCGGCCTATGCGGATGCGCCGCGGAGGTGGAGGACGAAGCGGTGAGCTCGCACGCGTTGTGCAGCGAGCGCAACGCGCGGTTCGAGTGCTCGACCGTCGTGCAGCTAAACTATCGGCCCGAGGACTTCGAGACGATTGAGGTCTACCAGATGAAGGTGATCGATTTCCTCGGGCACACCGAAATTGTGATGCACGCTTGCCCGGCTCATCTGCCTTCGCGGTGCCAGGCGGAAATTGAAAAACTGTGTATTGAGCGCGACGATGAGGGCCGCTCGTTCTTTCGATGCTACGGGCAGCAGCGCGTTGGAACTTGGAGAGGGCGCTGGGAATGGGAGAACCCCTTCTACCGGAGCACAGATGGCGATGAGGAGCACTACCCGGCGGTCAATCCCTCCCCCGAGTTCGAGCTCTATCGAAGAGCGCGCTACATTCCGGGCGTCGGATGTCGGCTTGGTCCAGCGCCGTACACTCCGAATCCGATGATCGAGATCTATCGAGGGCACGACGAGGACTATCGTTGCGATGCCTTCTCCGACGACCCCGATTCGGAAGACCGTGGTTCGGGCGCGAGCGTCGCGCGTGGCGGCGGCGGGGGTGGTGAAGGATCTTCGCGCGGCTCCGAAGGAGGCGGCTGGGGCGGCCCGACTCCATACTTTGGCCCCGGAGACTCGGAGCGTTCGAGCGAGCCGCCGGCAGATACTCCCTCCGAAGATCCCGGACGGTCCGGGGGAGATCCGTCGCCTCCGGACGACGACGATGGCGAGCAACCCCCTCCGCACCTCACCATGTAGTGACGGGCCCCAGTTCTCGCGCAGTTTCATTCGCGATGTATCGGATGGGCTTTCCGAGGTTGCTCAGTCCTCGAGGGTCGGGCAGGCCAGCCCTTCGGAAGTTTGCTGACGGAGGCAGTCGAGCCGCGCTCGCGCTCTCGAGGCCGCCACATCGTCATGTTGGTGGACGCGATACACCTGCTCGAGGTGGTGGCATCCAGTGGTGTGGCCTGCATCGCACGCGTTTCGGTAGAGCCTCGTCGCCGTATCAAGGTCGGCGGGAACGCCGCGCCCCGCTTCGTACATCGCGCCGAGTCCGTTGCACGAGGGGAC
Source organism: Myxococcota bacterium (assembly GCA_039187775.1). GTDB lineage: Bacteria > Myxococcota_A > Polyangia > Polyangiales > JBCCZL01 > JBCCZL01. The sequence goes on from JBCCZL010000373.1 coordinate 1,334, forward strand.
GTAGCCGGCCCCACAGGCTTGCCGAAAGTAGGCCACCGCTTCTCGATCATCGTCCGGAGTCTCGAGATGGTAGGCGTCGAGGCCCGCCCGGTGGCAGGCAGAGAGTTCCCCCGCGTCGCAGCGGTCACGGGCATGAGCGCGAGCTTCCGGACCGCTCGTCTGGTGGGTCGTGAATGCTTCCCCACCGGACCCAGTCAGGGTCGATGGTTCGTCCAGCAATGGCTCTTCCGCCGGCCCGTCGGTGCTGGCAATGCACGCGGGAAGAACGGCGCAGCCAATTATCCAGAGTCGCGTCATGGGCCTACCGACACCTCCCTAAAGCGTGAGTTCTCAACGAGTCTTGGCTCGCTGAGTCTCGGTCCAGTCCTGAATGCGTTCGACGGCCTGTACGACCGACGGGCAGTGACGGGCGAGCCAGGCGTCGTCCAACGTTTGCCCGGACTCCGCTGCAAGCGCGCCCTCGCCGTCGAAGTCCACGTACGCGAGCCGGGTCGTGAGCTCGTGAGCCGGGCGGCCGAATGCGCTTCCCGGCAGAATCGCCACGCCAGTGTCCTGAAGGAGCTTTTCGCAAAGCGCCCCGGCTTCGTGAATACCGTCGGCTTCGAGAGCCGGACGAATCGGTTCAAAGTCGGGAAAAAGGTAGAAGCCACCCTCCGGAGCCGGGCAGGGCACTCCGACCGCCTCGAGGCCATGGTGGCAGAACCGGCCGAGCGCCCCGAGGGTGCGCCGCGATGCCGCCAAATACGACTCGATATCCGGTCCGCCCTCGAAGGCGGTGATCGCGGCGTACTGGATCGGGGCTGAAGTCGAGGTGTAGGTTTCGCTGGCAACCGCGGTCATCGCCTTGCGAAGCCAGTCGAGGTCGGGAGGAAACACGAAGGTGCCGAGGCGCCAGCCTCCCGCGCCACACCACTTGCTGAGACCTGAGGATACGATCGTGCCTTCGGGATAGTGGCGAGCGATCGAGTGGTGCTCGCCGGTGTGATGGACTTCGCCGTAGATCTCGTCCGACAGCACGAGCGCTCGGTAGCGGCGCGCCACCTGGGCGATGGCTTCGAGCGCTTCGTCGGAGAAGGTGGCGCCCGTTGGATTGCTCGGGTAGTTCAAGATCAGGAGCCGGGGTCGGTCTGGCTCCTCTGCGCACAGTCGTTCGAACGCTTCCGGAGAGAGCATCCAGCGGTCCTCCGGCGTGGTCGGGATGTGGCGGACCCGTCGTCCGATGATCTCCGCCTGCGGCGCGTAGGAGACCCAGGCGGGAGCGGGGACCACGAGATCGCCGTAGTAGCTGAGCTGAAGAAGAAACAAGAGCTCCTTTGAGCCCGGCCCAATCAGCACATTCGTTTCCCGGTGCCCGGCGACATCGATCTTGCGCGAGGTGTACTCGGCGACCGCATGCCGAAGCGCTTTCAGGCCCTGGACCGGCAGGTAGTCCTTTTCTGCCGCGTGCTCCCGCAGCGACTCGACGACACGCGAGGGCACGGGAAACGGCGACTGCCCCAAGCCGAGCTTAAAGACATCGCGCCCCTCGAGGCGAAGCGCATTGCAGCGCTCGTTGATGGCGACGGTTGCGGATGCGCCGAGGCCGCGAACGCGTAGGTTGAGGTGTTTGTCCGGCGCGCCAGGGGTCGGCTGAGAGATGGTCATCGGTTGGATCTCACCACGGGTCCAGGTGCTCGCGAGGGCACGGAGTCCTGCTACCGTGGGTTGATCTGCCGAGCAAACGAAACCGTCGCGAACTGCGCCCCTTCGGACGAAGTTGTCGATGAGGGTCGGGATAGGTCGGCCGACGCGGGGGCGTCCGATGGCGTCGTCCGGGCCGAAAAACAGGCTCCGAGCCCGGAGAGGCGAGGGGGGGATTTGCGCCTGGAACCGGACCCGGAGCCCTGCGAACATGACCATGATCGCGCCAAATGTCTACGGCCGACTGATCCTCCGGGAAGAACGGCGACAACCGCGAACAAAACCCAGCCGTTCGACAACGCACGTGCGTACCCGATGCGAGCGTCCAACGAAAACGTCCGAGGGGTGAGTTCCTGCAGTTCTCGGAGACGCCAGTTGTAAGAACTTGAAAGCAATGGCCTCCGGGCGCTCCGGGTTTCCTCCGCGATCGGCCGATGGCTCCGCGGTCCATTTGTTCGCGGAGTGGGCTCGAGCACACAAAACGACCCCGGAGGAACGAAATGGGCAGACTTGCGCACGCGATGGTTTTCGGAATGTTGCTGCTGACGGCGACCGCAGGCGCTCAGGACGTCTCGGGGCAACCCGAGGCATCGTCTTGGGAGGGCGAGGTGTTTGCGCGGGTGCGTCCTTCGGTCGTGCGCATCGAGACGATGCACGGCATCGGGGCGGGGTTCGTCTATCGGGATCGGAGCCATGTCGCGACAGCGTTTCATGTGATTGAGAGCGGTCGCTCGGTGAGCGTGATCGCAGTTGGCGGCGAGGAGATCGGGGCCCGCGTGGTGGCCGTCGACTCGGATCGAGACCTCGCGATCTTGTCGCTCGAACGACCCATTTCGAACGCCTCACCCCTCGAACTCCAAACGGCAGATGTCATGGTGGGCGAGCCGGTGCTCGCGATTGGCCATCCGTTTGCGATGGAGGCAAGCGACGATGACTAAAACTGGCACGGGCTTCACAACTGGTCGCTCTCCCGCGGCGTGATCGGCGCGGTCGGCCCCGGTCGACTCCAGAGCGATGCGGCGGTGAACCCTGGCAGCTCCGGGGGCCCCCTTCTCGATCGAGAAGGAAAGGTACTCGGAGTCACGGTGAGCGGCGGAAGCGGCCTCGGGTTTGCGACCCGCGCGACCCATCTCGAGTCCCTTGTCGCTCAGATCGACGAACACGATGCCTACGACGGGCGCTGGCGACTCACCCTCGACTCGTCTCTGATCTTGCAGTGGGACGACGGCGATGCCTGGGTGGGTGGCGAGCTTTCCATCGGGGCCCTCGGTTACGACCGGTTTGCGCTTCTCGGCAGAGTCAGCGTCTTGGCACTCGGCGCGGACAACCAAGACCCGCTGTTCGAGCAATCGGGCATTCGGGCGTCGTTTGGTGCCGAAGCACAATACCGAATCGGTCTTGGAGTTGGGCCGGGCGTTCCATTCTACATTGCCCTCGGAGTCGGTGCGCAGGCGCGATTTACGAATATCGAAGAACGCCGCCTCTCGCTCGGGCTCGCGGATCCGGCGTGCAATCCTTCCGTGGCGAGCTGTCAATTTGTGACCAGCAGCACCAGCACGAGTGCATCGAACTGGAGTGTTCTTCCGACAGCAAGCATCAATCTCATCCTAGGAGTCGCCCAAGTGGGCTACGAGTTTCAGATGGATGTGGACGATCCCGCCGCGTCGACGCATATGTTGCGCTTGGGATTCACCTTCTGAGTCGGGTGCCGTTCGGAGCTTGGAAGGTACTTCGATCGAGGGGCGTCGTTTTGAGATGAGCTCCTGCGGAAAGGCGGATAGGGTCCTGAGTGAGCGGTCTCGCCGTCCTTCGTCATGGTCCTCCCGAAGAAACACTTTGAGAGCGATACGCACTTGGTGACGTCGTTCGGACCGGTGGTGCTCTCTCGGAACTACGCGTCTATCAGCGAGGTCAGCGCGGCCCGCGTATCGACAGCGATCTTTGCGGTCGCCCGTGAATTCGAAAAGGCGGAGGTCTTGCTCATCCCCTCGGCAGAGCGACCAAAGCTGAGCGTCGAAGGCATGCAGACCGTGCTTCGAGTGTGGAGAAGCAACGAGCGACGTGTCTCCGCGGGTGCAATTTGGGTGCGGCGCACGGGGTTCGCCGCGGCGGCGACCCGGAGTTTCATCACCAAAGCGCTCATGCTTCGAAAGGACGCAACCACTCCGCTTCGCGTCTCCGGGGACCATCAGGAGATCGCGGCCTTTCTGTCCGAGCACGCCGTCGTTCCCGTCGATGAGGTGCGTCTAGGAAAGCTGATGTGCGAGCTTGTGGATCATCGACTCGTTCTCGAATAGCTCGCGCGCCAGGAGTATCATTGATGCGTTGGGTGACGAGGAACGGTTTGACCCGGTTCAAGCGGTGAGATGTCGACGCCGTTGTCCGAGCTGGTTCTGGAGCATCGGGCTGCTGGCTCTCTTCGCGTGTGGGCGGGGGAGTTTTGAGCCGGCGCTCACTGGGGCGCGCTGCGGGGATGGAGTCGTGGACGGGCTCGAACGCTGCGACGATGGCAACACCGCATCGGGGGATGGCTGCGCGGCCGACTGCACCCTTGAGCTCTGCGGGAACGGACAGGTCGAGGTGGGCGAGGCCTGCGATGACGGCAACGGCGACGACGACGACGGCTGCAAGGCCGACTGCACCCGCTCCTGTGAGATGGCTGGCGACTGCGACGATGGGCTCGTGTGCAATGGCTTCGAGAGCTGCACGGACTTTCGGTGCGTCTCGACGGCGCCGCTGGCCGACGGGAGCGATTGTCCATCGGGGCAGTGCCGGGCCGGCCGATGTGCGCCGGCCAGCTGCGGCAACGGTACCGTCGAAGGGAGCGAGCAGTGCGACGATGCCAACACGGTATCCGGCGACGGCTGTGAGGCGGATTGTACGCTGACGTGCAGCGACAATGGCGACTGCCGGAACGGCAACCTCTGTGACGGAGCGGAGTCCTGCAGCAACGGGATGTGCGTCGAGGGGGTGGCTCCCGCCGCGGGTTCCGAGTGCGATCGAGACGACAACACCGCTACCCGCGACATCTGTGTCGACAATGGAGAGTGCCGGCGTTCGTTCTGCGGCGACTCGGTGGTCGACCCTGGGGCGATGCCGCCGGAAGAGTGCGACGATGGCAACACCGACCTCGACGACGGGTGCAACAACAATTGTCAGCGAGGCTGCGGTGGGCTCGGCGCGGTCTGTCCGGCGGGGACGGTTTGTCAGGGCGGCATTTGCACACGGTCGATGGACGCGTCGATCGACGCAGATGCGGGAACCGATGCAGATGCCGGGGACGCGGGTGACGCCACTGTGAGCTGTCCCCCCACGCCCACGACCACCTCTCCGGTGGAGTGTTTTCAAGGTTGTGCGGTGGACGCGGACTGCGTGAGCGTGAGCTCGAGCTGCTGCTGCGACTGCGACCGCGGCGGCAACGTGGTGGGCATCAATCAGGCCTGGCGTCTTCAGTGGGGGGCGCGGGAGCTCATGCGCTGTGGCGAGGCTTCGTGCCTTGCGGTGCTTTGTCCCATTGTGTGCAACTGCGCCGCATCGGTGACGTGTGTGGCGGGTCGCTGCACCACCCAGGGCACGGACTGTGGCACCACGATGTAAGTCGGCAGCTAGCCCGCATCGGTCACCAGTCGGCGTGTCTCGCGCCCGAAAGCCCCACCTTCCGCGGGTCTTCTCCACGGCCTTCTCGCTCCAGCCGTCCTCGCGGTACGTCGAGTACCGCTGTGGCGTCTTCCAGTCCGAGGTCCGCGGGAATCCACCACTTTCGAACGCGATCCATCCCCTCTGGTGACCGATGCGGGCTAGACATAGATGACGCTTCCCTTCGTGGACGACTCGTTGTTGGATGTGCGGATGGAGCTCCCAACGGTCGAAGATGTGCGAGCTGCCGCCGAACGCATTCGCGCACAGGTGCACCGGACGCCGGTGGTCACGAACCGAACGCTCGACGCGCGCGTCGGTGCCGAGGTGTTCCTCAAATGCGAACAGCTGCAGCGTGTGGGCGCATTCAAGTTTCGGGGCGCGTCCAACACGGTGCTGTCGCTGAGTTCCGAGGAGCTCGAACGTGGAGTCGCCACCCACTCGTCAGGGAATCACGCGCAAGCGCTCGCACTGGCCGCGCAGCTCGCCGGAACGCGCGCACACATTGTGATGCCTTCGAATGCTCCTGCGGTGAAGCGCCGCGCAGTGCTCGACTATGGGGCACGGGTGATCGAGTGTGAGCCCACCCTGAGCGCTCGAGAGAGCACCCTCGCCCAGGTCATCGACGCGACGGGCGCGGTCCCGGTCCATCCTTTCGACGACTCTCGCGTGATCGCGGGCCAGGGAACTGCCGCGCTCGAGTTCCTTGCACAGGTGTCTGACCTCGACACGCTTCTGGTTCCCGTGGGCGGTGGAGGCTTGATCTCAGGGTGTGCGTTGGTGGCGGCAGCAACAAGCGGAGGCCCCCGGGTGCTCGGCATCGAGCCCGAAAACGCGGACGACGCGAAACGTTCGCTCGAAACTGGCGAGCTTCAGCCGTCGGAGAATCCCACCACGATCGCCGACGGTCTTCGCACCGCATTGTCTGCGCGCACCTTCGCGATTATCCAGCGTCACGTCCCCCAAATAGTGACGGTCTCGGAAGACGCGATCGCAGCGGCGACTCGCTTCCTGTTCGAGCGAACGAAGATGGTGGTGGAGCCGAGCGGGGCGGTCGGGGTGGCTGCGCTGTTCGAAGGACTGATTTCCGGTCGACGGATCGGCGTGATTCTCAGCGGAGGCAATGTGGACCTCGTCCGGCTGGCCAGTTTTTCGAAGTAGCCGCGTTTCGAGTGGTGTTTCGAGCGGGGGACATTCTGCTTCCCACGTGAGCCTCTGCTTTCCGCGTGACCAATGTCGTCCTGGCGTCGATCGCGAGAGCCCTCGTCACTCCGGAGGATGTGGCATAAGGTGAAATCATGAGCGAGGTGCCCGACCCTCTCGAAGGGGAACTCCGCGGAGACGGCGGAGGGCGCTCATTTCCGCTCAACCTGGGTCGCGGAGCGAAGACGATCCTGATCCTCGCGGCGCTGATGGTCGTCTTTAAGGGCATTCAAGAAGCGAAAGCCCTCGTCATCCCCGTGCTCCTCGCAGTGTTTGTGGCCTCGGTGACCGCTCCGGTGGTGAGCTACATGCGGAGCAAAGGTGTCCCGTCGTTCCTCGCGGTGTTGCTCGCCGTACTCCTCGACATCGCCGCGCTGACGGGCATCGGGGCTCTAGTTGGAAGCTCACTCTCGCTCTTCTATGCTCGACTTCCCGAGTACCAACAGGAGGTCGCGGCCATGGCCAGCGGAACGAGCGAATGGCTCGCGATGTCTGGAGTGCCCGAGGAAGAAATCACCAAAGCTCTCGGCGCAATCTCGCCGATCAGCGCGGTGGGTTGGCTGCTGACCAGCGTGGCGCAGGCGGTGTCGAACTTCTTCCTCGTGCTCCTGATCGTCATCTTCATGCTCGCCGAATATGCGGGCCTCAAGGTGAAGCTCACCCGGATTCTGGGCGTCGGTGAGAGCGTTCAGCGCTGGCGGCGGGCTGCCTCTCAGGTCAACAAGTACCTTCTCGTCAAGACGGGAACGAGTGCACTCACCGGCCTGATGGTCGGGGTGTGGTGCTGGATCTTCGGGCTCGACATGCCCGCCCTCTGGGGTCTCCTCGCGTTCCTTCTGAACTACATTCCGACCCTTGGCGCGATTATCGCGGGGATTCCTATCGTGCTCCTTGGCGCAGTGCAGCTCGACCTCGGGGGCGCCCTCGGCCTCACCATCGGCTACGTGGTGATCAACGGCATCATCGGGTTCCTCGAGCCGCGAATCTTTGGTCGGGCGCTCGGCCTCTCGCCGCTGGTGGTTTTTCTTTCCATGCTCCTCTGGTACGAGCTTCTTGGACCGGTGGGCGCGCTCTTCGCGGTGCCCCTCACGATGATCATCAAGATCTTCCTGATGAACACGAACGACTTCCGCTGGATTGCTACGTTGCTCGCGCCAGCCCGCAAGATCGCCGAGGATCGGATGAGTTATCCCCCGCCGCCGCCTCGCCCCCGAACCCCGGCCGCGGATCGGGCGGTGGACGACTCCCAGCCGGACGCCGCCGAGTAGCCGACGGGCCCCGTCCCCATGTGGTTGGTTGTCGGATGGGGCTAGAGGCGGGCCTCGACTCCGACACTGAGCGAAGGTCCCATGAGGAACAGCTCGATCGGTTGGTCGGGATCGACGGCGCCGCACGGACCGAACTCGCATTGGGGCGTGGTGGCGAGCGACTGAACTCCTAAACGCAAGTCGATGCCCACGGACCCCGAGTCGCCGACGCCCCGAAGCCAGTAGCGGGTACCGATCGCCATCCCGAAGATCCCGCTCCGGAGCTGCACGTCGCCGCCGGAAAAGAAGAAGAACCTCAGGCTGAGCCTCGCCTGAATTCCGCCGGCCAAACGGTGGATGTGAATTGGATCATTGTCCGGAATCACCACGTTCGCAGCCAACCACAACGCCACCGAGTCGACGAGGCCAAGGCGAATGCGAAACCCTGCGGTGGGCGCGACTCGTTGCCCAAACTCCGTCTCATCGCTCAGGCTGGTCACGCCGCCAACGGCATCGATGGCCGCCAGCGGAAGGTCCAGACCCACCGCCGCCTCGAAGGCGTAGCTCCCGAAGCTCGTACCGTCCTTGGAGGCGAGCGCCAATGGCGCAAGACTCGCCCGAATGGTGATGGGGAACGAAAAGCGATACTCCGCGTCGGCATTTAGCATGGCGCCCCCGCCGTCGAAGTCGGTGAACGCCGACAGCCGCCCCCCGAGGATCAACAAGTCGCGCGGGGGATCG
>JBCCZL010000374.1:0-9825 GCA_039187775.1 Myxococcota bacterium
ATAGTCTCGGCCCACTTCGCGCGTTGGTAACCCGCACAGGGAACGCGTTGGGGAATGTCCGGCTCCGTGTTGATCTTCTCTCGCGCAGAACTCGAGCTGACTCAGCCCGCTCTCCTCCTGCTGGCGCACTCACTCCGCCCACTCGTCCAGGGTTGCCATCGCCCGATCCCATCACGCCCCAAGCCCGCCGTCAGGAACGCTATTCGTCCATCGGATACGTTGTGCTCGGCTTCCGTTCTCGGAGGCAGAAATGGACGGGACAGTATTGCGGCGGCCACACGTTTGGCGAAGAGCGGGAAGCGACGCGGCCGTTTCTCGAAGGAGCTTCGTCAGCAGTTGATGGAGGGGATGAAGCAGATGCAGGTGGCGGGCGCGGCCGGTGCTAGAGAGTTTCACGCTCACGTCCACAACCCCGTCGCGACGGCGCATTTTTACGCACATCGAAGATGTGAGCGCGCACTACCTGAGAAACTGGCATCACTCTTCCGCGAGGAATGTAGTGGACGTTGGGAAACTGCTTGAGGCGCGTTGGAGAGAATTTGTACGCTTTCGAGACGGGGGAGCAGACTATGCCGCTTTGGCCCGACTCGGTGAGACCAAGAACTGTATCGAGTCCTTTCGAGGCGCTGAGGTCGACCAGGACGCATGGCAAGCAAGGGTCTCTTTCGCGGTGGAAGGACTAGACTTGGAGAAGGGTGTCGCGGGGGCGGAGGCTGACGTCGCCAAGTTGGAGCGGATGTTGAGCGTGCGAAGCGGCTACGTGGGGGAAGAGCTCTGCTTGCTGATCACGCTTCGAGTGACGCTCGAGCTAGTGCTCGATCTTCTTCCTTGCACTGCAGCCCACCGGAATCTCATGGCGCGACTGGGTCACCTCGACCGCGAGCTCATCGACGTCGCACTTTCGAGCAGGTATCGGAGAGCTTTCCAACAAGAGCAGAGATCGACTCGACGGAACTGGGGAATTCCACTCAGCTCCCGATGGCTCCACGCTGATCTGTCCCTGCCCGGCGAGCCTCGGTGAAGACAACGATCGGATCGAACTGCGAAGCGGCACATGGGGATGGGTGTGGAACCTGAGTCGGTCGTCAGCCAAGGCATTGAGCGGCGACGCAATTGCCCCGACTGCAGCGGGAAAGTCGTCTGCGAGTATGGCCAGACGCTGTGGCTCAGGCAGCTTCAATGGTCCGCCTCTTTCGCGTGTGGTCACTGCGGCGCGCGGGTGGAGCAGGATCTTGCGGAAGAGGATGTTCCACCGGGCATCCGCGAAGCGATGATCGCGGACCGCGCGTTTACCGTGGAAACAAGCGCCCGGGGAGCGGCTCTTCTAAAGGCGATCCGGGCTGCGTTCGACGTGTCGATTTCTGATGCTAAGAAGACTGCCACTGCAATCGAACGGGGAAGTTGGGGGGCCACGGAACCCGAAGCCGCGCTCGTGGCATCCCATTTGGATGACGCGTTCGTGGTTCCGAAGACCGCCGGTCGACCCTGATTTCGTGGCCGGGAACCAACGTGCGCATGGGCGCGGGCGTGACTCGGAGAGCGGCATGCTGATACCTGAGATCAAGAACGTCGCGGTTTCGTCGAACGAGCTCCACTCGAACATCCGAATCTGGCAGCCAAGTTCGGAAACCGACTTTGCCGTGACGCTCATCCTCGACATCGGCCCCAAACGGAAACGGGCTGCCGATGAGTTCTATTTGAGGCTTGCGACGCCAGTGGGACTCGCCGGGCTATCGGAGAGCAATGGAATCATCTCCGAGGGCCCACTTCTTGTGGTGCGACGCTACGACTTCACGGTTCTTTGGGAGTGGCTCCAGGCGACCGTAACGAAGTGCAACGATGAGTCCTGGCTTCTCTGTGTTCAGAAACTCCAGCGCTACTTTCGCTGGGAGTGGGACGACTACACATAGACCTGAGGCGCTCCGCAGCCGAAGAACCGCTCAAGGAGCCATGAGCGCGCGGTTCGCCGCGACGTCTTCGATGAAACGGCGGCGCCATTCGGGGTCGCTGATGCGCTGAGCGACCTCTTCGATCCTCAAACGGCCGCGCGCTCGCGTGTCTTCGGCCTCGTCGGTTCTTCCCGCCGCGGCCAGGGCCTCTGCCGCAATGAGAAACAGCTCGGCCTCGTCTTCTTCGATCGAGCCGAGCCGATCCCGAATCGCCAGCGCTTCGAGCGCCACCACCGCAGCCGCCTCGGCATCCACCTTAATCAGCGCCCGCGCCTGGAGCGCTTTGGCGATCGCACCGATCGCGTCCGCCCCGCCTTGGCTTGCTTCCGCGGCGACCGCGGCGCTGAGCTCGACCGCGGCCTGTGGGCGATCCTGAAGCGCGCGTGCCCGATAGAGCTTCACCGAAAGGAGAAGGCGGCGCTCGCCGATCTCATGGGCCAGCGCTTCGGCGTCCTCGAGGGCTTCAAGCGCTTCGACCGACCGCCCCTGCATCGCAAGCGAGTACCCGAGGTTCGTCTGGGCATAGCCCTCGGTCACGCGCTTGCCGAGCCGACGACACTTTTCGATCACTGCACGAAGGTCGGTTTCCGCCTCTTCGTACGCGCCCACCCGGTTTTCCGCGTCCGCGAGGTTCATCTCTGCGCCGGCGCCGCTTCGCACGTCTCCGGTTTTCGCAAAGAGCTCCACCGCCTCGGCATAGGCCGCGCGCCGCTCCGCGAGGTCGCCCCGGGCCGACGCAAGCTGGGCCCGCCACACCGCGTGAAGGGGCAATAGCTCAGGCGCGTTCTTGAGGAACGGTTCGGCCTCCGCGAGCGTCGTCGCCGCCGACTCGAGCTCCCCGAGGTAGATCGAGATCGCGCCTCTTCGTCCCAACGCTTTGGCGAGCACCGTCGGCTCGCCGGCGCTTCGCGCGAGCCCCAGCGCCGCATCGATCGCGCGGTTGGCTTCTTCCCGCCGACCGGTGCGCCACAAGAGGACCGCTCGTTCGGTTTCGGCCCGCGCTCGCTCGGCGTCGGTCTGCGCCAGCATCGCCCCGTTGGCGAGCGCCTCGCCCTGGTCCTCGAACCTCCCAAGGAGCGCAAACGAATCCGCCCGGGCCATCCAGAGCTCGAAGGTGCCCTGCGGTCCGAGCTGAAGCGCCCGTTCCGAGCATCGAAGCGCGGCCGGAGCATCGCCCCGCGCCGACGCGCTCACTGCCGCATCGACATAGCACTCGAGCGCGCGGCCGCTATCTCCGCCCTGATCCCAATGCCGGGCGATCTCTTCCGAGGAGGCCTCGCTCTTTTCCAGATGCTGGGCGACTCGGCGATGAAGGTCCTGCCGCACTCCGTCTGCCATGAGACCGTGGGCCACGTCCCGGACGAGCGAGCTTCGAAACCGATACTGTCGAACGCCCCGGCGCGACCGGCCCACCAGGACGTCCCGCCGAGAGAGCGCCTGAAGAAGCGCCTTGGCGTTCGGCTGTTCGAAGATCTCGAAGTCCTCGGCGATGAACACATCGTCGAACACCGACGCGCGTTTGCAGATCTCCTTTTCCTCGAGCGGCAAATGATCGAGTCGGGATTGGGCCGCCGCCTCCACGGTGTGAGGGAGCGGGAGCGCCGCTTCGTCGGCCAACGTCTCCGGGCTCTCGCGAATCGCCAGCGCGATCTGCTCGACGAACAGCGGGTTTCCTCCCGTCCGCTCGGCGAGTCGCTCGAGCAACTCGTCCGGGAGTTCTCGTTCGGCGATGAGCTTGGTGAGCGCGCGACACTCGGGCACCGAAAGGCCCCGAAGGGACAGCACCTGCGCGTCGGCCGCCTGACCGAGCTCCGGTCGGGCCTCCAGCAGGTCGGGGCGCGCGGAGATGAATACAAAGAACGGTGATTCGGCGAACTCATCGAGCAAGTCGGTGAGGAGATCCACCGAAGCGGCGTCCGCCCAGTGGGCGTCTTCCAAAAGAAGCGCCACCGGACCCTGCACGAGGATGCCGTGAAGCCAATCCACGAGCGCTAGCTTGATCCGGTCGAGGAGGAGCTGCGGATCGCGCCGAGCCGCGGTAAGGCCGATGCCCGCATCCACCGGCACCTCGAGAAGTTCGGCGAGGAATACGCCGCATTCGTCCCACGCTTCCTGCTCCCTTTCCGCCCCTAGAGCATCTTCGACGACTGCGCGAACCGCGAGAAGCCGCTGGGTGACCTCCCCGTCGATCATTGGCCAGCCAAACTCTTCCGCGCCAAAGCGAATCCGGTTTCGAAGCACCGATCCGAACAGGCCAAATGCGCGCTGCGAATGGCTTTCTGCCCGGGCCGACAGCACGCGAAATCCCCCAAGCTCGGCGAGTGTCCGCCCAAGCTCCCAGCGAAGGTGCGTCTTCCCCATGCCCGGCGGCCCCGACACGATCACCGCCGAGAGGAGCTCTTCCCGCTGCACCCGCTCGGCCGCGAGACGGAGCTGCATGAGCTCGGGTTCGCGGCCCACGGTTTTGATCCGAGCGGGCGCTGGGTGCTGCGTCGGATGCGAGTCCCGGGGGTCGAGGCGAAAGATGCCCGACTCGACTTCCGAGATCCGATACTGCCCGGTCAGCGCCGAGCTCGACGCGCGATCCGCGACCACTCCGTCGACGCGCGCCGCACATCCTCGCTCCGCGGCCTCCACCGCCGACCCGGAGATCCCCGTGGCCCCGCTATACGATGCATGACCGGACGCTACCGCCACCCAACGGGCCGCGGCCCGAATCTCGAACGCCGCCTGTGCGGCTCGAAGCACTTCGTCGCCCTCGGAGGCCTCCCCGCCGAAGAGCCCGACCGCTCGATTGCCGGCAAAGCTCAAGAGCGAACCGCCCATCGACTCCACCGCCCCGCGAACGAGGCTCAGGTCGGACACCGCTTCGGCAAGAACCACCGCCACCAGGCGTTGCTCGCCCGGCGTGATGGAGACCGATCGGACCGGCATCGACGGCCGCGTGGCGTCCATGTCCTGATGGACCATCCGCTCCGCTTCGGCGGCGGCAAGCTCGACGCTCGAAAACGCCGCGTGAAGCTCGATGCCGTTCGGATACCGGTCTCCGGGGTCCTTAAGCAGGCACCGCGTGACGATCGCCTCGACCGCCGGAGGAACCTGCACCGCCGATCGAAGGCTCGGCGGCGACTCGATCATCACCGCGAGCATCGTGGCGAGCGGCGACGAACGACGAAACGGCTGTTTGCCCGTCAGCATCTCGTAAGCAACCACGCCGAGCGCCCACACGTCGGTGCCCGCGTCGATCGGTCGTCCGTGGGCTTGCTCCGGCGAAAGATACGCGGGGGTTCCGAGCACGTGGCCGGTGGCGGTCAACCGCGTGTGGGCCGAGGTGACCTTGGCAATGCCAAAATCGATCAACTTCACCCAGCCATCGTTCCCGAGAAACAGATTGCTCGGCTTGAGATCGCGATGCACGACGCCCTGCCGGTGCGACGCAGCCACGCCAGCCGCCGCCTGGGTGAGAATATCGATCGTTTCGCCAAGCGCGAGGGGGCCGCGTTCGAGGCGCGTCGCGAGCGTTTCGCCCTCGAGGAGTTCGAGAGCCAGCCACGGCTTGTTGTCCTGAACCCCCGCATCGATCACCTGGATGCAGTTCGGGTGATCGATGCGGACCGTCGCTTCGCGAAGAAAGCGCGCGGTCTCCGACGGGAGCAGCACCGTGTCGGAGAGAAGCTTGAGCGCAACCTCGGAGCCGTCTTCGGCGGACGCGCGATACACGACGCCCATGCCGCCGTGGCCAATCGCTGATTCGAGTGTGTATGGACCGACCTTCGAGCCCCTGGGCTTCGCGGTCCCGCTGCTCATTCGGCGGAGTATACCGCCTCCGCCCCAGGAAAATCAGTGGGAAAGGCGTGCCGTCGGGCTGTCGAGGCCCCTCGCGTCCTCGATGGTCTCGCCGGTCACGTGGCGGTCGAGGGCCCAGGTGGCTTCGTTGGTTCCGCTTGCCATTTCCTCGCCCACCGAGCCGAAGCTGACCATGTCTGGGTCGACGCCGAGCGCCCGGAGATACTGGCGAACGGTCCGCGCGCGCCGCTCACCCAGCGCAAGGTTGTACTCCTCGGTGCCCCGCGGGTCGGCGGATCCAACGAGGTGGATCGGTCGCGCGAATCCCTGCCGAAGGCAGCCCGCGGCCGAGATCAGCGTCCGACGCGACGCCTCGTCGAGCTCGGACGAGTCGTACGAAAAATAAAGCGTCGAGATATTGCACCGGTTGTCGGCAACTCGGGCCATCTCGGTGAGGGTCGAGCCACGCCGGCCCCGGGCACTGTCGCTACTATCCGCGGTTTCAGCCGACGGGGCAGCGCCACCGCACCCCATGAGCAAGAGAGCCATCAAAGTCGCCAATCGCATTGTTTTCCTCCAGGTCTGACTCGTCGGCTATTCCGCGCGATTGGTCAAAAAAGTGGCCCGCCCACCTCGGTGCCGTGGTGGGCGCCTCCGATCGGAGGTCTCCACAGAACAGCAACCAAGAGAGCGCTTTCGAACGCGATCCATCACCGCTGGTGGCGGAGGCGAGCTATGCTCACCTCGCGATGAGCGATGGAAAAGAACTGGAAGAGGAACTCGATACCGAACTTGCCGCGGCGGCATTTCGCCGCCTCGTGGCGCACCTCCGGGAGCGGACCGACGTTCAAAACATCGATCTGATGGAGCTGGCCGGCTTCTGCCGAAACTGCCTGTCCAAGTGGTACCGGGCCGCCGCCGAAGATTCGGGCAAAGAGCTTAGCTACGACGAAGCGCGCGAGCTTCTGTACGGCATGCCCTACGCGGAGTGGAAGGCCAAGTACCAAACACCGCGACCCGGCGACAAGTCGTAGCGGTCGAAAACGGCTACTCGTTCTCCGCGTCGATAAACGCCTGAAGAAGCGCAAGCATCTCGAGGCGGCGAAGCTGGGCGGGAAGATAGCCGGCACCGAGCTCGCTCAGCGTTTCCAAAAGCTCGGCGCAGACCACCGGCGCATGATAACGACCGGCGACTTCGGGCACCGCACCCTTCGCCTGGTCGACGACCCGGTCGGAACGCCGTTCGTCTCGCGACCGGTTGTACATGCGTTCCGCGATCACGAGCGGCTCACGCACTTCGTCGACATCGGTGGCCAGGCCGCGAGCCTTGGCTCGGCTCTCGAGCTGATGAATCCAACTCTTCGGGGCGCCAGCGCCCCCGCTTCGACGCTCGAGCTTTTGGAGGAGCGCGACCCGCCGCGCTTCGACCGAGGGATCCCCCTCGCCGATCTGTTGCTCGAGCGAACCGATCCGCTCGGCCGCACGATCCCGGACCCGCGCTGCCGCGGCCGGAGGCAGCTCTGCCGCCGCGGCGGCGAGTCGCTCGATGAATCGCCACGCGGGAGGATCATAGTCCGCCGCGCCCACGTCCCGAAGGGCAGCGATCCGAAGATCGAGATCCGAAGAGGCTTCGGGCTTCTGCTGGGCTGCCATGATCTCCCCTTTCGATCAGGTGTGGAGCGGACTCGTTTGGGCGGACTCGTATAGGCGAACTTGAGAACAGGAGTTAAGGCTAAGGAAGAAACAAGAAACTCGAGCTAAGCATCCGCACCCACCCCCGGATGGGCGGCCGCCTGGGCCTCCGCGGCCTCCTGCGCGACCTGCGCTGCTTCCGCAATCTCGGGCGCGATCACCGAAGCGGCGTTGGCCTGGGCAATGACTGAATCGCTGGATGTGGGGCCCTCGACGCCGCTCGCGGCGTGAGCGGTCGCCTCTGCTTGGTCGACGGGAGAGGGAGTTGCCCGTGCCTCGGCCAACTCCTGCACCAGCTCTCGATGAAATCGGAGCTGCTCATCGAAGAGCTCGTGGGTCCGGGTGAGGTATTGGCCAAGCGCGCTGGCGGTGGCGTTCTCCCCCGCCTCCAGGACCGCCGAGTCGATGCTCGCAAGGCTCTCGAGCCAACGATCACCCACCTCGCGATGCCGATCCGTGGCGTTGACGAACATCTCGGTCGCTGCGGAGAACTCCGCGCTTCCACTTTGAAGGAGGGTGACCGCTTCCTCGACCAGCCGACCGGTGCGCTCGAGCGCCGCGTCGACCTCCGAAGAATGCGTGGTCTGGGTCTGAATGAGCTCAGCCGCCGCCGCCTTATGGCTGTCGGTGAGCTGCTGGCTCAGTTCAACGGCCCGCTGCTGCTGCTCGGCGAGGCTATCTTCGAGGATCTTCAAGAGCGCCTGGTCGCGGCGCGCGTGGGCTTCCTCGAGCGCGTCGAGCTCCGAACGCCAGGCTTCGAGCGACTGGCCAAAGCGTTCAAGATGCGCCGAGGTTTGAAGCTCGAGGGTGGTGGTCCAGCTCTCGTGGCGATCGATCACCTGCTGGTCGGCCTCATCCAGCCGGGCCCGCCAGGTCGAGACCGCGGTGCCGATCGCACCGAGCTGCGCTTCCTGCTGATGCTTGAGGTCGGTGGCAAGTTGGCCGATCCGGTCCATGAGCTCGCCGAGTGCCGCCGCCGAACGCTCTCCCGACGCGGCCGCGGTCCGAGCCCGTTCGTCGCTCGCCGTCACGATCCCCTCCAGCTGACCCGTAAGGTCGGTCCAGCGCGCCTCCAGCCGCTCCTGGAGCGCCGAGTCTCGCGCACTCGCTTGTTCAGCCCGGGTATCCGCCGCCGCGCGCTCGGTCGCGGCAAAGTCCGCGAAGGACGCAAGGAGCGAACGCTCTTGGGTTGCCGCCGCCGAGGCCTGCGCCTCGACCTGGGCGAGGAGCTTTTGAAACTGCTCCTGAAGCGCCGCACGCTGGGCCGCATCCGCGGCCTGTCGATCGACGAGCTGCGCTTCGCTCGCGCGCTTGAGCCGTTCGAGGAGCGTTTCGTCGGCGGCCGCCCGCGCCTCGGCCATCGCGTCGACCTTCGTAGCGGCGGCCTCCGCCTGCGCGTGAAGCGTCGACTGGAGTTCCGAAGCGACGCGCCCGAGCTCCTGTAGATACGCCTGATCGGCGCCCCGGCGCGACGAGAGCTCCACCTCGAGCGCCGCCCGCATCTCGGTCAGCTCGCTGCGGAACGCTTCGGCCATTTCCCGCGTCGATCGCTGCTGCTCGGCCCGGGCCTCGGTCTCGGTGGCGAATCGAAGCTCGCTCTCGCGGGTCATCGCTTCGGATCGGGCGCGCGCCTCTTCGGCGGCCGTCGCCCGGAGCGCTCGAAGATCGTCGGTAAACTGTCCCACCAGCGACCGAGCCTCCGCCTGCCGCGCTTCGCGCTCCTCCGCGTCGGCGGTGCGACGCTCGGCCTCGGCTTCCTGACGGGACCGCTCCGCCTGCTCCCGGAGGGTGGCCTCTTTTTCCCGACGCTCGGCCTCCTTCTCGCGAAGATGGGCGTCCTCGACCCGCTGTTGCGCGTCTTCGGCGATCGTCTGGCTCCACGCGGCGAGCTCGTTTCGAAAGTGCTCGGCCATCTCTCGGGTCGCGGCTCGGACTTCCGCCTGCTCACCGTCGAACGCGGCACGCTGGGCCCGCTGCTCTTCGGCCATCGAGGCGAGCGCTTTTCGGACCTCGCCGGAAGCCGCGCGCGTCGTTCCGGACACCGCTTCCTTGGCCAGCGGACCCACCGCCGCAGCCGTCTGCTTCACCACATCGTCGATCGCGTTTCCAAGACGTTGATGGAGCTCCTCGGAGGCGCCTCGGACGGCTTCGGTCAGGGCCGTCTGGCTTGCGTGCTGTTGCTCGGTCCAGCGCTGTTCCAGACCGTCGAGGGTCGGCTCGAGCGCGTCCAGGCGCTCGGTTGCCGCGGTCAGCGCTTTGGCCGCGTCGGGAAGCGCGGTGCTTCCGTCGGCCAACTTCTCGAGGGCGGCGAGCTGACGCGCCGATAGTTCCGAGAGGCGCCGTTCTTGAAACCAGGTCGCCACCACCGAAAACAGAATCGCTATCGCGACCACGGCGC
>JBCCZL010000375.1:0-9780 GCA_039187775.1 Myxococcota bacterium
CATACGGTCCCAAGCAGCGAGATGCAGGCGGTTCCCCGAAGGACGAAGAGTCGCTGGTCATCGAAGTAGGTCATGGCCGAGCCCTCGAGAAACAGGAGCTCGCCAAAGATGCTGACTCCTCCCCCGACGCCGGGCGCGGCCACGAAGTTGATGTCGCGGCCCTCGGCCGAGGCTTGGCCGGCCCACGCAAGGGACAGGCGCGGCCCGATATCGAAGTGGAGCGAGTCCTTTGTCGACGTGCCGTGGTACTGGTAGCCGAAGAACAGCGTCGGGAGCTCGAAGGACAGGTAGCGATTGACCGAGTTGACTTCGATCGCTTCGTGGATTCCTGCGCGAGCGAAGAGATGGTGGGGGGCGTCGAAGGCTGCGAACCCGTACTGCAGATCGAGACGCTGTTCAAACATGCCATTGCCTCCGCCCCCGCCGGTGGCGATGTCGACCCGACCGTAAAACGTTTGATCGTCGTTGGTATCGGCGCCGGCCAACATCATCTGCGCGCCGTAGACCGCCTCGCTGGGGCCGTCGTCGCCTCCGGCCGAGGCGGAGCCGACGGTCCCACCGGCGATCCAGGCGCGGTTGGCCACTCGGCGTGAACGGCATGCGGAGAGCGAACCCACCGATAGGATCGACGCAAGAAAAACCAAAGCAATTCGTGAACAGGAGAAACCAGAAGAGCGAAAGAAAGTAAGGGGCATGGCCGATCGCCATCGCAACCGGTGTGCCCTTTCCGTGAGCTCGCGGCGGCATGGCTCCGAGCCAACGTTCCTCAATGAATTCGAGCGTAGTGCTACCAAAGCCACGCACCGGCACGCCTCGGTGGCAGTCACCGAATGAACAGCGATGTACGCCAACCGTCCTTCCCGCCGGGGGGGCGACCGGACGGTTGATCAGAGCTCAGTACGGGGTGAGGATCGAAACGAGGTAGTCAAGGACCGGGCGAATGCGCGCGGAGTCGCGATTGTCTCGGTGGACGCTCTGCCAGATCTCGCGCGGCTCGGGCGCGGTTTCGGTTTGAAGTCGCTCGAGCGTTGGATTCCGCTCCGCCACGATCCGAGGGAGCAGCCCCACGCCGAGTCCCGATGTGATCGCCGCGTACACCGAACTCACCGAGTTACTCCGCAACACCACCGAAGCCCCGTCGCCACGCGCCTCGAGCCACTCGTTCTCTCGGCTGAAGTGACGGTTCTTGCGAAAGAGCACGAGGTGTTTGCCGGCGAGCGAGCGCTCCGGGTCGTCGGGCCGACCGTGGGCTTCGAGGTAGTCCTGCGACGCATAGAGGCCCACGTCGATCTGACCGAGTCGCCGAATCACTAGTCCATCTTCGCGTGGACGCGAAAGACGAAGGGCGATGTCGGCTTCGCGTCGCGCGAGGCTCATGACTTTGTTGGTGCAGATCAGGTCGAGCTCGATCTCCGGATAGCGTTCGCGAAACCTCGGCAGATGCGGAGCGATGAACCGCGTGGCGAGCATCTCGGTTGCCGTCAGCCGCACCTCGCCGCGTGGTTCGTCCACCGCCGCACACAACACGCGCTCCGCCGCGATGGCCTCACTCTCGATCCGTTCGGCGCGGGGCATGAGGTCACGGCCCGATGCAGTGAGGATCCAACCGTCCGGCGTTCGGTCAAAGAGTCGCGTGCCGATTTGCTCCTCGAGGGCGCTCACCCGACGGCCGACGGTCGTTGCGGCAATCTCTAAAGAGGCGCCGGCGCGTGCAAGATTGCCCTCGCGCCCGACCGCGAGAAAGTGTTTGAGATCATTCCAATCGAGCATCAGCTGCGTTTTCGCAGGGCCGCCCTGCGGTTCGTTTCGTTGGCACCGTCGCGATATCGACCGAAAGTCTAAGGGCGAACAGCGGAGGAAACCATGGCCGGAGATCAAATGCATGCAGAAGTGAGCGACGGAGCGCGGCCGATCTCGATCCACGCAGGCGATGGAGTGGTTCTCGGAGGCACCCGGTTCGAGCCGTTCGCCGAAGCGCGATCGCAGGTGCTCGTTCTCGGCGCGACCGCGGTTCCTCAGCGTTACTACGCGCCGTTTGCCGCCTACCTCGCGCGGGCGGGGCACCGCGTGGTGACGTTCGATTACCGTGGAATCGGCGATTCACGTCCCGACTCGCTGGTGGGTTTTCGGGCTCGGATGGCCGACTGGGCCCGAAAGGACGCGGTCGCCGCGCTCGAGACAACGCGGGCGTTCGACAACACGCTGCCGACGTTTTTGGTGGGCCACAGCTTTGGCGGACAATCGCTGGGGCTTGCCCCGGAGCTTCGAGAAGTCGACGGAGCGTTCCTCGTCGCGTCCCAGCTTGGCTATCTCGGCCATTGGCCGAGCGCCCTTGAACGCGCCCGGCTATTCATGATCCTCTACGGCGCCCTCCCGGTGGCGAGCAACGCGTTCGGGTATCTCCCGGGTTGGCTTGGCCTCAAGCACGATCTGCCCAAGGGCGTGGCCCTCGAGTGGGCGAAGTGGTGCCGTCACCCAGACTACCTCGGGGGCTACGAGGACGATGCGGATCAGAACTTTGCGTCGTTCCGCGCGCCGATCTCGCTCGTGAGCGTGACCGACGATGATATGGCACCCGCGCGTTCCGTTCGTGCGCTCGTCCGGCGGCTTCGGAACGCGCCGCTGGTGCACGACCGGGTCGCGCCCGCCGATGTCGGGGCCGACCATATCGGCCACTTTGGATTCTTCCGGCCGAAGTTCCGCGATTCGCTGTGGCGTCTCGGGCCGGCATTCTTCGACGATGTGCTGGGTGGGCGAACGCCGCGTCGGGCGTTTCGGCGTCCGCTTGGTCGCCCGACGCTGTCGGACCTGATCGATCTCCGAGAAGAAGATCTGATGAGCGATCTCGGTTACGGCCGCCCGTCCTGAGCGCTAGCAGCAGGTTGCTGCAAAACTCCGCACGCGCCTCCACCGCGGGCACCGCTCGCACCCCCGACCGGCCTGTGGCCTGCCTCCTCAAAATGGCTCGGCTAGTCCTCGTCGGCTCGGGCGTGCGACACCGTCACGAAGCTCACCCGCGGGGCCTTTTGCAGCAACCTGCTATTCGTCGAAGCCGCGGAGGATCGCGTAACGAAGCGCTTCGCCTACGCCGATCTCCCGCCCCACCCTGTATCGACGGATGAAGAAGTACGGTCTCAGCTAAACGTTACGCCGTGACCTTGGCGGCGCGCTTTTTGAGCGCGTCGAGGCGGTCGAGTTCAGCTTTTGTCGTACGGATGTTTCCTGCGCATTCCCGTCGCCGGACCTCGACCAGGTAGAGCCCGGTGATGACGAGTGCGATCGCTGCCGCGAGCACCGCGAAGCCGATGAGCGGGCTCAAAAAGAACGCGGGAATCGCGAGAAGGGCACTCCAAGCGAGCTTCGGCATGAACCGCCGCTCTTTGTCATAGG
Source organism: Myxococcota bacterium (assembly GCA_039187775.1). Taxonomy (GTDB): domain Bacteria; phylum Myxococcota_A; class Polyangia; order Polyangiales; family JBCCZL01; genus JBCCZL01. The sequence continues at coordinate 3,391 of JBCCZL010000375.1, forward strand.
CGGCGAGCTCGAGGCTCAAGCGCTCGACTTCGGCCTCGAGTTTTGGACGGCGTCGCTCGTCGGGACCCATAGTTAAAGAAATGGGTGAATCCATCGGAAGGTCAATACCCCTGACGTGGGAACGCGAGAGATAGGGTCAAAAACCCAATGCAGGGCAGGAAATTTCAAGACGACCGGGTAGAGTTCCGCTCGTGACTGAGTTTTCGACTCCCCTGTCCCGGCGCCTCGGCCTCAAGTATCCGATCGTGTGCGCACCGATGTTCATCATCAGCAACAAGGAGATGATCGTCGCTGCGGCCGAAGCAGGAATCCTTGGCGCGATGCCGAGTCTCAACGCGAGAACGGCGGAAAAGCTCGAGGCGGACCTTCAGTGGATTCGCCAAAAGACCGACAAGCCGTTCGGCATCAATGTGACCATTGGCCTCACCGCGCCGGAGCGTCTTCAGCGAGATGTCGAGCTGTGCCTCGAATACGAAGTGCCGGTGATGATCACGAGCTACGGAAACCCCACCCAGATCGCCAAAGCGGCGCACGCCCGAGGCGCCACCGTGCTGCACGACGTGATCAATCTGCGCCACGCCAAAAAGGCCGAGGCGGCGGGCGTGGACGCGATCATCGGCGTGAGTCAGGGCGCGGGCGGTCACGCCGGGACGATCAATCCTTACGTGCTCCTTCCGTACCTTCGGGGTCATCTTTCGGTCCCTGTGGTGGCCGCGGGCTGCATCAGCGGGGGTGCCCAAGTGGCGGCGGCGCTTAGCCTTGGCGCGGAGCTTTGTTATCTGGGCACGCGGTTCATTGCGTCGGAAGAGTGTGGCGCCGAGGCCCGGTACAAAGAACTCGTGGTGAAGAGCACCCACGAGGATGTGGTTTACACCGACAAGATTTCAGGCATTCACGCGAACTTCCTCCAGCAGACGATCCCCGACGAAACCACGCCGGACCGGAGCCCGGAAGCGGCCAAGCGGTGGAAAGATATCTGGAGCGCTGGCCAAGGGGTGTCGCTCATCGACGAGGTCAAGCCGATCGGCGCCATCGTGGAGGACATCGTCCGAGAATTTCACGATGCGCGAGCCCGGCTCGGGTAGTGCGGTAGCGCCGGATCAGACTTCGTCGATGAATACTTCCCGGGCGTAGAACCCGGAGTCGAGGCGGCGCGTCGGGATCGCGGGGTCGTCCACGCTTAAAAGAAGTCGGTACTCTCCGACCGCCGACGGACGCCAGGCGTGCTGCCACATCGTCCAGGTGGCGTTCTGGGTCTGCGGGGGACAGGTGTCGACGAGCGTGAAATCGCCCCGGCCTGAGCTGAAACCGAGGGCGCTCGTGGGCTCATAGCCGCCCCACATCACGCCTACGAGCCGGTACACGATCTGACCTTCGACGTTCCACTTCTCGACCCGAATCGGCATCGCCGCCTGGTCCATCGACGCGGGCAGGTAGTCGCGGGCGAGCGCGTGAATGGCGGTCTGATGGGTTCGGGTGGCGAACTCCATCATTTGAGAGGTTGCGGGTTCGTCGTCGTCCACGAGCCGAATCTCGTTCACCCACTTGATGCAGGTGCAGCCGTACCAGCCCGGCACGTAGAGTCGCACGGGGTCGCCATGATCCGGGGGAAGCGGGACGCCGTTCATTTCGGTGGCAAGGAACGCTCCGGCGGCTGCGAGCTCTTCGAAGGTAAAGATCCACGCGGCGCCGGGCGTCGAATGGTTGCCCGCCGAGGGCACCGAATGGTCGTCGAACCCCGAGATTAGGACTCGCGTGGCGGCGGGTTGAATTTGGATCCGGTCGAGGACATCCATGATGGGAATGCCGGCCCACTGGGCGGAGCTCATCAGCCCAAAGCCGCCCCGAGGACCGTTGCCCGAGCACTCAAGCACATGAACGCCCTGGTCGACGACCTGGGGAAGAAGGTCGGCGAGGCGAATGCTGGCGGGTCCATCGACGAGCCCACCGACTTGAATCGTCCAGTCCGCCGGGGGCACCAATCGGTCCGGGTAGAACGTGCGAATGTAGAACTCGTCGTTGTTCACCACGAAGTTCGTGCCGTCGAGATTTGAAAGATCGGTGTAGAGCCGGCCGTCCCAGCCCTGACCGAGCCGCTGGTTCAGCGGGATGTCTTCGTTGATGAATGGAACCGCCCCGAGCATCGTGCCGTTGGCAAACGGGTCGGTACACTCCGGTCCCGTGGCGTCCGGCGTCGCGTCGGCGGCGCTATCTGGCCCGCCCGCATCCGGCGAAGCATCGGGAGAGGGCATCCCCAGGGGCTCGTCATCGCTACAGCCCGCGAGTGTCGACGCGATCGAGGCTCCCGCCATGCTCGAACACAGCGAGCAATGGATAAAACGTCGCCGCCCAAGGTCGGGCCAACTCTTCGTGCGCATCATGCACCCTCCACCAGAGCGCTATGCCGCAACCCCAAATCCGTTACACAACAACCGGGGACGAGGTAACTAATTGCCCCACCACGATCGGTAAGTTGCTGAAATCATTGTCTGCACATCGGCGCGAGGTCACTCGTCACCTGACCAGCCCCGCTAAGCTCTTGAATCACGATGCCGGCGGTGCGCTGTTCCGCTCTACCCAAGGGCGTCCTCGTAAGTCGGCTCCTTGAACCCCACGAGCGCGACGCCATCGCCCGAGACGAGTGGACGCTTGATGAGCTTCCCGTCGGCGGCGAGGGCCGTGAAGATCTCGTCGGCGCTCATGCTCTTTGACTTCTCTTTGAAGTTGCCTGAGCGGTATGACATGCCCGACGTGTTGAAGAGCTTGGTCGGAGGAAGATCCGCGGCCTTGGCGATCTTCTTGAGCGCGCTCTTGCTCGGTGGCTTTTCGACGATGTCGATCAGCTTGTACTCGAGGCCCCGCGCGTCGAGCCACTTGATGGCCTTCTTGCAAGTGCTGCACTTTGCGTAGTGATAGACGGTCAGGCTCATTCGCTCTCTCCCTCGGGGTTCATGTCTTGCTCGCTGGCTTCGTCGATCTCGCCGTTTTCGTCGACGTCGGCGCCGTCATCCGGATCTTCTTCGTCGGTGTCGGAGGACCCTTGCTCGTCTCCTTCGACTTCCGCTGGCCGCATCTCCTCCCACGGCGGCATGTCCTCCGGCGGCGGCCCTCCATAAACCGGCACCGCGGTCGAATCGCTGCAGCCGGTTGCAACCAAGAGCATTCCGCCCACGAGCGGCAGCGAAGCCGCGCAGAACGGACACGGCAAACCTTGAAAGACGTGGCGACGACAGCCTGGGCAGGGAGCGAGCGGCATGCGGCCGATCCTACCAGCTCGGCGACAAACGCAAGGGCCGATAGAAGCCTGAGATCTTAGAAGCATCTCGCGTCTGGTCTCATACGGATGCTCTTTCATCACCCTTCGCGGCTGAGGTTTGCGACGCCGGAGAAGCCGCCCTCGTCTACCGTCTCGGACGGTTCGGGCTCTCTTGATCGAGCGCCGCCAGCCAGGTCTCGACGAGCCAGTGAAGATGCGCGCGGCGTTCCGCGAGTTGCTTCGGCGCGTAGGGATCACCATCCCACAGTTCGGGAACCGTCGCCGCATACGTGAAGTAGTTGATCACCGCGGCGGAGAACGACAGATGAAAGTGACGAACCGAGAGCGGGCCGTCTTCGGGGAGCACCCCTTCGAATACGTTCGCGCTCCATTCAAAGATGTCGCGGAAGTGGCGGGCCACGATCGGTAGATGCACCCCGCCTCCCGCGACCTGCTCCTGCACCACGCGTGCATACGCGCGATGCGTTTCCATCCAGTCGCAGTAACGATCAACAAACCGGCGAAGCCGCGTCCCAAGGTCACCGCCTTCGTCGAAGGCCCCCATGAGGCTCGCTTTGTGGCGCGCGTAGTAGTCTTCGAGTACCGACGCGAGGAGCGCCTCGGTGCTTCCCCAGTAGTAGAACAAGAGCGCCTTGTTGACGCCGGCGCGGCGGGCGATCGCCTGGGCACTGAGCGCGCGAAGTCCACCTTCTTCGAGCATTTCCTCGGCGGCCTGCTGAATCTGCCGCGCCTTTTCGGGACGATCGCGCACCGAGGCGGTTTCACGAGACTCGCGTTTCCGCCCAACTCGAGATTTTGGAGATTTCTGCTGTGTTTCACCCATTTGCACGATTCTAGCATGTTTGTTAACCGATCGGTTTGACCGACTGGTTAAGGGCGCTACGATGGCCTTGTCAACGGCGCGTTTTGAGAACGGAGAAGCGGATGTACGACCTGAGAATCGACAACGGCACCTTGGTGGATGGGACCGGCGCGCCCCGATATGTGGGCAGCATCGCCGTCAAGGACGGGCGGATCGTCGAAGTCGGAGAGGTCAGCGGCCGAGCAAAGCGCACCATCGATGCCGAGGGCGCGGTCGTCACGCCGGGGTTCACCGACATTCACACGCACTATGACGGGCAGATCTCATGGGATGAAGAGATGGCCCCGTCGTCGCAGCATGGGGTCACGACCTGTGTTCTCGGAAGCTGCGGGGTCGGCTTCGCCCCGGTGCGACCGAAAGATCGGGAGCGTCTCATCGAGCTGATGGAGGGCGTGGAGGACATTCCTGGAACCGCGCTCTACGAGGGCCTCCGCTGGGACTGGGAGTCGTTCCCCGAGTACATGGAGGCGATCGATCGCATTCCCCACACTGTCGACTTCCTCGCTCAGGTGCCCCACGACGCGCTTCGAGTCTACGTGATGGGCGAGCGTGCGGTGGCCAACGGTGACGCGACCGAAGCCGACATCGAAGCGATGCGAACCCTGGCGCGACAGGCGCTCGAAGCGGGGGCCTGCGGGTTCAGCACCGGTCGAACCGATAACCATCGAACGAAGCACGGCGACCATACCCCAGCGTCAGACGCGGCGGGCGCCGAGCTTGAAGGCATTGCGCGCGCCTTTGCGGGCCTTGGCCACGGCGTGCTCCAGGCGGTGTCCGACTTCGATATGACCGAATCCGACGACCGCTTTGACGCCGAGTTTGACTTGCTCGAGCGGATGGCGCGCGCGAGTGACGGACATCGGTTGTCGATTTCGCTTCTTCAGCGGGATCAGTCGCCCAAGCAGTGGGAGTGGATCACGCGCCGTGCGGAGAAGGCCACGGCGGCGGGCCATGTGATTCGCCTTCAGACTGCCGCGCGGGCGATCGGAGTGATGCTCGGGCTCGACGCGACCTTTCACCCGTTCATGGGGTTCCCCTCGTACAAGTCGATTTCCAATCTGCCGCTCGCCGAGCGGGTGGCGAAGATGCGCGACCCCGACTTCAAGCGCGTCCTTCTGACCGAAACGTCCGAGCGGGTCTCTGGAGACGGGAGTTCGATTCCTCCGTTGGCGGATCAGCTCCTTGCTCAGATCGACCTGATCGCGATGCGCCTCTATCGGCTCGGCGAGAATCCGAACTACGAGCCGCCGCCGTCGGATTGCGTCTATTACCAGGCGCAGCTTTCGAATCAGCCGGTCCTCGCCGCGGTGTACGACGCGCTTCTCGAGCAGGACGGGAAAGCGCTCCTCTATTTCCCGCTCTACAACTACACCGAAATGAACCTCAATGTGGTCAAGCGCATGCTCAGCCACCCGTTGGCGCTGCCGGGGTTGGGCGATGGCGGAGCGCACGTGGGCACGGTGTGTGATGCGAGCTTTCCCACGTTCCTACTTTCGCACTGGGGACGGTCAGAAGAGGACGGTGGACTCGGCCTTGAACGCGTGGTGAAGATGCAGACCCACGACACCTCGCGGTTCATTGGTCTCGAGGACCGCGGCACGATCGCGCCAGGCCAGAAGGCGGACCTCAACGTCATCGACTTCGACCAGCTGGGCCTTCGGCCGCCGGAGATGCACGCGGATCTTCCCGGCGGCGGAAAGCGCCTACTCCAAGGGGCGACCGGCTATCGAGCGACCCTGGTGGGCGGGGTGTCGATCACCGAGGACGGCGAGTTTACTGGCGAACGTCCGGGCCACCTGGTTCGAGCCGGTCGCTAGCCACCCCTTGGGTTTGATAGCGGAGGGCGGCCGGCTGGCATCGGTGAAGGGTTTGGGGTAGCCCTCACGAATGGACTTTTCTTCGCGAACTCGCGTCGTTGTCGCTTCGGCCCTCGTGCTCGGAGGCTGTGCCGACGAAGAAGCCCCAAGCTGGGGCAGCGCCGAGCTCGAACTCGCCGAGGCCACCGTCGACGCCCTCGAGCTTCGCTGGTCGGCCGCCGAAGACAACCGCGAGGTCACTGGATATCGGATCTACCTCAACGGCAATGTGATCGAGAGCGTCGAGGGCACAGAGCACACCGTCCGCCTTCCGAATCTCGACGAAGCCACCGAGTATCGGGTGGGTGTCGTTGCCGTGGACGCCGCGGAGAACAGCTCCCCGGTCATCGAACTCGTCACGGCGACCACCGACGAGACCGCGCCGAGCTGGCCGC
>JBCCZL010000376.1:0-9764 GCA_039187775.1 Myxococcota bacterium
CGCGTGAGCCGCTCGAGGAGACCCACGACGCGATGGCGGAGATCCTCCGTCTGGCCTTCGCCTGCGATGTGACCCGTGTATTCAGCCTACAGTTCATCAAGCACCAGGGAAGCACGATCTTCTGGCAGGTGGGTACGGATCGGCAGTTTCACGACATCACCCACGACGGTCCGCAGTCCACGGTGCACGAGATCAACGTGTTCATGTTCCGCCAGTTCGCCAAGCTCATCGAGAAGCTGCGGGATACGCCCTGCGGGGCGGAGAGCCTGCTCCACTACTGCTGCATCCTTGGTACCTCCGAAGTGAGCGAAGGCGGAGCCCATCAGGGGAGCAACATTCCCATCGTTTTGTTTGGAAGAGGGGGTGGTCGGCTCGCCGGGGATCAGCACATCCGAGGCGGCGGGCAGAGCACGTCGCGCGCGGTTCTGGCCGCAATTCGCGCGGTCGGGGTCGACGGCGTTTCCTTTGGTGCGAACGAAGGCACGGCGACCGAAGCCGCCACGGGCATCGTTCGATGACTCTCCTCCCCAGGGTGGGGTGACCGGGGCGCGTCGGGCATGCTCGCACTGCCCCCTCTTTCTTCGCCGGGCTCAGTGACGGACTGCGCCTCGGTGCCGGCGCTGGACTATACTGACGTCGTGGCCGACGCACGGCGCTACCACGGAGTCTCCCTCATCAGCTCCGGCGGCATGGGCACCGTCGAGCTCGCGGTGCGTCGAGAGGAGAGCTTTCGTCGGCTCTATGCGGTCAAGCGCCTCAAAGAGCTCTACCGCGACGATGCGACGATGGAAGCGATGTTCCTCGACGAGGCCCGGATCGCGGGGTTGCTGCGCCACCCCAACATCGTGAGCGTGCTCGACTTCGGTCGGGACGATCGGGGCCCCTTCCTCGTGATGGACTACGTGCATGGGCTGACCGCCCAGGACCTTCTTCGCCGCGCCGAGACCGCGCCGATCCCGGTGCAGATCTGCGTTCGCCTGATCCGAGACGTGGCCGAGGCGCTCCACGCCGCTCACGAGCTTCGAACCCCCGAAGGGACCGCCCTTGAGCTCGTCCATCGAGATGTGAGTCCGCAGAATATCCTCGTGGGTTTCGATGGGGTTCCTCGACTGAGCGACTTCGGCATCGCCAAGGCGTTCGACCGACTGACGCAGACCACCACGGGCCTGCTCAAAGGCAAGGCCGGCTACATGACGCCCGAGCAGCTGCGGTTCGATACGCCAGACCGGCGAAGTGACCTCTTTTCGCTCGGCGTCGTACTGTTCGAGCTGCTTGCGGGGTGTCGCCTCTATCGGGATGCGGATCCCGCGGCAACGGCGAAACGGATCCTTCACCAACCGGCGCCGGACATCGATGACTACCGATCGGCGGTGCCGCCCTCGCTGGTCGACCTGTTGTTTCAGCTGCTCGCCAAAGATCCGGACGAGCGTCCGCCCACCGCCCGCGACGTGTCGCGGCAACTCGACGGGGTGCTCGCCGAGCTGACCATGGTGGAGGATCCCTACACGCTGACCGACTATCTCGAAGAGCATTGCGCGGATGTCCGACGGACCCGAGACGAGGCGCTCCGGTCGGCCGAGGAGACGCGGCTCCGGCTGGTCGAGGATACGGAAGCCACGCGTCCTCCGACGTCGCGAAGCGGGTGGTTTGCGGTCGGGATCTCGGCCCTTCTCCTAGTTGGGGGGATCGGCGCATTCTTCGGGGTTCGATCGGCCTCCTCTCGCCCGACGGCCGTCGAAAAACTCGCCCCGTCGACCCCCGCGGTCGTCGAACTCGCAACGGTGGACCGAGAACCGGTCGTTCTCGAGGATGAGGCTCTCCCCATCGACACCGTCGACCCCATCGACTCGGTCGAGCCGATGCCGGGTGCCGTCGAGTCGGATGCCCAAGACGCCCCTGCCATGAGCCGTCGGCCTCGCCGAGGACCGGTGCGTCCGCGGCCAGCAAGTCCGATGAGCATGACTGAGGTACCGACGGTCCCGTGGATATGGGGCCAAGATTGAGCCGCAAGCTCGTCGCCGCGAGCGCGTTTGTGCTGATGATCGGAGGAGCGGCATCGGCCGAGGCATGCGCCCGCGAGCAGTTCGAACTCGGCTCCTCGGCGCTTCAGGAAGGTCGATTCGAGGACGGCGTCGCGAAGCTTGAGGCATCGATTCGATGCGAGCGGACTGCGCCGGCGCTCTTTAACCTCGCGGTAGGACTTCGCCACCTCGGTCGAGCCACCGAGGCGATCGAGACGTTGGAGAGCCTTCGGGATGATCCACCGAGCGGTGCCCTCGGAGTAGAGGAGCGGGCTGCCCTCGTCGCAGAACTCGAGCTCGCGACGCAAACGTTGGCGACCCTGGCGGTCGAGGTCGACGCCGATGTGGAGGCCGAAGTGTTCGTCGACGATCGGTCGGTCGGCGAAACGCAGGAGGGGCGGCTCACCGTGAGCGTCGATCCGGGCACCGTCATCGTAGCGGCCGAGGCGCCAGGGTTTTCCCGTCGCGAAGGGGAACTTCGGCTCGAGTCAGGGCGCACCGAACGGCTCCAGCTTCGTCTCTCTCCGGGAACGTGGGGGAGAATCGTCGTCCACGCGGATGACCCGGATGCACGCATCGAAATCGTAGGCCAAAGCGAGGGACGGGGAACCCTTGACCTCGAAGTGCCTCCCACCGTCCATTCGGTCAGGCTTGCCGAGCCCGACGGAAGTTTTCGGACCCGGGAAGTCGAGGTCAGCCCCGGGGAGACGGTCCGGCTCCGCTTCGATCGGCAACGCAGCGATGGCGGAGGGGTTCCTCTCTGGGTGTGGATCGCGGGCGGTACGGTGGTCGCCGCCGGTCTGGTCACCGCGTTGGTGTTCCTCTTGCCGAGCGACTCAGAACCGGTCGAGCCGAACACCGGCCTGACCTTTTCTGTCTTGAGGGGGCCGTGAGGGGATTCGCGGTTCTCCTACTGCTCGTGGGCTGCAGCGACACCACCCCCACGCAGGTGCTCGTGATCGTGGATGCCGCGGACTCGCTGCGCCAAGTCGGCGATCGCGTTCAGATCACCGTGACCGGGCCCGATGGTCCGGAGAGCAGCGACGTGTCGGTCGCCCTCGCCGATCCCGGTGCTCGGGGGTGGCCGCTAGAAATCTCGCTCCTTCCGTTGGGGGGCGACGCGACTCGACGGTTTCAAGTCGAGGCGATCCTGGTCGACAGTGCCAACGCAATCCTCGGGACGGAACGCGCGGCCGGCGCCTTCGTGGCCGACGAGCTCCGGGAGATCCAGCTCTTCTTCGATGCGAACTGCGGGGGCGTGGTCTGCGGAAGCCAGGAGACCTGCGAAGCCGGCAGCTGCGTGAGCGCTTGCCTCGAGCCCGGGCCTCCCGGCGGTGCCCCCGTGCGTGTGCCGTGCCCGGCGTCCGAGCTCGATAGCACGAGCTGCGATGAGATGGACTTCGTCCGAAAGTCATTCTGCGATGGCTTCGAGATCCCCTGCGATGGGGAGCTCAGCGTCGGCTGCCGCTGGAACTCGACGCCCAACCCGGCGGGCGATTTCGATCTGGTCCAGTCACCGGTGTATCGCGGAGCCAACTCCACCGAGTTCCGAGCCAACTCGAACCAGCGGCCCGCCGATGCGCACTTCGTGACGGGAGTGTTCGGTGGCGGGGACGCGGGGTCCCGCTACGTCCGGCTCTATCTCTACCCCCCCAACACCAGCCCGGCTTCTGAAGTCTCCTTTCTCGGGCTCATCGAGCGCGAGGAGAACCACGAGCACGGCGTGCGCATCACGGTCACCGGGACGGGGGCGCTCTTCCTCGAACACGCTGCGGACGGGGCGATGCTTGCGGCGGCGACCGATCCGATCGCCGCAAATGAATGGAGCTGCATCGAACTCGGGGTCGTCGAAGCGGCGGGAGGTGACCCGACGCTTGCGCTCTTTGTGAACGGAGCCCCAGCGGTCGAGGTGCCGATGGCCGACGTCGAGCCCCCGGGCGACGATCTATCCACTCTGGAGGTGGGCATTCTTCGGTCTTCCGGCCTGCAGGTGATGCAGCCGCTCTACCTCGACGAGATCGTGGCCGACCGGATGCGGATCGGCTGCGACTAGCGATTCTGTTGGCGCGCATTCGAGTGTGTCGGATCGTCCCGGCTCCTTGAAGACGGTGTGAGCCTGCCTTCCGAGAAACCGCCACCCTATGTCATCACGGGGAAGCCACCACGAAGGGGTACCGGTGCCGACGGTGAGCTCCACACATTCGGGATGAGGCGCGCGGTCATCGCATGGGCGCTGGTCACGGGCCTACTCGCCGCCGTGCCCTCGGCGGGTGCCGCCGAAGACTCCCTCATCGTCGGCTTTGACAACGATCTCCTGGTGTCGACGGATCGCTACTACACCAGCGGATTGTTTCTCGGCGCCGGTTATCGCGACGGTCCGCTGCGGATTCGAGTCCTTGTCGGTCAAGAGATCTACACGCCCCGCTATATCGAGATCGCCGAGGACCAGGTGTTCGATCGACCGTGGGCGGGGTTCTTGTATGCCCGCGGCAGCGTGATTCATACCGAGGCGGATCGCGCGGTCGGTGGAGGAGTGCGACTGGGCGTGGTGGGACCCGCGGCCCTCGCCGAGCAGGTCCAAGAGCTCGCGCATATGATTGTGCCGGCGGACGAGCCGACCGGCTGGCCGCACCAGTTGAGCAATCGCCCAGCGATCGAGGCGTGGGCCGGGTACGCGGCTCAGGTTCGGGTCGACCTCGGCACGGAGTTTGGGCTTCGGCTTGCGTCCGGGCTCGGGGTCGAAGTGGGCTCGGTCAGGAACCGGCTCACCCTGAGCGCCACCATCGATATCGGTCTCCACCTGGAGGATGGGGTGAGCTTCGACATTCGGGAGCCCGTGGTCGTCGCCGATCGGGGCACTTCGGGGTTGCGAATCTACTTGTCGCTTGGGGGAGTGGTTCGTGTTACCGTGACAGACCTCTTTGTCGACGGCGCCAACGAGCAACCCCTCGGTCTGCGGCCTCTTTCGGGCGTCTTTCGACCCGGGCTTGTATTTGCGTACGACAATGTACAGCTCGGCCTTCGCTACAGCCTTCGGAGCAAAGTGTTCGCCGCTCAGACCGCGTCGGCCCACTACGGGAGCGCGGATCTCGAGATCGGGTTCTAGCCTGCTAGGGGTCTCGAACACGTGATACTCGATGCCCAGCGCCGAAGCCGGGTGCTACCAGTGCGGGTCGAGGCTCCGGAAGATGTCGCGGTGGAAGAGCTCGAAGCGGTGGCCGAAGCCGAGCTCTCCACCACGCGCTAGCGGTGGGGCCTCCTTCGCGACGGCGATGCGGGCTTGACGGACCCTCGTCCCCATGGAATCACGGCCGAGCCGAGTCTGTCGTGAAAGCTCTAGCCCATGTTCCCTTTCTGTTGCTCGTGTGCCTGAGTGTTTGGGCGTGCGGCGAAGAGCCTTCCGACACGGCACCCGAGGTGCTCGAGCCCGATCCCGAGCCGACCGCGGCGGAACCCCTGGCGGTCGAACCGGAACCAGAACCGGAGCCGGAGGGTCCACCGCCACGCCTCTACACGAAGCGGTGGGTCGTGACCGTCCGCGAAGCGCCGCACACCACCGGCCGTCGCATCGGTTACCTTCGCGCCGGGGCACTCCTCATGAGCGCGAGCGAGCGTCTCCGAAGCACCGATGAAGCCGACGAGGACTGCGTCGAGGGGTTCTATGAGCTCGAGGGTGGCGGCTTTGTCTGCGCCCCCCACATGATTCCGTTTCACGGGGATCGGGTTCCGCGTCGGCCGGGGCCCCAGCCTGATCGGGAGGCGCGTCTTCCCTACCGCTACGGTTACGCCCGCCGCGACATGACGCCGGTGTACCGACGGTTCCCCACCGACGAGGAAGCGGTCGAACACGAAGGGTACGTGATTCCCGGAACCGAACCCGAAGAGGGAGAGGATACCGAAGTGGAGGCCGCGCCGACTCCTCCCCCGGCCGACGCGCCGCAAGAGGCGGCGTCGGTGCCCGCGGGGATCGGTGGAGTCGAAGGTCAAACCGCGCCGGCGGAAGATGCGGAAGAGGCGGAGCCCGAACCGCCACCGCGCCTTGATGACCTTCGCTATCGTCGTGGCCTGCTCCGTCGTCACCTGATGCGTGGCTTTTACGTGAGCCTCGACCGGCCGGTCCGCACCGGAAATCGCGGATATTGGCGGACGCTTCAGGGGTCGCTGGTTCCTCGGCTCTGGCTCGGCGAGCGCGAGGGTAGCGACTACACCGGGGCCACGTTTGACGACGCGGTGTTCGCGTTCCCGGCACTGGATGACACGGAAGAGGGCACGCCGGCCGAGGCAGCATCGCCCGGCGAGGAAGAAGAAGTCGACGTGCCCGAGCTCATCGGGGTGGCCTTTGCCCTCCGTCGGGCGTTGCCGTACTTTACCGAGCGAAACGGACGAATCGGACGGAGCCGAAGCTATCCCCCGCGGACCCCGATTCCGATCGCCGGCCGAATCGAGCACGACGGGACCGCGTTTCTCATGGCGCCCGAAGGCCGATTGCTACGCGAGTCCGATGCCTATTTTGCCCCGCTTCCCACCCTTCCGGAGGGGGTGTCGGAAGATGAAAAGTGGGTCGATGTGAATCTCGAGCGCCAAACCTTGGTGGCGTATCGGGGAACCCGGCCGGTGTTCGCCACGCTGATCTCTAGCGGGATCGTGCTCCGTCCGGGGGTCGAAGATGCGGACCATCGAACCCCTGGGGGAACGTTTCGGATCAACGTCAAACATCTGACCCGAACCATGGACGCCGACAATGAACTCCAAGGCCCTTACTCGGTCGATGACGTGCCCTACGTGATGTACTACGAAGGGAACTTCGCGCTGCACGCGGCCTTCTGGCACGACGCGTTCGGCCGACCCAAGAGCCACGGTTGCATCAACATGGCGCCGCGCGATGCGAACTGGCTCTTCAGCTGGACCGAGCCGGCGCTTCCCGAAGGCTGGCACGGTGTCTATCCCGAGGAAGAGACCGACGGGACGCTCATTCATATCCACGGCGAAACCCCCAGCCGGCGCCGCTAACCGCTGGCTGCCGAGATCGGGCAACAACCTCGAACGAACTTCGGGACGGGGGTACTAGGGTGGGGTATTAGGGGGTGTGGCGAATGAACCGATCGGAATCGAGCTATCGCGCGACGAAGCGCTCGTGCTGCACGACTGGCTCGCGAATTTGGACGACGTGGAGGTTTCGGGGATCGAGCCGGCTGCCCAGCGCGCGCTCTGGAACCTCGAGGCGCTCCTTGAGAAGTCCCTTACCGAGCCTTTCCACCCGGACTACCGACAGAAGCTCAAAGAAGCCAAAGCCCGTCTCGCCAATACGCACGATTGAGTCGGCCGCGTCTACAGGCTTCCGCGCGTCGTCACATTTTCGAGCTGGTCGGCGTTGAGCCGCCAACCGCTGACGAAGTTCCCGGAGGCGTCCTCGATCACATTCAAGCCCGTGTTCGGGTCCACGTGGTGGACCACCGGGTCACCGCGGTAGGTGCCATTGATCCGCTGCGTTTCAGGCGCGTTGATGTGGTTGTCGATTGCGGCTCGGAACTCTCCCGCGGTGGTACGGTTGTAGTTGCCCTCGACTCCAAAGTCTTCTGCATGCTTGAACTTCTTCTGGAGCTGACGGTCGCTGACCGTCATCGAGCGGGGAGCGTCACTCGGCCCGTCGCTGTCGTCGTCGTCGCCGCGGCCGCTGTTGCTGTCGTCGCCGCCGTCGTTGTCGTTGGCTCCTTCGTCGCGATCCGTCTCCGTGCGCTCTTCGCCTTGCTCGCCGTCCGAATCGTCGTTGTTTCGGCGATTGGCGCGCCGCACTGCGCTCACCACGCGAGTTCCGCGGGCGACCGCTCCTACGCCGGTCGCCGACATGCCGGTGTTGGCCGCGGCGGCGCCCACCACTTCGCCACAGCTATCCGCGGTGGCCCCGTCGCCAGCGCAGGCTTCGTAGGTCTCGATCGCCGTGTCGCGCGCCGACTCATAGACCGCGATGGCGGTGCCGCGCGGATCGCTGACCGCGTCGCCGATCGCGGTGCCGATCGCTTGACCGGTGCCGATCGGATCCGTCACCGCCTCCCATACGCTTCCGGCGGTATCGCCGACCGCGTTGGTGGCCCCGTTCCATACGCCCGCCGCAAAACGCCGTACCGCGCTCCTTCGCGGAGCCCCCGACTCGGAGTCGTCAGCGTCAGCGCCAGCGCGCGCGCGGTTGCGTCCGGCCGAGCCCTCGCTGTTGCCCCGGATCGACCGGCGCTCGCCCGGGTTGCGCATCGACGAGCTGCCGTTCCTCGGGTTATTTCGCCCGCTTCGACCAACGCTCCCGCCGCCAGGACTACCAGTCCCGCCGCCAGGATTGCCGGTCCCGCCAAGACCAGCCGAGGAGCCACCCGCTCCGCTTTCGCTGCCTCCGATTCCGGCCTGGCTTCCACCGACTCCACTGCCTCCGACTCCACTGCCTCCGACGCCACTGCCTCCGACGCCACTGCCTCCACCAGTCCCGCCGAGGCCTCCCGACGCCATGCCGACGCCACCGCCTTCGCCGGCCGTCGATACGCCCGTGGCGTCGAGGGTCGAAATGACTTCCTCGGCGCTCGCGACTTTGGTTTCCACCGTCTCGCCGAAGGTGCTCCAGGCGGCCAGGCCGATGATCGCGATCAAGCAGAGCAGAATAATGTACTCGACGGTACTGAGCCCGCGTTCATCCTTTTGGAGGTGGGTCACCACTTTTAATGGGAACCCTGTGACACTTCGACTAATTTTTAAGGTAATAATAAGGCAATCAGTGTACGGCACCATCCTAGTCTTGTGAAACGCAACCTTAATCGTGGAATAATTAGACAAACTTGATATCAGTTATTCATACTCAACTAAAATGTTAGTTTCACGACGATTAATTCCAATTCCCATTGCTTTAACCGTATGGACAATTTGGCTGATGGGACTTGGTATTCACGAAGCCTTTGGTTATATTGTCAAGCACTGGGAAATTTCTTTAACTATGCTATTCGGTTCTATCATTGCTGGTGCAACGAGTTTAGGAGGAGGAGCAGTTGCTTTCCCAGTTTTTACTAAAGTTTTAAATATTAATCCTCATGATGCAAAAATCTTTTCTTTAGCCATTCAAAGTGTTGGTATGAGTGCTGCTGCACTCGCTATTTATGGGAGTGGAATTAGAGTAGAAGGACGAATTATTTTATGGACTAGTTTATCTGGTATTATTGGTGTTTGGTTGGGATTAGATTGGCTTGCTCCTCTTCTCCCTCCTGATGCAATTAAAATCTATTTCACTCTAATTCTCACTAGTCTGGCTATCACTCTGTTAGCAGTTAACCAAGGATACCGACAATACAATTTATCAATTCCAATCTGGACAATCCGAGAAAAATTCATTTTACTAACCGTTGGTTTCTTGGGAGGAATTGTTAGCGGCTTAGTTGGGAATGGAATTGATATTTTTATTTTTGCTGTTATGGTGTTGCTATTTCGCATCAGTGAAAAAATTGCGACACCAACTTCTGTTATCGTTATGGCAATTAATGCCTTAGCTGGATTCGCTTACCAAGTTTTTGTAATTCAAGATTTTACCGAACCAGTACAAAATTATTGGTTTGCTGCCATTCCTATTGTAGTAGTTGGCGCTCCCATTGGAGCCATAATTTGCAGTAAATTACATCGTCAGACGATTGTTCGTATTCTCATAGGAATGGCAGCAAACCAATAATTTTGTACTGGTTCGGTAAAATCTTGAATTACAAAAACTTGGTAAGC
>JBCCZL010000377.1:0-9758 GCA_039187775.1 Myxococcota bacterium
GGCCAAGTCCTTCGGTCTTGACGGCTGAAGGCTCCCTGTCTGGGCCAAGTCCTTCGGTCTTGACGGCTGAAGGCTCTCACGCTCCACTGAAGTTTGATGGGTCGATGGCGAGTCCTCGTAGGGTGGCTTTTGATCGCCGGGTGCAGTGACTCGGAGGGCGAAGACACCGGAGTCGAGCTCTTGATCGCGCCCGCCGACGGAGCGCACACGATCGGTCTCCGGGTGTGGAATACCTCGGAAACCCTGGTGGTGGACAGCTGGGTCGGCGCGGTTGCGGGCGCGGCAGAGCGGACGGTCGAGCTCCCCTGGCGGGTCGGCCTCCAACCTTCCGAGGATCAGCTCGGGCGGCGCTTTCGAGCCGAAGTCGATCTCTTCGACGCGAACGGCTGCCCGTTTTCCCGCGCTAGCACCGAAGGTGGTTTTCGTGAAGGCGTGATCGACGAGCGGCGCCTGGATTTTGCTCCGCTCGACACCGCGGCATGCGAAGTGGCCTACGTCAATCCAAGCCACCCGGCGGCCAACGATTCACCAAGCGGCTGTCGGTCACGAGAGACGCCTTGCGCGACGCTGTCGTTTGCCCTGGCCAACTACACCGGGGATCCCGACGTTGCGAGCGTCCTCTACCTCGAAGGTGGAGAGCTCTATCGGGGAGCCGACAATCGGTCGACCGCGACGGTGATCTCGCCGGAGATGGGTGGCCGACCTGGCGCGCCCACCGTGGTCCGGCCGCGCCCGGGAACGGGCATGCCGGTCCTCGACGCCGAGCAATCGGCGGACGCCGTCGTGTCGACGTTTGCGTCCCACGTGGTGGTGGACGGCTTCGAGATTCGAAGCGGTATTCGTCACGGTTACGTGGTTAACGGAGCGGACGCTCAAGACAATGTGCTCCGCAACTCGTGGATTCACAGCAATGGTGCTCCGATCCCCGACGCGAACGGCGACGCCCCGGGAGAGGCCCCGCGCGTGGACGCGGGGATCGCCTTCTTCAACGGTTCGGCCCGCGGTCGGATCGAGTTCAACCGAATTTCTGATAACGGCATGGCCGAAGTTCGCGGCCACGGAATCCGGATTTTCGGTGCGAATGGCGCTCAAGAAATCATCGGCAATACACTGCGCGGAAACACCGCGATCGGCATCGGAGTTCGAGAAGCGGAGGTGGGATTTGCGGGTACCGTGGTCGTTCAGCGAAATGTGGTGTGTGATTCGGGGCAAGGGGGGGTCTCGGTCGATCGGGCTGGCGCGCGGGTAGAACGCAATACCGTGGTGCGAAGCGGTGCCCATGGGCTACGGGTCGGAGCTGGAGTCCAGGCGGACGCAAATCTCCTCGCGTTCAACGAAGGAGAAGAGGTGACGGGGATCGATGGTGTCGGAAGCAACCTGGCCTTCGATGGAGACATCGATCCCGGACTCACCGACGTCGATGGTTGTGTCCTCACGCTTCTACCCGGGTCACCGGCGATCGGTGCGGCTGCCGACGGTACGAACGTGGGCGCGTTCTAAGGCTGCACGTTTCGGGCGGGCCCCGAGTCAGCGGAACGCCGTCGTTGCGTGACGCCACCGGTTTGCCCCTGGCCGCGTTGGTCTCGTATTCTTTCGCGATGCCGCCCGGCGCGCGACCTTCGCCCTACACCTACGTGTGCGAGATTGCCCGCGGGGGAATGGCGTCGGTGAGTCTGGTGCTCCGACACGAAGGCGACTTCGCCCGGGAGTACGCGATGAAGCGACTCCTTCCCGTGTACGAGACCGATGTGGACGTGCGGACAATGTTTCGCGACGAAGCCCGGATCGCCGGCCTGGTTCGTCATCCGAATGTCGTCAGCGTTCTCGACGTGGGCAAAGACGCGGACGGCGTCTACCTCGTCATGGACTATGTCGAGGGGATCTCCCTCGGCCGAGCGCTCTCGGTGGTGGGGAGCAGTGGCCAACCGATCCCGCTCCAGGTCTGTCTTCGGATCGCGGCGCAAATCGCCGAGGGACTTCATGCCGCCCACGAACTCACCGACGACCAGGGGGCGCCTCTCAATCTTGTCCATCGCGATGTCTCGCCGGCGAATGTCCTTCTCGGGCTCGACGGACTCGTGCGGGTGACCGACTTTGGCATTGCGAAGGCCCTCGGTCGGCGCGCCAAGACGAGTACTGGCCTGCTCAAAGGGAAGACCGGCTACATGGCGCCGGAGCTCCTTCGTTTCGAGGCGGTCGATCGGCGTGTGGACCTCTTTGCGCTGGGCGTCGTGCTCTACGAGCTCCTCACGTGTACGCGGCTCTACCAGGAGCCTGACCTTGCGGCCGCGGCGCGCCGGATTCTGCACGAGCCGCCTCCAGACATCGGTCTCCTCCGGCCGGAGGTCCCCGACGAACTGGTGAACCTCATGTTCCGCCTGCTCGCCAAGGAGCCGAGTCTTCGGCCCGACACCGCGCGAGTGGTAGCGGATGAGCTCACCGCACTGGTTCAGGATCTCGAGTTGGCCGAAGGCCGGATGCCGGTGAGCGACTTTGTGAAAGAGATCTATGACCATGGGAGCGCCCGGGTTCGTCGGACCCTCGTCGACCAGGTCAAGCGTGGAGAACGCCCGGCGACCCTCGCCCCGGCGGTCGAACGCGCTCCCGGCACTTCCCTTCGACGGGTCGCGAAGAACCGCGCGGTGCAGATTGGAGTCGGGGTGGCGCTTTTGGGGGTCGGAGTATGGGTGGGAACGCAGGTAGGAACCGTGCCCAACGAAGACGCCTTGCGCGTGGACCTACCGGAGGAGACGGTCCGGCAAGAGACGGCCGAGCGGGGGAGGACTGAGCGAGAGACGACTGAGCGGGAGATGCTTGAACGGGAAACGCCAGTGGAGACCGGCGAAGCGGTGTCGGGCGACTCGGTGCCGGGCGACTCGGTGCCGGGAGAAGAGGCAGAGTCGGCATCGAGTTCTGGCGCCATCGATCTCTCCGATAGCGCACCGGTCGTGGAGCAGACGGAGTCTTCGGAGCCCCCCCCGGCGCTTCCGGAGGAAGCCGGGCCGCGCGAGGCCTCGCTTCGCCCGACGGGTTCACGTCGGCCGCGTCGTCGCGCTCCGAGTAGCCCGCCGACCGCGAGCAAGATGGGCTCCGTACCCCTGATCGGCGTCTACTGAAGGTGTGCACAGGCCGAACGAACGGCTTCGATAACGCCCTGCACGAGTAAGCGTGGACGAGCAAGCGTGGACGAGCAAGCGTGGATGAGTAAGCGTGGATGAGTAAGCGTGGATGAGTAAGCGTCGACGAGTGGGCTTCGAACAAGTGAAGGTTTCGAACATGCGGATGGTGGCGCTCGGCACGTTGTTGCTGCTGACTCCTTCGTCGTTGCTCCACGCGCAGGATCAAGCCTCCGATGCGCCGCAGCTGTTCCTCGAAGGGACCGCGCTTCTGGGAGAAGAGCGCTTTGCAGAGGCCCGGGCCGTCCTGGAACGGGCGTTCGCTCTCGAACCTCGCGCTTCGACGGGGTTCAATCTTGCGTCCGCGCTTCATGGCGAGGGTCGAAGCGTGGAGGCCGCAACCCTGCTCGATCGCGTCGAGGCGGGCGAGTTTGGGGCGCTCCCCGAGGGCTATCAGGAAGTGGTGGCGGACCTTCGGAGCGCGATCGGCGAAACGATCGCCACTTTGGTGCTCGATCTCCGACGCCCCACCGAAGCTCAACTTCTCCTCGACGGTGAGGCGATCGGATCGATCGCGGTGGGGAGCCGAGTGGAGCGTCTGCTTTCGCCTGGGGTCCATCGTCTCGAGGCAGTCGCTCCCGGCTACCGGCCGTGGACGCGCCAGCTTCCGCTTCGAACCGGGCAACGGCTACGAGTGCCGATCGAGCTCCTGCCACTCTCCTCCGAACCGCTTCCGATCGAAGAAGTGGAGGAGGGAGGATTTCCCGTCTGGGTACTCGTCGTGGCGGGGGCGGCCCTCCTAGTGGGTGGGGGCATCGCGGTCGGCGTTCTCGTCGCCGGTTCGTCCGACGACGGAGCCCTCCGATGCGATCCGGTGCTCGGCTGCATCGATACCTAGGCGATAGCTCCTGGGGTGACGGCTCCCGGCGCGATGGCTCCCGGCGCGATGGCTCCCCAGCGATAGCAAGCGCGCACCGCACCGAAGCCGGCCGCGGGCGTCAGCGTCGCTGATCGAAGTCCCCGTGAAACGCCATCGGAATGTGATGGTCGAACCAGAGCCGGGCCAGTGGAGCTGCGCTCGGGTGCCTCGCGTCGAGCACCGCCACGAACGAATGCTGGCTCCGAGTGTCGTAGCACGCGCTCACGATCCACCCATCGTCCTCGGCCTGCGCGCCCGGGCGGGGGACGAAGATCGGTTCCGAAGGGTGTTGTCCTGGACCGAGGTCGGTGAGCTCCACCGCCCCGCTCCGCGCGTCGACTTTGGCGATCCGATCCCAGAGGCCGTCGGTTTCACGATTCGGCGTGGAGTGGGCCCCCATCCAAAAGTAGCGGTAGGCGGCGCCAAAGGCCCGCGGGGCCACCTTCGGGAACTCACCCACGACGTCGGTAAAGGGATCGACCGATACGGAACCACGACGAAGGTTGATTCGGGCGCGCCGTGGCTGCCCCGGCATCGGAACCCGCGGCCTTCGATGTAGAAACGATCGAAGCCATTCGGATGTCGCGCGGAACGAGTCGTAGTGGATGAAGTCGGCGACGATCTCATCGCCCTCTTCGAATGCGTTCACGAAGTGCCACTGAAAGAACGGGTCCGCCTTGAGCCGGATGGGCCGGTCCAGGTCTCGGAGCGGAAAAATCAAGATTTCCGTTCCTTCATCCGGCCGCCACCGAAGGTTCTGTTCGTAGTATCCGAGATTGAGCGCGGCGACGCGGAGGTCCAAGCGAAGCGGCGAACAGAAGAAGATCAGGTGCCGATCGGTTGCCGCGAAGTCATGCACCATGAACGGAGGAATCGAAAAGCGCGCCAGCCGATCCGCCCGGCCTCCCCGCCGAAGCGCAAACAGATCGAGGTGAGTTTTTCGTCCATAGCTCACGCCGAAGTTGAAGGTGGTGTCGAGGGCCGCGACATAGTGTGGATGCGCCGAAAACGCACCGGGGATCGCCCCGCCAAGATCGGTTTCGCCGATCGTCCGAAGGGTCTGCGGATCGATCTCGTAGGGATGACCGGCTTCCCACAACGAAAGCAGTCGCCCACCCCATGCGAGGCAAGAAGTGTTCGCGGTGTTCTTTGCGCGGCCGCCAAACGGAGCCCGCCAAGAGCGCCGGGAAGCGGTCCCGTAGCCACCATAGATGCGCCGTCCCGCCCGGCGTTCGTGACGCAAGCCTTCGGTCTGGACAAAACGCACCGCCCCAAACGCGCGACCTTCGTCGATTCGCACTGCGGAGATCGCTCCGTCCCCATCGAACCAGTGACCGTAGGGCTCGCCGAAGCTTTCAAAGTGGGCCGGGCCGGTTCGATAGAGCGTCCCGTTGAGCTCCGGAGGAAGCGTTCCTTCGATTCGGAGCGGCTCGAAACCGTGCTCACGCGTCAGAGGATCGATCCACGGGCGCGTTCCGTTGTCCCGACGAACGATCGGTCGGCCAGGTTCCACCGGCTGCGCAAGGCGCGACGGCGTGGGAGGTTCAAGGGCGCGGGTCTCCATGAACTAATACCTAGCAGTCTCTGCCGAGTTTCTCAGCGATCCCATGGAACTATTGAACCTGTGGGGAGCTGTGGCATGCTTGCGCTGGCGACGTTTGTCACCCTCGTGGTACAAGGTCGCCCGGATGGCGATGATCAGCGTCGGCCGTCCCTGCGACCATGGACTAGCAAAGCAGGGAAGGTCTTTCGCTGCTGCAGGAGGCATTGGAATGGATTGGAAACTACTGGCTATTTTGCTTTCGCTGGCCCTCGCGGTGGGCTGCGGCGATGACGACGGCGGCGGCGATACTCCCGAGGGCGGAACGCCCGACGCGACCGGCGGTGACACCCCGGATGCCGACACTGGACCCGACACGACCTACTTCTTCGTTGCGGACACCGTCGCGGTGGCGGAAGCGATGATGGGCAACGCCATGATCGTCGGTGGCTTCAACCTCGACGACGCGGTCACCGCCTCGGGCGACACCACGACCGGCTGTGGAAAGATGGACTTCACCTCGCCGCCCCCGGACAACGAGCCAGGCGTCGACAACCAGCTCGGACCGATCCTCGCGGGCCTCCCCGGAGACCTCAACGTGGCAGGCGCGCTTCGCGACACCGTCAACGAGGGCGACCTGCTTCTTCTCTTCGAGGTGTCCGGCGTCAACGGCACCAACTTCGACCCCAACGTGACCGTCGACATCTTCCTCGGCACCCTCACCGAGGGCACGATGATGCCGATGCTCGCCGGCGATCGACTGGCCCCCGGCCAGACCTTCGACATCAACGCGTCGGTCGGCGACCAGGCCAACGGCACGCCCCTCGCCTCGGTGCAGGGCCAGATTCGGGAGGGCCGGCTCCAGGCGGGTCCCGCGGACATTCCGATCGACATCACCCTTGGCGACATCACGGTGACCCTTGCGATCCGCACCGCGCAAATCCGCGTCTCCTTCAACGCCGCGGTGGACTCCGGCACCTCCGGCATCATCGGCGGCGCGCTTCGCAACATGGAGCTCGTCGACAACCTTGCGGCGATTCCGGATCTTGAGGGCAATGAAGCGCTCGTGATGGGCATCCTCCAGAGCCAGGCGGACCTCGAGCCCGGGGACGACGGTCGCTGCGGCGCGGTGTCCATCGGCCTCGAGTTCACCCTCGCCCAGGCCACCAAGGGCACGCCCCGCATGCCGGCGATGGGGATGTAGCTCACTCCACGACCGCTCGGTCAACGACCAAAGGGACCTCATTGTGGGGTCCCTTTTTTGTTGTCCGCGGTTCAAACTGTCCTTGCGACGGGATGTCCTTTGGCCTCACGAAGGAGCGTCGCGTCGATCGGGGCAAGGTCGCCCTGAAGATGTACTGGTCCTAGAACTCCGGCAGGCGGGGAAGGAAAGGAGACGGAAATGGAGGACGTGCTCTACGCCCGTTCCCAGATGGCCCTGTCCCTCGGCTTTCACATCATCTTCGCCGCGATCGGAGTGGCGCTTCCGCTATTGATGGTGATTTCCGAGGCGCTTTATCACCGAACGAAGAATCCGGTCTATCTCGAGCTCACCAAACGCTGGGCAAAAGGAACCGCGATCCTCTTCGCCGTCGGTGCGGTCTCGGGCACGGTGCTCTCCTTCGAGCTCGGTCTGCTCTTTCCGGAGTTTATGGAGCATGCCGGCGCGATCATTGGCACGCCGTTTTCGCTCGAAGGATTCGCCTTCTTTTCCGAAGCGATCTTTCTCGCGATCTATCTCTATGGCTGGGACCGCATCTCCCCTCGGGCCCACCTTTGGTCTGGCGTGGGAGTGGCGGTGAGCGGCGCTGCGTCCGCGTTCTTTGTGGTTCTCGCGAACGCGTGGATGAACACTCCCACGGGCTTTCGGATGGTAAACGGCGAAGCTGTCGACATCGATCCCATCGCCGCCATGTTTAGTCCCGCGGCGGCTCACGAGGTAACGCACATGCTGATCGCCTGTTACCTCTCCACCGCCGCACTGGTCGCGGGCGTCCATGCGTACTACCTGCTTCGCGACCGCGACAACCCGTTTCATCGAAAGGCGCTCGCCATCGCCCTAAGCGTGGCCGCGGTGAGCTCGGTGCTTCAGCTGGTGAGCGGCGACCTGGCCGCCAAGGCAGTGGCCAAGCTCCAGCCGGTTAAGCTTGCGGCCATGGAGGGTCAGTTCGAGGACGAGACGAGCGCGCCGCTTCGCCTGTTCGGCATTCCCGACGAATCACGCCGAACGACGGACTATGCAATCGAGATCCCGGGCGCGCTGAGCTTTCTTGCGTTCTCTGATTTCGATGCCGAAGTGAAGGGCCTCAACCAGTTTCCCGAAGAAGACTGGCCGCCGGTGGCCGTCGTGCACTTTGCGTTTCAAATCATGGTGTTCTCGGGGATGCTCATGCTTTTGGTCTACGGCTGGGGAGCCGTCACCGCGCTCCGGCGTCGAGCGCTCCCGACCTCGACCTGGTTTTTGCGCGCAGTGGTTGCCGCATCGCCGTTGGGGTTCATCGCTACGGAGGCCGGCTGGGTGGTGACCGAGGTCGGCCGCCAGCCTTGGATCGTGTACGGGATCTTCCGCACCGCCGATACGGTCACGCCGATGCCCGGCCTCGCCGGGACCTTTTGGACGTTCACCGCGGTCTACATTCTGCTGGCCGTCGCGGTGGTGTTCCTCTTACGCCGTCAGTTTCGGCAGGCACCGGCACAGTGAGTCCCGAGCTCCTCCTTGCCGCGTGGATCGTGGCGGCGCTGGTCGTCTACAGCCTTAGCGGCGGGGCCGACTACGGCGGCGGAGTTTGGGACCTGCTGGCGCGGGGGCCGCGCGCCGCGAAACAGCGCGAGCTCATCGAGCATGCGATCGCACCGGTGTGGGAAACCAATCACGTATGGTTGATCGCGGCGGTGGTCGCGCTCTTCAGCGGTTTCCCGAAAGCGTTCAGCCTCGTTTCGACCGCGCTCCATCTTCCCCTCACCCTGTTGCTCCTCGGGATCGTGGCGCGAGGCACCTCGTTCGTATTTCGCTCTTACGATGCAAAGACCGATTCGGTGCAGCGTCGGTGGGGACTGGTGTTTTCGGTCTCGAGCACCGTGACGCCGTTGCTCTTGGGCGTCATCGTGGGAAGCATTGGCTCCGGAGAGATAAAGCTTGAGAACGGAGTCGTCACCAGCGGTTTCGTTCGTCCGTGGCTCACCAATCCGTTTGTTTGGTCGGTGGGCGTCTTTGCGCTCGCGCTCTTCGCCTACCTGGCCGCGGTGTACCTCGCGAATGAAGCGACGGACCCTCCGCTCCAGGATGACTTCCGTCGGCGCGCCATGGGGAGCTTTGGAGTGGTATCGGTGCTTGCGATCGTGACCGCGTCGCTTTCGGCTCCGTATGCGCCGCACCTGTTCCACGGTCTCTGGAGCGGTCAGTTCTCGACGCCGGTATTCGTTGGGACCGCCGCCGCCTCGGCCCTCGCCCTCTATGCCTTGGTGCGCCGACGATTTCGGGTGGCGCGGATCGCCGCGATGGTCCAGGTGGCGCTGATCGTGATCGGCTGGGCGGTGGCCCAAGCACCATTTCTTGTGGTCGGAGCGTTGGAGGTGCAGGCCGCGGCCGCGCCGCCGCAGGTCTTGTGGGTGCTTCTCACGGTGCTCGCGGTCGGAGTCCTCCCGCTGAGTCTCCTCCTCTACCAGTTCTTTCGAATCTTCAAAGGCGCACCCCGGTGAGGTGCGGCCCCGCGTGGCTGACATTGATCGGCTTCGTTGGCTGTGGAGGTAGCGAGGCTCCGCCGGAACTTCAGGCCGCCTGCGAGGCGGCCGATTCGGTGGAGGTGTTCGTGCGTTCCCGGGTCCGGGACGATCGGGTGGAGGCGGGCCCGCGTGCTTCGTGTACCGACCCGTATGTGGCTCGGCTTCGAAGCGCTCTCGGGGAGGCGGTCGCCGACGCTCCGGAGCTCGCGGGTGACGGCCCTTATCGGCTTCATGTTGGCGCGGTGGCGGATCCTCCG
The DNA here is from genome assembly GCA_039187775.1 of Myxococcota bacterium. Lineage (GTDB taxonomy): Bacteria > Myxococcota_A > Polyangia > Polyangiales > JBCCZL01 > JBCCZL01. Next base: position 9,556 of record JBCCZL010000377.1, read on the forward strand.
GTGCGGTGGATCGAAACCCATGCTTCCGGCGAACTCCTGATGGGTCGCGATCTTCCCACGCCGCCGGCATCGGTGTTCATCCATGAGCTTGCCCATCGCCGCTGGAAGGCGGGCCGTCCTTCCGATCCGTTCGGCGACCGGCTGCTCCACGCGATCGAAGAGGGCGTGGCGGACTACGTCGCGGCGGTGGCCGTCGGTTCCCC
>JBCCZL010000378.1:0-9736 GCA_039187775.1 Myxococcota bacterium
AAGCGTCCCGACTTCGTTCGAAATCTGATGCTCCGGCGGATGTTCATCGGCGATCGCACCGTGCGGAGAGTCGCCGGTGCCCGCGCGACGGCTCTGGGGGTCCTTGCTGTGGGGGCAGCCGAACTGACACATGAAGTTATTGATCACTCGGTGGAAGTGAAGGCCGTCGTAGAACCCTTCCTTCGCCAGGCGAACGAAGTTGTTTCCGGTGATCGGCATGCGGTCGACGAAAATCTCGGCCTTGAAGGTTCCGAGGGAGGTTTCGAAGGTGGCGATGGGGTTCGACATGGCCCTCGGATACAGAAAACCCGCCCCCCGATCAACCCTGGCTCGGAAGCGGTGACGATGCCGGGAATCTGCGCTCACGCCCGGGTTGTTGATAGGATCGGATGCCGATGCGGTGTGTTTTGGACTTCCCCAAGCGGTGGCGGTGGGGCGGGTGCATTCTCTTGCTTTCGTGCGTCCTGGCGGATCCCGCCGCGGGAGAGGCGCAGGAAACGGCGATCCGGCCACTTCCGCCGCTCACCAGCGAGCAGATCCGGCGAGTGCGGGCCATCGCCGCCCGCGCCCCGGCGGCGGATACGCGTCTGTTCATGAAGATCGGCGACTCTATGACGGTGAACCAGAACTATCTCCGCTGCTTTGCTGCGTCACGGGTAGAGCTCGGGGCGCATGCAGAACTCGAAGAGGGACGGCAGTTCTTTCGCGCGGGTTCGCCGAACCCGTTTCGACGCCGAAGTCTCGCCGCCCGCGTGGGCTGGAGCACGAACCATGTGCTCGCGGGCCGGCCTTCGCCGCTGCGCCGCGAGTATGTGGCGCTTCGACCCCGCTTTGCGACCCTGATGCTCGGCACGAACGAAGTGGAGAGCCGCGCCCCTCGTCGGTTCGCCCGCCGGATTTGGCGCATCCTCGACGAGCTCACATCGCGCGGAGTGGTTCCCCTCACCAGCGCGATTCCTCCGCGTGGGGATGACCCTGACGAAGACGCTTGGGTTCCGCACTACAATCTTATCCTCCGCGGCCTGAGCGAGGGCCGAGATCTTCCGTTTTATGATCTGCATGCCGACTACCTTGATCTCCCGGAGCGTGGCCTCGCCCACGATGGCGTGCACGCGAACGTGCGGATGGTTGGGCGACGCATGCGGGCATGCGACTTCAGTCCCGAGGGCCTTCGCTTCGGGCACAACGTGCGCAATCTCCGAACGCTTCAGCACCTCGATCGGCTGCGCCGAATGATCGTCGGAGAAGACGTCGAGTTTGTGTCGGCATCGCCGCCGTCCCCGGAGACCCACCACGGAGTGGAGCTCGGGTCGCTCCCCCTCGTGAAGGTCACTCCGCTGGTGGGGCCCGAGCCCTTGCACTTCTCGTTTACGGTGGCGGAGGAAGGGCGGGTTCGGATCCTCGCGGTGGCCAAAGAAGGCAATCGCCTCGAGATCGAACTCGAAGGTCACGGGCACCCCCGCCGAACCAGCCTTACGAAGGTTCTCGAGCCCGGGAACTATCGATTAACCGTGCGGGGTGCGTCTCGGACGGACACGGAAATGCTCCTCGTGATCGATCGACCGACCTAGCGGTGATGCGGACGGTGCCTTCCCGGGTTTGTTCCATCCCCGCGATCCGCCGAAGGAAGCTCTCGACCGCCGCTTCGACGCTTTCGGCTTCCGGAAGGACTTCCTCCGGCGCCGCGGTGGGGGTCAGACCGGAGGCGGTTCGATCGAAGAGGCGGAGGCCGAGCGCGGCTTCGAGCGCATCGAGGCGTCGGCTGACTGTCGATGCGTTGACCGCCAGGGTTCGCGCCGCGTCGCGGAGCCGAGGGGTCCGCGCAAGCGCGAGGAGAATTCTGAAGTCCTCCCAGCGAAGCTCGGATAGCGCCTGTTGCGACGGTGCAACCACAAGTGGATTATCGAGGATCGCGATGCGTGGCTGCAACCCTGCCAAGGCCGACGTTAGGGGCGGGCTTCGAGCCGCGACGTGGGTCGGATGGGCTCGCGCTGCGTCGATCGATGGTGCCGGATCAGAAACGCTCGCTCATCGAACCGTCGGGTCCGCCACCAAAACTCTAGGGAAGAGCCTGGCCAGATCGCGAAGTTGGTCCCGTCCTCGGTGAGGTACCAGCTTTGGCATCCGCTCCCCCACACCGTGGTCGGGGTTCGCTGGTCTACCTCCGCCTCGAACGCGCGAAGCGCCGTCTCGCTGACTTCGACGGAACGGACCCGGGGTTCGAGGGTTCGACAGACCGCCTGTCCGATCATGCGAAGCTGCGACTCCATCATGAAGATGATCGAATTGTGGCCGAGGCCAGTATTGGGGCCGGTCACGATGAAGAGGTTTGGAAAGTCGGGAACCGCCGCGCCGAGGTAGGCGCTTGGGCGTTCTTGCCAGCGCGCATTGAGGCTTGTGCCACCGCGCCCCCGGACATCCAGGGACCCGAGGGGGGACCGCACGGTAAATCCCGTCGCGAGGATCAGGGTGTCGATCTCGATGCGCTCGCCATCGGTGAGCCGGATTGCTCGTTCCTCGATCGCTTCGATCCCTTGCGTGTGGAGGGCCACGTGGGGTTGCGTGAGCGCGGGATAGTAGTCGTCGCTCACGAGTACTCGCTTGCAGCCCATTTCGTAGTCCGGCGTGAGCTTGCGTCGAAGCGCGGGGTCGGCGATCTGGCCGTGGAGATGAGTAAGCGCCTTGGTACGACCCGTGTTCCGGAGCTGTTTATGGAGCGGACCGAGGGCGAGGTAGCGGAGCTCAAAGTTCGCGTAGAGCGCGCTCCGGTACGCCCGGCGAAGTCCGGGGACCCAGCGAAATGCGCGTTTGGCGCGTTGAGGGTAGGCGAAGTCGTCGCGGGGGACGATCCAGGGAGCGCTTCGCTGAAACACCTCGAGGCGTTCTACCTGGTCGGCAAGGGCCGGGACGATTTGAATCGCCGAGGCTCCGGTTCCGACCACGCCGACCCGAAGGCCGCACAGGTCGACGTCATGGTCCCAGGCTGCGCTATGCATCACCGGACCGGCAAACCCGTCGAGCCCCGGAATCGACGGAATGGCCGGATCTCGGAGGGCGCCGATGCAGCTGACGAGCGCCTTGGCTTCGAAGTGGTCGCCGGTCGCCGAGGACAGACACCAGCACCCGCGATCGTCGTCCCAGCGCGCGCGCTCTACCTTTTGGCCGAGTCGAAGGTAGGGCCGAACGCCGAAGCGATCGGTGACGTCTCGGATGTACTCGAGGATCTCATCGTGCGGCGAGTACATCCGGGTCCACGTCGCCTTCGGCGCGAAGGAGAATGAGTAGAGATGTGAAGGCACGTCGCACGCGGCGCCCGGGTAGCTGTTGTCTCGCCAGGTGCCACCGACATCGTTGCCGCCATCGAGCACCACAAAGTTGGTCACGCCTGCCCGGAGCAGAGTGGCCGCGGTGCCGATTCCGGCGAGACCAGCGCCGAGAACAATGACATCGGTGCGGTGGGGAGAAGAAGCAGTGGACATGGCGAGTTCTCGAAGGAACGTTGGGGTGCTTGGAACTATTGACGGTTGCTGAATAAGAGTGTGACTGCTATTTATCAATAGTCAATAACGCGTCTCCGAGAACCATGAAAGCGCAGAAGACCAAGCAGAGAGGCAAGCAAAAAGACGGCGAAGAGCGTTCCGGTCGCCAGCGGCTTTCTCGGGAGGCGCGACGGGCGCAGCTCCTGGCGATTGGGGTGCGGGCCGCGGAGGCGAGCTCCTTCGACACGATCAATCTCGACCAGGTCGCCCGCGAGGCGGGCATCTCTCGGACCCTCTTGTTCCATTACTTTCCGACCCGGCAAGCCTTCCTGGTGGCGCTCGCCGAATTCGCGGCCGAGGAGCTCATCGAGGCGACGGCTCCGGACCGCACCCTTCCCGTCGAGGCCCAGCTTCGAGACTCCCTCGAGCGCTTCGTTCGCTATGTCAGTGAACGACGAGAAGCGTACCTCTCGCTCGTTCGGGGTGCGACGAGTGGCGAGAGTCGGATGCAGGCGGTGTTCGACCGCACCCGAAGTCGGATGGCGGAGCGAATGCTCGACGATCCGGGCCTCGAGACCTTCGCGCCGACCGATGGCCGGCCGCCGGAGTTTCTTCGCCTCGTCGGGCGAGGCTACATCGGCTTTGTGGAAGAGACGACATGCGCCTGGCTCCGCGAGCCAACGGTCGATGCGACCCAGCTCGTCGACCTCCTTACAGACGCGGGCATCGGTCTGTTCGAAGGTGCGCTCGGCGCCGCCGAGTGAAGTGAGCAAAGCGCGGTCGGATCTCGGCGCGTGCAGGTTCTGGTTGCGGAGCCCTCGGGGGGCGGTTTCGCCACCCGTTCAAACGCGCTTGGTGTCGCGGGCTCGACTCATGGACCCGTCGCATCCTTTCGGTGGTGAAGCGGTGATCTTCCAAATTCCATGACCGGGATTGCTTTTCCCCCTTGCTGGGTGATTCCGAAGCGGTTCGGCGCCATACTGTTGCCGTGAGTTCCTCGTCTCTCGTGCTCCCGATTGTGGCCCTCCTGGTGTCCTTGGGGATGGCAGGTTGCACCGAGGATCGCGTGTTGATCGTGCAAGGCCAGGGCGCGCTACGCTGTGATGGACCGCGAACGTTGCTTCTCGCGGACGGTGCGGGGTCGGGCCTCGACTCGCTCGGGGAGACCGAAGACGGCTGGGCGGTGCTCTACAACGAGGATCGAAACCTGCGACTCGCGGAGATCAGCCCCGACATCGCGATCAGCGCCGGACCGGTGACCCTCGGTGGAGGAAAGGACTATCGAAGCCCCGTCGCGGTGCGCGAGCGCGACGGTTATCGCCTTGTCTTCTCTCGACGCGTCGATGCCGAAGCCCAAATCTGGTCCGGGTATCTGTCCGACGACGAACCGACCTCGCTCCAGGAGGAAATGCGAGCGGTGGCCGAAGGCATGGTCGACTCGCATCGGGTGGTGCCTCGCGGCGTAGCCGATCAGCGGATTCTCGCGTGGCGTTCCGGACGAGTGGCGTTCGTGTCGGACTTCGAAGCCGGCCTCGCAGCGGAAGCCAACGCCCTCGAAGAGACCTCTGACAATCGACGGATCCTCGCGTTCCGCGCGGGAAGCGACGCCATGTGGATGCTCCTCGAGGGGGATGGCTATTCGGTAGAGCGCTTCTCGGTCGAGGGGGTGCCCGCGGGAAGGGTGCTCGAGGGGGGCCTCGGTGAGCACGCAGCCCTCGCGGTCGACGGGGAAGAGGCGTGGATGGTTGCCGCAGTCGGAGGGCAGATCGAAGCTCGCCCGCTCCACGCCGAGGGTTCATCCCAAAACCTCGATGCGCGCCTTCCGGTGGTGCGTCTCGATGCCGACGGATCGGGGGGCAGCGTGGTGATCGCGTGGGCGGATGCCGAAGGGGTTTCGGTGAGTTTCGATTTTGCTGCGCCACAGCGGCTCGATATTCCGGGGGTCACCCAGCTCCGGATCCGTGCGTTTGCGAGCGGAGTGCTTCTCGCGGTGCATCTCGAAGGTGGGGCCCTTGGAGAGCAGGTGAATCTTCACCGAATCTGTCGCTGATTTTTTCGGTCGCGATGGGTCCGTTCGGGGGAGGGACTTCGACTCAACCGCCATCCGCCGATCCGCATGACGGAGGGTCAGCGTTCTTCGGGTGGTTGCTCGAGGAGCGCGTGAAGATTTGAGATAGGCTCTACCAAGGTAGTTTCGCGCAATGAGGGACGAGACCATGGATCCGCGTTCGCGGTGCGATTGCGTAAACCCGCCGAATCTCCCGGCCGGTGGATGTGCCTTCGCGGCAGTCTCGACCTCTCCTCGGAGCGTTTTCTAGCTGTGCACTCGTCCGGTATCGAGGGTAGGGCGCGATGGCTCGCCGTTCCGATCGGCCTTCTCTGCCTCGGGCTCGCTCCGTGTATTGCGTCGGCCCAGCGAGTTCAGCTCGTCGAAGTGGGTTCGGACGACGCGCTCTTCGCACCACTCGAAGCGAGCCTTCGTGAGCTCGACCTCGAGATCGAGCGAGAGCACCGGCCTGCGTTACTTCTCGACGAGCTCGTGGATACGCCCGAAGAGCCTCGGCCCGCCGCCCGGGTGTTCGTGGCGCTCGATCATCCGGAGCGAGCGCTCCTTGTGGTCGTCGACGACGAACGCGAGCGGCTTCTCATTCAGGTGTTCGAACGGCGATCCGGTGAGGACGACGTGGTTGCAGAGCAGCTCGCGGAGGTTGGGCGTTCGTCGGTCGCCGCGCTTCTTCGCGGCGGAGACGTCGGACAGTCGCGGGCGACGGGCCTCAGTCGGCTTCGGGAGCTCCGCCCACCGCCTGAAGAGGAGCCAGAGCCGGAGCCGGAGCCGGAGCCCGCCACACGCGAGCCCGAGCCGCCCGCACCCTCCTCCGCCGATGTCGATGCCACGCTGGCCTATTCGCTGACTGTGCTCTCGACTTCGCCCGAGCTTGCCCACGGGGTGGGACTCGGGTTCGGCGTGAACACCGCGGGCGCCCTTCGCTGGTCGTTCTTCGTCGAGTCGGGCTATCGGTTCGGCGGGGGGCTCGAGGGGGCGGAGGGCCGGCTCGATCGGCTCGCGGTTCGACTGGGCGTCGGGATGGGCTCGAGCGGAGCCGACGTGCGGGTGTCTGGGCGGTTGGCCGGAGGGGTCGATGTGGTCTTGCCGTTTCTCGAACTACCGGCCGAGAGCCGCACGGACTTTGATGCCGCCCTCGATCCGATCCTGTCTCTGGCTCTTCGCGTGGAGATCGATCTGGGGCCGAACGCGGGGTTGTTCATGGACGTTGGTGCGGACATCGCGTTTTTCACCGCGCGCTATCTGCGAGAAGACGATGGTGGCCAAATTACTGAAGTTGCGAAGCATTTGCCGGTGCGGCCCCATGCCGCGCTCGGCCTTCGGCTCTTCTGAGGGGTCCATCTTTCTTCATTGCCCCGACCCATGAGAGTGGAAGCCACGATGCGGATCGCGACCAAACAGCGCCCACGCCGCGACGACGAAGATGCCCTGGCGGCGCTCGTCGAGGCGGCAGCGCGCGGTGACCGACGTGCGGCCCGATCGCTCTTTGACGCCGTGGTGCCGATCTTCGCCCGCATGGGCCGGGGGATCCTCGGTCCCAAAGACCCTGAGCTCGACGACTTTGTGCAGGACGCGTCCCTTCGGTTCTTTCGCGGCCTCCATACGTTCCGCGGCGAGAGCCGCGTCCGCTGGTTCGCGTTCCGAGTTGCCAAGCACACGGCGACGGACTGGATCCGGGGTCGCCACACGCTCAAGCGATCCCGGACGCGCGAAGAGCTTCCCGACGATGCCCGTGGGGATGACGATCCGGGGCAGGCGCTTCGTCGGCGTCGGATCGGGCAATTGCTCATCGATGTGTTGCCCGAACACCAGCTTCAAGCGTTTCTTCTGCGAAGCGTGATGGGATTCACCATCGAAGAGATCAGCGAGGAGACGGCCGTGCCCATCAACACCGTGCGGAGCCGCCTGCGGCGGGCCAAGCGAACCCTGCGAGAACGACTTTTGCGCGATGAGGAACTTCGCGCTTTGCTTGAGGTGTCCCATGACGAACCCTGACCCGAGCGAATTCCACCTGGAGGGGCTTCGCGACGCCGAACTCCGGGGTGAATGCCACGGTGCCGACCTCGAACGACTCCACGCTCACGTGGCGACCTGTCCGGCGTGCCAGCTCGAGCGACAGATCGCGAGGGACGCAGTCGACGGGAGCGATGCGCGATGGGATGCGGTATTTGCCGCGGTGGAGGGCGAGCTGGATTCGGCGCCCCAGGTTCGGGTGCGTCCGCGCTTTCGGGCCCGGGCGGCGGGAGTCCTCGCGTTGGTGATCGCGGGCGCAAGCGGTGGAGTCGCCGCTGCGGCAACGCTCCCGTGGGTGCAGGCATGGGTCGACGCGACGCTCGACGATGGCGAAGAAGAGGTCGTCGGGCCGGAGCCGGAGCCGGTCCAGGCGATCCCTCGTCCCGAAGTGGAAGAAGCACCCGTCGATGAGGAAGCGGTCCCCGAGGTAGAACCCCCCACCGAAGAAGTCGCCCCGGCGCCCACACCACCCCCGCTGACGGAGCGTGAGCTGTTCGAACGAGCGAACCGGGCGCGTCGTAATGGGGATCGCGGACGGGCGGTCCGCCTCTATCGGCAGCTGGTCCAGCGGTTTCCTCGCTCCAATCGGGCGGCGACGGCGCGGGTCACGCTCGGCCGGCTTCTGCTCGAACAAGGATCGTCGGCCGCGGCGCTGAGTCAGTTCGACGCGTATCTTCGAGGCCGGAGCGGAGGCGCGCTCGCGGAGCAGGCGCTGGTAGGTCGCGCCCGAGCGCTTCGGCGCCTCGGTCGCAGTTCCGCCGAACGGGCGGCATGGGAACGGCTTCTTCGGAGCTATCCGAATTCTCTCCATGCCCCAGAGGCGCAACGTCGTCTCGAACGGTAGCTCACAACGCCCTTCTCGCCGCTTCGTGAACGCGCTACTACCGGTCCATGCGAAGCGTCCTGACCCACCCCGATAAGATCTGTGTTCTCGGCGAGCGTGACCTCCGGGCGGCTGGCCCCGGCGAAGCGCGGATCCGCGTCCGTGCGTTCTCCCTGAACCGTGGTGAGCTCCGGTTTGCGACAAACAAGGCCGAGGGGAGCCCGATCGGCTGGGACCTTGCCGGCGAACTCGAAGACGGCACCCGAGTGGTGGGCTTCAGTCGACGAATGGAGGGCTGGGCGGAAGAGGTGGTGCTCCCCGAAGGTGACTTCGCACCGCTTCCAGAGGAAGTGAGCTTCAGTCAGGCGTGCGCGCTTCCGGTGGCCGCGGGAACGGCCCTCGCGTGCCTCGATGCGTTGGGGGCCAACCTGCTCGGTCATCGGGTGCTGGTCACCGGCGTGACCGGAGGCGTCGGAGGGTTTGCGGTCTCGCTGGCGCGGGAGGCTGGGGCGGAAGTGACGGCTCAGGTCCGGAGGGAATCGGACATCGAATACGCCAAGGGCCTCGGGGCCCATCGCGTGGTGGTGACGTCCGACGGAGCCGAGCTTGGGAGCGACGCGTCCTATCGTCTGGTGGTCGATGGGATTGGTGGCGCGCTACTTCATGGGTCGCTGAATGCCCTCGACCCCGATGGGCTTGCCGTGTCCTACGGAGAGACGGGCGGCCAAAAGGAGGCCCTTGCACTGGCCAGTCTCTACGGGAAGGGCCGTGCGAGTCTTCGCGGGCTCAATCTCTACGCGGTATCCGACCGGGTTCCGCCGCGCGACTGGCTGGGTCGGCTGGTGTCACTGGTCGCGCAGGGAAGGCTCCGACCCGACCTTGTCGAACGGGGAAGCTGGACCGGAATCGGGGAAGCTGCGGCGGCTCTTATCCACCGGAAGTTTCGAGGAAAAGCCGTCGTCTTCGTGGACTGAACCTCGAAATCGTCACCAAGAGACCGGGTGGAGTGATTTGGCGCGCCCCGGCGTCTGCTACTCTCGAAGAAGTGCTGGTTGGCATGCGAATCGCTGGGATAGGGCTTGCCTTCGTTCTTGTCGCGGGCTGTGGTCGTCTGGGCTTTGGTCTCGATGGTGAAGACATCGTGGACGGCACGGTGGAGCTCGACGCCACGGTGCGGCCCGAGGCGGCTCCCGACGGTGATGCTACGACCGGCGATGCGATGGTCGATGCGGCGGATGGAGATGCGGCGCGGCCGACCCGAGTGTTCGACCCCGCCTCCAACGGATGCGTCATGGCGGATGATGGGCCGTTGGTAGAAGTCGGTCGCTTCGAAACCGGCAATCTAATGTACGGGGT
>JBCCZL010000379.1:0-9721 GCA_039187775.1 Myxococcota bacterium
CCTCGGGTCCGATCTCGGCAGCCCGGACCGCGATGCTCTCCTCGAATGGCCTTTGGGCCGTCCTTCGTCGCCAGGCCCACCAACCTCGAACCCGATTCCTCGACAGAACCCGGAACGAACTTCGGGGCGGGGGTACTAGAGCGGCCCTAGCGTGGCTCGTACGTCGCGCCGATCACCGATCCATCGGGTCCCGCACCTCGCGCGGGAGAATCGGAACCCAAGGTCAGCTCGCAGAGTTCGCGGCCCATGAGCTGAGGATCCGCCAAGACGTTCGTTTGTGGTTGGGTGGGCTCGAAGCCGACCCAATCATTGCCATTCATGAAGTAGAGATTGTAGCTGTCGAAGACATTGCTCATGTCGGTCGCAGCGACTCCGGTTCCCGGGTTGAACGCGAAGATATTGCCGCGAAAGATCGGCACCTGATCACGCTCCCCAACGATCTGCAGGGCGTTGGCCCCACTCGCCACGATCGTGTTGTTGAGCACCTCCACCGCACCGTCCACATTGGCCCGCACCCCATCCGTCATACTTCGACAGATCCGGTTGTTGGAAATCGTCGCTTCGGAGCCATCGGCGCGGATCGCGTCGCCGTCATTGTCCTGAAAAACGTTGCTCTCGATGTGTACGTCGGAGCTTCCGATCAGGTGCACCGCGATTCCCTGGCCCCCGCGAACGCCGTTGTGTCGGAACACGAGGCCGTCCGTCTTGTTCACGTAGAGAGCGTGGCCGCGGGCATCGGCCACCATCGTTCGGTTGTCGCGAAAGATGCTGTGCTCGATCAACACATCGTTGGCGCCGTTGTTGAGCTGGATCCCACCGCGATTGTTGAATCCGCCATCGGACCCTCGTCCGTTCGCCACCAACTCCATGTTTCGAATCGTGACGTTATCGACACCGGCCATGCCATTGTTGACCGCAATGCCGTGGTCCACTGCCTCCGTCACAAAGAATCCATCGAGCACCACGTTCGAGGCGCGCACCCAGATCGCCGAAGCGGCGGCCCCTTCAAAGCGAGGGACCCCGCTGTCCGGCAGCGCTTTGACCACCACCGGCGCGGTGCGGGCACCCGAGCGTGGCTGGGTGAGGTCTACCTGGCGGGCTCCGAGATAGGTTTGCTCACCGCGGATATGCACGACCGCCCCCACCCCAGGCGCCACTTGTTCTAGGGCGAGCTCGGCGTCTGCGCAGGGCCCGGTGAAGCTTCCACAGTCGGAACCCGCGGTTCCGGCCCCACCGTCGACGAACAGAATCGAAGGACACTCGTCGCGTGAGGCGTGGCGCAGCGAGTCCGCCGCCAATGCTTCCGGCACGCACTGCGTCTTGTCGACGGGAGTGACTCCCTCGACGGGCAATCCCTCTCGCGTGCAGACTTCCCCAGCGGGACAACGCACCCCGAGGCACGCGTCATCGAACAAGAGCGATCGATCGACGAGGTCCCCTTCGTCGAATCCGCCCCGTACCGACGACCATACGATGGGCACGCCATCCACGGTGTAGCCCACGGCATCCACCCGCCACGATCCACTGACTTCGTCGCGAGGAACCACGCGGACGCCCGTTGGAAACGCCACCTCGGCGGTCGCGACATCAAACGTCTCGGCGAGCTGGCCTTCCTGGTCCCGCACCGACACCTCCAAGCGCGCCACTGCTTGTCGGACGCAGTCATCGGCATCGATCGTCACATCGACGGCGGTCGTCACGACTTCGCCGCAGCCCGCGAGGGTCGCCAGGATAAACAGAGGTCGCACGCTCGCCCCTAAGTGTAGCCCAGGAACGCCCGAAGCACGGGCATTCCCCGTGGTTTGTTGGCACGTGACGAAGCCGGAGTACGCGAGCTACCTGCATCCCCTCGGACTCAGATATACCCAGGCATCTCCTCGCCTCGCGGACGCGCTGGCCACCGATCGGCTTCGGGGAGTGTGGAGATGAGCTCTCTAGTTGGCGCCAGCTTCGGCGGAGGCCTCGATGTTGACTTCGATTCGGGCGCCGGCGCTTGGGCGAACTTGATAACGACGCATCGCCCGGCCCGTGGTGTCGAACGGCGGCGGGCGGCCGGGATCGCAGTTGGGGCCGAATCCCTCCGCATCGAACGAGTAGGAGAGACTGCCACTCCCGTAGTCCTCGAGGTTCGCCTCGATGGTCACTTCGTGGGCCCCAGCGCGCGCGGGGCTGCAGTAGCTCAATAGGTAGTGACTCCGAGTGTAGGACACGATTCGGTTGGTCACCGCCTCGAACGCAGCGTTGATCGCGGCGCTGTCCTGGACGAGGACATAGCCGCTAAACCCGATCGAGGAGAGCGTGCCTTCGTCGATTTCGTTGCCCACACCGATCGCAAACACATCCACGCCCGCCTGATCCACCGCGTCGATCATTTCGTCGAAGGACACGCGGTGCGCCCGGTCGGTGCCGTCGGTAAAGACCACGATCGTGCCGAACCGGAGCGGGGTCGACGACCGCTCGAGCGCGGTATTGAGCTCGGTCGTTGCCTGAACTACCGCACCGTGGAGATTTGTCGAAGGATCGCGCGTGCGGAAGTTCTCTAGGCTCGCCACCGCCCGGGTCGATGCGCCTTCCGACGTGGTGAACGGCTGCATCGGATAGAGCTGCTCGCCCCCATCGAAGGCATACACCGCGACTCGCTGGTACTCCCCGAGGGTGCTCGTGAAGTTCGTCGCCGCCTGAACGATGAGCGGCACCTGGTCGCTTTCGGTCACGCTTCCGCTCATGTCGACGAGCAGCAGGGTGTAGTGCTCGGCAGCGAGCTCCGGGTTGATGATCGTCTGGTTGCTCTCGTCGATCGAGACCAGCGCCCCATCTTCGTAGATCTGGAAATCGGCCGCGGTGAGCCCTGGAATCGGGTCTCCCGACGACGCCTGCACCGTGAAGAACACCGCGACATTGCTCGGGCGCTGGTAGCTGGAATCCACCAGCGTGAGCTGAAGCCCGCCGCAGCCGGCAAGGACCGAGACGCACGCGATCAATAGGTTTCTCATAGCGATCTCCCCATAGCTTCGAAGGCCTACCCGGAAGCTATTTCCGGGAGGGTAGCGAGGTCCGCGAGGTAGAACAGATCTGGATTTGCACAGTGCCAAACGCACTGGCGGAGGAGCGTGTCGACGAATCAGCGCTACCGCGCCTGATACAGCGACAGCGATCCCACGTACAGGAATCCGATCATGAAGAGCACGAGGAAAGGAATGCTCATCCACGAACCGGTCACCACCGCCAGGACGATCGTGAAGACGAAGTACAGACCAACCCCAAACTCCACCAGGCTGTGGAACATCTTTCCGGCGCGGTACTTCTTCTTCTTCCAGCCCTGAGCCTTGTGGGTCACGCCGTGCTTCGGCGTCCGAACAAACTCGATGTCGTTGCCAAAGAGGCCCTCGACGACCGCACGGGAGTTATTGATCGACAGGCCGATCCCGAGAGCCATCATCATCGGAAGCCGCTTCACCGCATCCCAGATGCCGTTGTAGAGCGCGTGGTGAGTGGTGAGATAAAAGAGCACGATCGACCCGCTCGTGGCCGCGAAGAGTGGCACATCGAGAAGGAGGAGCTCCGGCGAGTTCATGTCGCGCCGAAGGAGCATGTTGGGGAGCTGGAGGAACGCCAGCACGATGAGGAACAGATAAGCGAAGTTGTTCGTCAGGTGAAACACCGCCTCGATCTTCACTTTCAAAGGAATCTTCGCGCGGAGAACGAGCGGCAGAAGCTTCTTCGCGGTCTGGGCCGAGCCCTTGGCCCAGCGGAACTGCTGCGTCTTGAATGCATTCATCTCGCAGGGGATCTCGGCCGGGGCGAGGGCCTCGGGAACGTAGATGAATCGCCACCCGTTCAGCTGTGCGCGGAACGAGAGATCCATGTCTTCAGTGATGGTGTCGTGCTGCCAGCCGCCAGCGTCGGCGATCGTCGCCTTCCGCCACATGCCGGCGGTGCCGTTGAAGTTGAAGAAGCGGCCCGAGCGGTTCCGCGCGATGTGCTCGATCACGAAATGACCGTCGAGCATCAGCGACTGAACTCGGGTCAGCATCGAGTAGTCGCGATTGAGGTGACCCCAGCGGGCTTGCACCATGCCGACCTTCTCGTCGGTAAAGAAGTGAATGAGATCCTGAAGGATGCTCGGGGTTGGAACGAAGTCCGCATCGAAGACGACGAGGAACTCGCCCTTGGCAACCTTCAGCCCCTCTTCGAGGGCGCCAGCTTTGTATCCGGTGCGGTCGGTCCGATGAAGATAGACCGCGTCGAAGCCTCGGCTCTTGAGCTCTTCGACCTTCTCCGAGGCGATGCGTGTCGTCTCGTCGGTCGAATCGTCGAGCACCTGGATTTCGAGCTTGTCCTTCGGATAGTCGATCTTGGCGACGCTCTCGCACAGGCGCTCCGCGACGTACATCTCGTTGAACATCGGAAGCTGCACGGTGATGCGCGGCAGCTCGTCAAACTTCCGCTCCGGCTTCGGCGCCGCTTTGCGATGGCGCCAGTAAAGGAACAGCAGGTGTCCTCGATGGAACCCATAGACGGCGAGAATTCCGAGAACGACCAGGTAGAGCGCGATTACGAAGGCTTCCATGCAGTGCTCCTCAGGCCCAAGGGCCACGGGCGGCGATACAAGCAGTCTTTGACACGTGGATTGTCATCAGGATGTATTTTGTTGTCGTGAACCGTCGGGCAGTTGTAACGGTCAAGTGCCCGAGATCACGTTAGTTTCGAGGATCGCAGGATAATCGGCGGTGGGCTCGACGGTCCAGAAACCGGACGATTTGGCGGGAACAGCCTCGCCCAGCTTGGAACAGGTTGGAACAGACTTCCTCGACGGTTTCGCACGGTCGCCTGTGGCATCGGCCTTGCGGGGACTGGGACGCATGCCCTTGCTTGACCGTTCTGTCCCGTTCTTGGTGTGTCCGCTGGTGGCGGCCCTTGGATGCGCCTTCACCCACGACCGCGGGGCCGAGCCGGACTCACCGGACGATGCACCCCTCGGCAACCCGCCGGTCGGGCCAGCGCTCCTTCGCCTCCCCGCCGACCTCGTGCCGTCCGACCATCAGAACGCCATCGAGGCTTCGCTCCATGTTCGGGGCGAGAGCGCCGTGGCGGTAGGTCGCGGAGGATGCATCGGAAAGGCTCCCGGGGAATGTCCCGCGGGACGGCCGGCCACCATCCACCGAGGCCGGGTCGAAAGCCACCGGACCTTGTCGAACGCGCCCACCTTCATCAACGCCGCACTCACGTCATCCGGAACGAGTGTATTTCAGGTGTTCGTCCCTGGCGGCACCCCGGTGGCGATGGTCTCAAGAAACGGCGTGAGTGAGACCGTTCTTCAGGACGTCGAAGGTTCCGGCGCACTGGTGGAAGCGGTCGACGGTTCGGTGCTCGTGCGAACCCGCAATGCCGAAGGAACCTCGATCTATCGCGTTCAGGAACGCTCGGCCGAGCCGCTCGTGGAGAACCAGGAATCCATCGACGTGACCGTGGCGGACCACGCGATCCTCATTGCCGCTCGGAGCGAGGAGCGAGGCCGTCTCTTTGCGCTGACCGACGACGGTCAGTTCCATGAGCTCATCGCAGGGGACGGCCGTGTCCACGAACTGATTCGGGAACGAGCGTTTTGCGTCCGCTCGGGGGATCGCGGGCGCCTCGCGCTGGTCACCGATGGTCGCCTGGACACCGAAACGCCGATCGAGCTCCCGGGAATGGACTGCGAGGTGGTCACGGCTCAACTCGATGCCGACGAAATCCTGCTGTTTCACGGGCAGCGCGGCGCTCCCCAAGAGGTGTTTCGCTGGAATCCCGCGATGCAGACGCCGGCCCCTCTCCTTGGCCCCGTCGAAGCGCCGTCGGTATTCCGCGCCGCGACTCTGTACTACGGGCTCTCAGAAGGCGAGTTTGGGCTCATCGAAGACGGCCGCATCCAGCCGATGCTGACGGTGAACAGTCGGACGTGGCGAGTCCTCTCGGACGACCAGCGCCTCGCGTGGGTCGAACTTCGAACGATCGACGGAGTGCAGCTGCTTCGGGCGATGCTCATCGCAGCAGGCCAGATCGTTCACCAAGGCGAGATCGCGGCGGGCTCCAACCCCTTCCTCTACGACCAGTGGCTCGCCCCCGACGGCACGGTGTGGATCAGTCTCCGCGAAGAAGTGGGAAGCCATTTTCTGTATTCGTTGGGCCCGAACGGCCTCGAACGGAGCCTCGAGATCCAACGCAACAACGGAGCCCAACTCAGTTTCAACGGCCCCTCCGGCATCGCGACCGTCGACGGCCCGGATGCGGGGATCTACCGAATCGAAGGCCAACGGCTGACTCGCATCGGCGAGTCGACCGGACCCCACGTGCGGCTTCTCTCCGACGACCCTCACCGCGGCATCGACGAGAACGGCGACCAGTGGATCGCCTGGGAGAATCAGGAACGATGGAGCCTCGGTTATCATCGCGAAGGGTCGGTGGCCACCGTCACGACCGATCTCGCGGCCGAACCGAGAGCGCTCCGTGCCGCCGACGGAACGCAGTTCTTGCTGCTCTCCGAACCGGGCGGCATGGCCGTCGCCACGCTTCAAGACCGCACGGTCTCGATCCGGCATCGTGGGTTCGAACGAATGAATCCGCTCCTCCGCCGCGGTGCCGTCGCCGGAATCGCCGCCATCCGCGGAGAACGCACCTGGTTTTGCCGCCTCCAAGATGGATGCACCGAGCTCCCATTCGAGCGACCCAGGTTCTACGCGCCCCTCAGCCTCAGCGACTCGGGCAACGCGTTTGCCCTGGTGGCCACACGGGACGCGCCCGACACCGTATGGCTCTGGCGCCCACAATGACCCCTCCCCCACAAGCCAGTTCCTAACGATGCTTCGCTGACAGACCTTCCCTACGGAAAATCCCCATCCACAGTGACGACGTAGTCGCCGCCGGCGCCCTGATCGTTGACCCACAGAACGTATACACCAGGGTCGAGGGTGTGCATGAAGCCCTGAAGTCCCGCCCCTGCGACGCAGTCAACCTCGGGCCCGCCGCAGCCCCGGCGGAGAGAAACCGTAAACCGCTGGCTCTCGTCGATGTCGCCAGCCGTCCAACGATAGGCCGCGGCCGTGATGCGGGTTCGACGGCGTACCACCAGCCGGTAGGCGTGGTCAGGGCTGAACGTTCCGCACGAGGGGCGATTGTCTGCGGCGGCCCCAGCGAGGTTCCCCGTCACATCACGAGTGTAGTAATCGAACCGAGGGGGCGGTTCGATCACGAGCTCCTGCGACCGTTCACAGACATCGTGCTCGGCGCGGAGGCAATAGCCCCCAGTGTCCACCGCGGTTTCGTCTCCATTGAGAATGCCGTCATCGCAGGTGGCGGAAATGCAACTGCTGGAACAGAAGTCTCCGTCGACCAGATTGCCATCATCGCAAAACTCGCGCGCGGCGATGACTCCGTCACCACACCCCGCCGGGCGATCGCACCGTCGTGAAGTCGTCTCTCCGCAGCGTCGACTCGCACAGTCGCTATCGACATCACACATCTGCCCATCGGGGCAGCCACCACACGGACCACCGCAGTCGATGTCAGTCTCGTCCCCGTTTGCGATCCCGTCGGAACAGGTGCCCGTCCAAAAAATCCTCAGATACCGGAGCTCGTCTAGCTGATCGTGCGAAGACTCGTAGTCCGCGACAATGTAGAGCGTCTCGTCGGTCGGAGCGGTGTACTCAAACTCCGGGCGGACGGTCGTTCGTCCGACTTCCTCAAAATATTGGTGCCCGACCGCGCCTGCCACGCAGCTCTCGGTTGGGCGAGAACAGTCGCCACGAAGAATGTAGACCGAGTAGGCGATGCCTCGCACGAGTTGAGCAAAGGCTTCCAGCCGAATCCGCTCGCCCGCTCGAAGGGAAAGCCGCCACGCGCGATCCGGACCGCTCTGCCCGATCCCAAAGCAGTCGGGTCCAGGATCGAAGTCGTCGATCAGTCCGGAAACGTTGGAGTCGAGCACCATCCTATCGTTCGGAGGTCGGACGATCGGAGTGGCCAGGTTGCAGCTCGGACCGGGGCCGGTCACGCATTCGTTCCCCTCGCACGCCACAACGCCGTTCACGTTGTCGTCCCAGCACGAATACTCGCGACGGAAGCGCCCATCGTCGCTGCAGTACTCGGCCCGGCCGCTTTCCAAGCATCGAGTCTCTCCGGGGGTGCACACCATGGGTGACGAGGGCAAAGCCGCTCCGGGGACTAGCGAGACTTCATACTCGACCCGTGCGCCGTCGTTCGGTGGCGGCCCAGCGCGGATTCCTACCCGCAGCTGTTCTCGCCGGGTAGCGGTGTAGCGAGCGACCGCTTCGCCGCCTGGCTCCGAAAGGTCTTCTTCGGCACAGGCACCTTCGATACCGGGAGTGCAATGATGGGCGATCCAGGCCTCGGCCCTTGAGAGGGGAGACAGCGAAGTTCCACGTACGACAACTTCGTCACCCTCTTCAAGCCAGATGCCATATTGATAGCCCGCATTGGTGCTGGAAAGGACCGAGGGACAGTCCATTCCCCCGATCAACACGCCACGAACCCCATTTCGAAGGGTGCCGCACATGTTGGCAAAGCCAGGAGCCGGGTTGCACCGTCCGTCAGCGCATCCCTCGGTGCACGGCACCGTGCGTAGAAACCCGTCGCCTAGTGCATTGCAGTACGAAGCCGCGTCCGGCGCACTGCAGGACCACGTGTTTGGCATGCACTCGATCGCGGCATCCGCCGGTCCCCCATCGGTTACCGAAGCGTCGATAGCCCCAGGTGCATCGCCCGCCGAGGCATCGGCCGTCGAGGCATCGCCCGTCGAGGCATCCATCGTGCTCCCGTCGGGCGCCGCCCGACACCGACCTCCCGTACAGCGCGCACCACCGCAGCTCGAGTCTGAGGAACACGGGAAATCGCATCGACGAGGTGGAGCTCCACCGCCACACTCCGATGGAAGGCCCGGAAGGCAGACCGCGGACGCACCGAGGGCGGCACACTCACCGTCCCCGGCGCACGGAGCGCTGCAGGTACCGCACTCACACGTCAGTCCGGTTGTACAGTCACTCGACGTTGAACACGCCTGCAAGAATCCGCGGCCGCCTCCCAGCGATTGAGATTCACATCCGGTGAGACTGGCGAGTGCGAACACGACCACCCCGACCCATCGGATCTGTTTTCTCACTTCCTCCATGGCAAAACCCCGCCTCGTTCGACCCAAGAGTGCTCCGCGCACGGCTCCACGGCTCACCTTTCTGGATATCGGTGGATTCTCTAACGCACTGAGCCATTGACGCCGATCTCGTAGTCGCCCCCCGCGCCCTGGTCGTTCACCCAAAGGATGTAGATGCCTGGATCAAGCAATCGATTGGTCTGAGTGAGGCCTGGCCCCGCAACACAGGCGACCTCAGGTCCGCTGCAATCACGGGTCACGGAGAGGGTGACCGGACGGGTTGAATCGATGCGACCCGCTGGATCGAGCGGAGCCACATAGAAATTCAACTGGCTCCGTTCGGTGAGCACAAACCGATACGCATGGTCTCCACCCGGTGCACCACAGGAGGCGGTTCGATCACTGCCGGCCCCCGCGAGATTGTCGGTCGCGAAGTAATCGCCGAGATGGGGATCGCCGAGGCTGATTCGTTCGAGGACCACTTCTTCGGCGCGTCGGCAGGTATCTTTCGGCGATCGAAGGCAGTAGCCGCCGCCGTCGATGGTCGTTTCATCTCCGTTCTGAATCCCGTCATCGCAG
>JBCCZL010000380.1:0-9713 GCA_039187775.1 Myxococcota bacterium
CGACCATATCGACACCGAGGTTCCGCCCAACCATCGCGCACTCGAAGCCCCCAGCTCGCCGCCCCCGACCCTCCGCTGGTTGGCCGAACTCGGTGTCGGCCTGGCATTTATGGGGGCAGCGTCGATATCGGGTTATCTTCTAAGCGACGATACCCCCGAGGCCCTCGTTTGCGCTGGAGGCCTCGGGTTCCTTGCAGGTTTCCCGATGGCCGGAGTGGTCACCGCCGTGGGGAACGCGATGGGTGGAAACGGTGGAGCGGGGTGGGCGGTGCTGGGAGCGATCATCGGCGGGTTGCTGTCGGCCGCCGTCGCCACCGCGTTGTTCTTTCGCACGTTCGACTACAGTTGGGGCGAACCGCGCGACGACTCGCCAGCGGCCACCACCGGGGGGTTACTCGCCATCACCCTCTTGCCGGTCCTCGGCTCGGTGGTCGGATACGAAGTCTCCAACCAACCCTGACCGGAGACCACGACGAAAGCCGAAGGACTTCGGAGTGGGCACTGGGCAGACGGCGCGTCGAAGACGCGACGCGCGAGCCGAGCTCGCGGAACCGGAGGGTGTGGTGCGAGAGACGTTGGTCGTCCCGGTCAAGGCGTGCGGCCTCGATGGCTGACGGCTCAGCTGAACTGATCGATCAAGTCGAGCACGAGCGGCGATGCCCAGTCACGGGGGCCGTCGACGCGAAGCCTCACCACGCCGTCCGCGTCGATAAACCACGTCTCCGGGTACAGGCGCGTGCCAAAGGCGTCCTGAACCACGCGCTTCCCCGGGTCGAAGAGAATCGTGAGGTCGCGGGCGTTGTTCCCCCGCTGCTGGAAAAGCTCGGCGACGTCATCCCAGCCCTCGTCGGTGGACACCGCGATCAGCTCGACGTCGTCTCGGTCTTTGACCATCTTCGACAGTCGCACAAGGGACGGCATCTCCTCGACGCAGGGACCGCACGTGATCGACCAGAAGTTCATGATCACGACCTTCCCGCGATGGTCGGCAAGCCGCCAGTCACGGCCGGCGCGGTCCGGCAGGACGAAGTCCGGGGCTGTTCGATTGTTGCCCAGGTAATGGTAGTCGGTGGGCCTCCCCGCGCGAAGCTGCTCGAAGACATCGTCTCCGAGCATGCTTCGGAGCGGCGCTTCGTTTGCCCGTCTCGCGCCGTCGGCTAGCGCCATCGCAAACCAAAACACCAGAGGCACCCCCACGAGGAGTGCGGCGATCGCGGCAAAGATCTCCCCTCGGACGCGCCGGTCTTCCGACTTGCCCCCCGCTTCGGGCTTCTCCGATGGCGTCGCTTTTCCGCGCTTCGTGCCGCTGTCTTTTTCAGCAGCTTTCGGCCCCTTGCTCGACTTGCGGGTCTTCGTACCCGCGGGACGACGAGGATTCCGCTTCTCAGGCTTTTTCTCTGGCTTCTCCCGGCGCGGTTTTTTCTCGGATTGACCTCCCGCGTCTTGGTCCTTCGAATCGGAATCAGTCATCGGAGCGCTTTCTCGAAGACGAGCGGAGAGGAAACCACCGGAGGCCGGATCTGTTCCCCGGCGAGGCGAAGATACACGCCCTCGGGATCTTCTCCGACCGCTGAGTGGAGCGCCACCGTCGCATGCTTATCGAACCGGGCGGTCATCGTGCCGTTCCGAACCTGACAATAGAGGACGCCCGACGCGTCCTGGCGCAGGGTGCTCGGATCAAGCCGCTCCCATCGCCCGTCGTGGAGGGTCAGGGTGACTCCTTCAGGGTGCACGTGGGCGGCCCGGACAAAGTACGCAGGCCCCTCGATCGCCACATAGGCCCAGTTGATCTCATTTTTGAGACAGAACCGGCCGTCCTCGGCCAGTTCAAGCCATTGATCGAACGAGGCGGCCAGCTTGGGATGGTCGATCGGGTCCGAACCGTTGAACCAGTTGCCCTGGGCATCGCGCCGAATCGCCGTCTCCCGAGTCCGCGACTGCAGAGGGGGTCCAGGGGTGAAGTTCATCGGATCCACTGGGCAATTCTGAGGCTGGCTCTCATTGTCTGCAAGACCTTACAAAGATTGAATGTTTCAGAGCGCAGGGAGGTCTTTTGAGGGGGCTCTGCTACCCTTGGAGTCCTTATTGCGGCCCTTCCCCAGCCCAACTGAACTTTTTCGAGACTGCCCCAACGGGAACCTCGAGACCGACCCCGCCGATGGCTGAAGCCGAAGAACAGCGGACTCCCGCGAAAAGAAAGAAAAGGAAGGGCCTACGAAGGCTGCTTTTCGTGGTGCTCTTCCTCGTGGGCCTTCCGGCAGCGGCCGCGGTGCTCACGGCAAACACCGAATGGGGGCGCAACCGCATCAAATCCGCCGCGGTACAGGCGATCCACGATGAACTTGGCCTCGAAGCGAGCCTCGGCGAAGTCGAGCTGGACCTGATTCCGTTTCCGAGGGTCGATGCCCGCACGATCTCCCTATCCCACCCCGAGCACGGTCAGCTTGCCGAAGCCGATGGCCTCACCATTCGGCCGTCCCTTGCCGCCTTCCTGACTGGCCAGGTGGACCTTCAGACCGTGGAAATTCGCCGTCCGGAGATCCGGCTCCTCATTCGCGACGGCAAAATCCAGAACTTTCCGGAGCTCGCCCCGGGTGACGGAGACGTGGATCTTCCGTTTCGGACGCTGCTCATCGAAAACGCGTCCCTCACCGTGGATGCCGAGCCGTACGCCAAAGGCTCGCTCACCGGCGTCACCGGACAGCTCGAGGCGGATGGCCCCTCGCTCCGCATCGAGGCCGAGGTGGCCGGCGGCGAGGTCGAGCACTCGCTCGGCACCGAGGTGATCGAGAAGCTCTCGGTTGCCGTCGGGATCGAACCCGAATACATCGGGGTGGAACGGGTCACGGTCGCGACTCAGGACTTCGGCGTCGACGTGTGGGACGCGACGCTTCCGATGCCTCTCGACGAAACCCTCATCGAGAATCCGGACATGGAAGGTTACGTTCGGGTGCGCGCGAACCTCGCTCACCTCCGCGATCTTCCCCACGCGTGGGAGCTCCCGGAGCTCAGCGGCGAGGCGGAAGTCGAAGCCCAGCTCCGCGGCTCGGACCAAGGTCCCACCGCGCAGGGCCTCGTCGCAGTGAGCGATACGATCGTCGACGAGCGCGGGGTGGGCGCGGCCGAGATCCGCTTCGAAGCCGACCCCAACGGGATTCGGATTACCGAAGGCCACTACCACGTAGAGAGCGATGGCGGCGACGCCCAGATCTCGGGGTTTATCGACTTCCAAGCCGAGGGTTTCCCCCTCGAAGCGCAGGTCGACATCGACGACCTTCGCTTTGCGAAACTCCTCGCCCAGCTCGGGGTGACCGAAAACGCAATCGTTCAATGGCCGCTGTCCGGGCGGATCGAAGTCGGCGGCACCCTCTCGCCCCTCGATCTTCGAGGGCCGATTCAGCTCGCGACCGAAGACTTTCTCATCACGCGCGATGCCTACCATCAGCGACCGCAGCGACGAATCATGGGCGTGACTCGGGCTTCAGTCCGCGGCCAGATCCGCGTGATCCCCGACGCGCTCCGCTTCGAACATCTCACCGGCGAAACGCCAAACTCTCGGCTCTATGTCGACGAGGTCCACCTTGGCTTCGACAATCAGGTCCGGGTGGTGGGTCGCGGCGACATCGACCTCGCCGACGTTTCCCCGCTCATGGACTTCCCCCTCGGCGGTCGCGGACAGGGCACCGTGGACGTGAGCGGCACGTTCAGTTATCCGAATGTCAGCGGGCATGCGACGGTAGAGGACTTCGCTTTCAACACATTTGTCGTCGGTGACGTCGATACGGATTGGCGCCTCGAGAACGAAGGCCTTTTGGTTCGTTTCCCGTCGATGACCGCGGTGAAGAACAACAGTCGCTACCGAGTCGACGACCTCACGCTCGACTTTGCCGACCAGCGCTTCGAGATCGGCGGAACCCTCGTCGCTCAGCGCATGGAGCTCGCCGACCTGTACCAGATCTTCCACTACGAAGAAGACGAGCGGTTCACCGGCTACCAGGGAGTGATCGCCGGTCGAAGCGGCATTCGCTACACCCTCGGATTTCCGCGGGATGGTCCCACGGGGACCCTCGACCTCGACCTCGACCTCGAGATCCCCGAGGTCGAGGTGAGCGGCTTCGCTTTCAACGACGGCGCGTTTCGGGGACGCTGGCACTGGGTCGATTACCAGGCGGGCGCCGAGGGCGGCGAGCTGACGATCGACCGCCTGCACCTTCGGAAGGGCGCGGGCACCCTGGCGATCGACGGCCGCATGGGCCTCGGCGGCGTGTTGGAGATGACGGCGAGCGCAGACCGGCTCGCGTTTCGCGACCTCGAAGGGATCGGCGACCGGATGCCCGAACTTGCTGGCGTGGCCTCGCTGATGGCGGACATTCGGGGCACGTCGGATCTTCCTCGGGCGAGCATCGACATCAATCTGTCGGGCGTGTCGTACAAGCGGGCGCTCCTCGGCGACGGGCGGCTCTACGTGCGCATGACCGACCGAGACGATCCGTGGGTGCGCTCGGCACAAGGCTGGGATCCGGAAGCCCCGCCGCCCGGCGAGTCCTGCGCGGCCGGCCGGTCCGGCTTTGCCCGCGGCCGCTGGAACCCCGATCCGCCCCTCCAGACGATCGAGGGGCCAAAGCCGCGCCTCACCCGCCCGATGGCCTTCGTGATTTGTGGCTCCGGTTTCGACAACCAGGTCCAGCTCGATCTCGCGGTGGGACGAACCCAGGCCTATCCGCTTCGGGGGAAAGTAGAGGTCGAGAACTTCAACCTCACTCCGTTCCTCGCCGAGCTCGGCTCCGACGTCGGCCTCGATGGAACCACCGACGCGCGGGTGGTGCTGACCGACGGAGCTGCCCTTCGACCGGGGAGCCTAAGCGGTCGCATCCAGGTGACCGAGTTCGATGTCGGACCGCCCGGGGTGCGTCTTCGAAACGACGGCATCGTGGACATCGAGATACGGCGCGGGGATCTCCGGGTCCAGCGTGCGGTGTTTAGCGGTCCCTCGACCCGGCTCAATGTCACCGGCGAAGCCTCCTATCGACGCGGTCTCGCGCTGGCGGTCAATGGCGAACTCGAAGCCGGTCCGCTCGCCGAACTTTCACCGCGCTTCAGCCAGGCTTCGGGTCGAGTGACCCTCCGGGTCAATGTCTCTGGGCCGGTCAACGCTCCGGCGATCTTCGGTCAGGCGATGGTTCGCGACGCCGGGTTTCGCTTCGTCGATTTTCCCGAGCCGGTCCGTGACCTGAGCGGTCTCATCACGTTTAGCTCCCGCCGCATCCTGTTCGAAGACTTCACCGCCCGGATGGCGCGTGGGCAGATTCTCGCGTCCGGCGCCGCGACGATTCAGGGCACCGAAGTCGACCGCTACGACTTCGACATCAGCGCACGGAACATCAATATCGACGTCGGTTCCGAAATCAGCGTGGCGTTCGGGGGCGACGCCGAACTGCGCTGGTCGAGCGAGCAGCGCCTTCCGCTCCTCCGCGGGGACATTCACCTGCGCCGCATGCGCTACGAAAAGGACATCGCGCTGTCGCAGACGCTTACCGAGCTCTCGCGGGCCCGACGGGCCACCGTCGAACAGTACGACCCCGACGCAGACCGGATCGAACTCGACCTTCGGCTCATCGACGATGCACCGATCCTCGTGGCCAACAATCTCATCGATGCGGAGATCCGCATCGAAGACTCCGAGCGTCCGTTTCGAATCGCGGGGACCGATCAGCGCCTCGGCGCGGTGGGAAGCCTTCGGATCGGCCGGGGGGTAATGCACTTTCGCGGAGCCGACTTCGACGTCCGGCGCGGGTTGATCGAGTTCGACAATCCCCAGCGCATCGACCCGAGCTTTGACGTGGCGGCCACATCAGAGATTCGGCGCGCCGGCGAGTTCACCGGACCGAACTGGCGGATCAATCTGCATGCCCACGGCACGACCGACTCGTTCCGCCTCGACACCTCGAGCGAGCCCGAACTCTCGCAAGAGGACATCGTGCTCCTTCTGACGGTGGGCATGACGCGGGCGGAGGCGGACCAACTTCAGGCGGGCGACCTCACGAGCACCGCGGCGCTCGAGGCGCTGACCGCGGCCACCGGCATCGACCGAGAAGTCCAGCGGGCGCTTCCCGTGATCGATCAGTTCTCGATCACCAGCCGCTATTCCGCCCGAACGAACCGGACCGAGCCCCAGGTGTCGATCGGCAAACGGATCACCGACCGAGTGCGGCTTACCGCGTCCACGAATATCAGCGAAACTCGCGAGATTCGGACCGGCGTCGAATGGCAGCTCAACAACGAAACCAGCCTCCAGGTCGTGTACGACAACGTGAACACCACCACCTCCGCGGCGACGGTCGGAAACATCGGCGTCGACGTTCGCTGGCGCCTCGAATTCGAATGATGCCGCCCATGTGGTCACGGTGGATGGCCTTCGGGATCGGCATCGTGATGTCGCTTCCCGTGGTCGCCGACGGACAGGTCCGACCCGAGCTCCGAGGCCAGCGGGTGGTGGCGATCGAAATCGCCGGGGAGACCGAGGGACTCACGCCACCAAGAGAAGTGGGCATTCCGATCGGGGCCCGGGTGTCGCGCCGCCTGTTTCGCGCAGCGACGCGACGCCTTCTCGAAAGCGGCCAGTGGCGCGACGTGCAATTCGATATCCTCGCCGAAGACGATGGCGTCCGGATCGTGGCCCATCTCTCGCCACGAACCGTGCTTCGGAGGATCGACATCGTTCGGAACGAGATCGTCGACGACGACGAGATCCGTCGCGCGATGCGCCTCTCTACCGGAAGTGACTTTCAGCGGAGCGAACTCGCGGAACGCGCGAGCGCGGTGGAAGCGATCTATCGGGAGCGCGGATACGAAGCCGCTCGGGCCGAAATGATTCTCCGAGACACCAACGATCCGCGCCAGAAAGTGCTGCTCGTGCGGATCTTCGAAGGTCCGCCGACCTGGGTCCGAGAGGTCGTCTTTGAAGGCCAGGCGCCGCCGCGCCGCGCAAGCGTCCTCGACGTGCTCGAGGTGGAACCCGGAGACACGCTCGACCGGCGGGTGATCGCGGAGCGAGTTCGCGAAGCCACCATCGACATCCGGGAAGCGGGTTATCTTGAAGCGGAACTCGGCGAACCCACCTATCGGCGAACCGACCAGGGGGTGGACGTGGTGCTCGACGCCCACTTCGGCCCCCACTACGAACTCCGCATCGTCGACTTCGAGCCCCTCGAGCGAAGCGACGTAGAAAGCGTCCTCGACCTTCAGACCGAACGCCTGACCACCGCATCCGCGGACGCCGCCCGGGAACGGGTGGTCGATCTCTATCGGCGCCACGGCTTTCTCGAAGCGGTCGCGTCGGTGGAGCCGGTGGCCCTCGGCGAACCTGGCGAAGCCGCGCTCGTGATACGGCCGACGCCGGGAGAGCGTCTCGAGATCCGGCGCCTTCGGTTTCCGGGCGCGGAGTTCTTCGACCAGCAGTTCCTCGAGGGGCAGATCTACAGCTACCTCCAGGAAGATCTTCCCGGATCGAGCTTTGTCTATCCCGTCGATACCGAGGTGGTCGACGCGCTCGGATGGGGTGGTGACCGGCGCTGGCGTCGCGAAGTGCGGGCGCCGCTCGTCGTCGATCCTCGTCGGGTGTACTACGAGCCAACCTACGCGTCGGCGATCGAGCACCTGAAAGAGCTCTACCAAGCGGAAGGGTTTCTCAACGCCGAGGTCGGGCCGGTGGACCTCTCCGCCCGCGCTGGTCAGGCGTCGATCACCATTCCGGTGATCGAAGGTCCGCGCACGATCCTTCACCGGATGCAGCTTCGGGGAAACGAGCGAATCCCCTCACGGGAGATCCTCGGTGCCGCGGGCCTAAGCCGCGGCGAGCCGTTTAGCTATCTCGCCCTCGAAGAGGCCCGGACCCGCATGGTTGACCTCTATCGCGAGCGAGGCCACCTCTATGCGCGCGTCGAGCCCAATGTGCGCTTCTCGGGCAACCAAACCCGCGCCGAGGTGGTGCTCGAAATCGTGGAGGGGGTCGAGGTTCGGGTGGGCCGGATCATCGTGCAGGGACTCGACCTCACGAGCGAAGCGCTGGTGTTCGACCGTCTTCGCTTCGCATCAGGCGACATCTACCGGCCTTCGCAGATCAGCGCGAGTCAGGAACGGCTCGCCGAGCTCGGCATCTTCAGCGGGGTGAGCATCGGGGCGCAGGATCCGGATCTGCCCGCGCAGATCAAACCGGTCATCGTCACCGTCACGGAACGGCTTCCCCAACACATCGAGTGGGGCGGTGGGGTTTCCACCGGCGAAGGTGTGCGCGGATTGCTCGAGTACGGCTACGGCAACCTCTTTGGATATGCGATCGGGATCTCGCTCCGGGCGCAGCTCGCGTTTCAGTTCATCTTCATCGGCGACGAAGTGCTGCAAAACCGTTTTGAGGCACTGCCGCTCATCGACCGATTGGAGCGAACCGTCACCGCCAGCATCACGATTCCCCACATTCCGATCTTCGACAATGTCGGCACGTCGCTCGACTTCTTTCATCTACGAGACAACGAACGCGACTTCGGCCTCGACCGAAACGGTGTGGGCATCACGCTGACCTGGCGGCCGGGGCGACGATTCACCGGGTCGGCCAACGTCAGCCTCGAAAACAATAACGTCGACCTGCTCGTCGGCGGCGGGCTCGACGAGTTTCTTCGCGACAATACCGACCCGCGGCTCGAGCGCCTCCTTCGCGTTCCCGAGGGTGAATCGTCGATCGTGGCGACCGAGCTCTCCGCGACCCTCGACTATCGCGACAGCCCCTTCAGTCCGACGCGGGGCGTGTTTGCGAGCGTGGCCGGCGAATACGCACGAACCCTGAGTACGGAGTCTCAGGAGGAGCTTCCCGAACCGTTCGAGAGCAACTTCGTCAAAGTCACGCTGACCACTGGCGCGTACTTTCCGATCTTTCGAAACCTCGTGCTCGCGACGCAGGCACGCTTTGGCCGCGTGTTTCACCTGAACGACAACTCCAAGACCTATCCCAACCGAGCCTATTACCTGGGTGGCGTCGACAGTCTTCGGGGCTACCTTCAAGATGCGCTCGTCCCCGAGGACGTCGCGCGCGAGGTCGAAGACGATCCGAATCTGGGCGCCAACGACGTGGTTCGCGCCGGCGATAGCTTTCTCCTTCTCCGAGGCGAGCTCCGCTTTCCCATCGTTGGTGATCTGTTCGGCGGAGTGTTCGTGGATGTAGGAAACGTATGGGCGGATCCCACGCTCATCATCGACGAGTTTGGGCTTCGCCCCACCGCAGGGCTCGGCCTTCGACTGGCCACGCCGGTTGGGCCGCTCGCATTCGACTATGGGTTCAATCTGCTTCGTCGGAGCGAGCTCAAAGAGCCGATCGGCGCGTTTCACTTCTCGATCGGCCTCTTTTGATCGCTCGGTCGGGACACCCGCCGGCTGGCGCGCGAAGCCCGGTCGCTACTAAGGGGTCGCCGGACGGAGCGTCCACACCGCGAGTTCGTTCCCACTCGGATCGGCGAAGTGAAACCGCCGTCCCCCGGGGAAATCGAAGGGTTCTTTGACCACGGATCCGCCAGCGTCGCGCACCGCCTGGAGCGTGGCGTTCAGATCCGAGGAATAAAGCACCACCAAAGGCCCGCCGGGCGTCGGCTCTCCCACGGCAAAGCCTCCCGCCTCTCCCCCGTCCGCCCGCCGAATTCCCGCATAGCCGGGACCGTAATCGGTAA
>JBCCZL010000381.1:0-9705 GCA_039187775.1 Myxococcota bacterium
CCGAGATCGGGCCCGAGGGCCGGCAACAACCCGGAACGAACTTCGGGACGGGGGTACTAGAGGCGGGCTAGCCTGCCTTGCGCTCGCCTCGGAGGAACCGGTTGCGGGCTTCCGCCACGTCACTCCGCCGGAACCGCCAAAGCAAGAGCACATTGAGCGTCAGAATGACCGGCGAAACGCTCAGCGCAACATAGCGAAGCGAACTGTCATAACCGGTGAGGGCGGCGCCGCCGAAATACACCAGCGCGGTTGGAAAGAGGCGCCAATCGATGATGAACATCGAAAGCGTCGCGAGAACCCCCACCAGATACATTGCATACACCTGGCTCATGCCGATATCGCCACCGGACCACATCTGAATCAGGTGGATCGGAATCGTCCCCGCGAGCCCGACTCCCACCACCGCTGCCACCCGGCGGTTGAAGGAGGTCCGCGTCATCGATTCGCGGGCCCAGACGAACAGCGCCGAAGCGAGCGCAAGTGAGATGCAGGGAAACGCGATCATCTCGCTCCAGGTCGGTTCGTCTCCTGCGACGAAGTGCGCGTAGGCTAGAGGCCCGACGACCCAGAAGAGGCCCAATGAGGCGGCGAGAAATGCGCGGGTCCTTCGGCCGATCTCCTGATCTTCGTTTCGGCCCCGTTCCGCGAGTTCTTCGATCGCCTTCCGTTCACTGTGCATCGATGCCACCGCCTCTTCACAGCGACGAAGGAGCGAGGGCGGGAGCTCGTTTCCTGTAGCGAGCATTTGAGCGGTTTCAGGGTCGCCGTGCTCGAGTTCGAACTCCACGATACGTTCTGTGGCCTTTCCGATCCCGAGCTGTGCTTCCGGATTGTCGCGCCACGCTTCGAGAGCGGTCTGGTATCCGAAGCGCGCTTCACTGAAGAGAGCATGAATCCGGACACGGTCGCTCGGATCGACATAGCGTTGGATGGCCTGTTCGAGCTCGTCGGTTCGCTCTCGGGCCTGGCTCGAGAGTCGGAGCGAGCCCCGATGTTGGACAAAGCTTCCCACCGCCAATCGGAACTGCTCGACGTTTTCGAAGCGGGCGTCGGGGTCCGACGCCGTCGCAAAGTCCACGATCTGCTGGAGCTCGTGCGGCGCGTCGGTAGGCAGCTTGGGTTGGCGCTGCACGATCGAGGCAACGATTTGCATCGGCGTCTCTCCTTCGTGGGGAGGCCGGCCGACCACAATTTCGTAGAGAACGGCGCCGAGCAGGTAGATGTCGGAGCGCTCGGAGAGGCTCGGTGCGTCACCTCCGAGCATTTCGGGGGCCATGTAGTGCGGGGTGCCCGCCATTTGCCGCGCTTCCCGCGCAAGGAGCAGCCGGCCCCGGTCCTCTTCACGAAGGCTTACCGCGATTCCCCAATCGAGTACGTAGACCTCGCCGAACTCGCCGATCATCACGTTCTCGGGTTTGAGGTCGCGGTGCAGAATCCCGCGTCGATGGGCGAAGCGCACCGCGTTGCAGACTTGCAGGAGGATTTCGAGGTTCCACTCGAGGGGGTCGCGACCGAACCGGGCTTCGATCGCTTCCGGGTCATGCATCAGCTCGGCCCATTCGGTGCCTTCGATCCGCTTAAGTACGATTTGGGGCTTTTCGAGCTCGTCGAGCGTCGCGTCGTAGACGGGAACGATATTCGGATGCTCCAACGCACCCGTGATCCAGGCCTCGCGGAGGAGCTTGAGGACCGCCGCCGGGTCGGTGTGGCCGTCCTTGAGGCGTTTTACGGCGACCTTTCGCTGGAGCGCGACCTGAGTGGCGAGATGCACGATCCCCATGCCGCCCTCGCCGAGGGTTCCTTCGAGCGAGAGCTTCCGTTGTCGACCCTGGGTGAGCTCGTGAAACGCTTCGAGCGCCCCGCTCGCGTTCTCGCCATCCGTCTCCGGTGGCACGATGGTTGCGCCCGGGCCGTCGACGATGGTCCGGGCATACGCTTTGAGCGAGTCGCTGCCCATCGCCCGAGGGTAGCGAGCCCACGCCACTTGGACGAGTTCGGACTGGCGCCTAAGCTCCCTTCCGATGTCTGCGCAGCCCAACCGCTCCTATGTCGGCCTGCGGCCCGAGATCTACTCGCGGGTCCCCACCGAGGCACTGCGGATCCTCGACGTCGGTGCGTCCGACGGGACCCTTGGGGCGTTTCTTCTCGAGCAGAACCCCGCCCGGGCGGTCTACGGGGTGGAAGCCGACCGGAACCTCGCCCGGACCGCGGCGGAGCGACTCACGGGGGTCGCGCAGGTGGATGCCGAGGCCCTCGACTGGGCCTCGATCGGAGGGCGCGGGTCGTTCGACTGCATCATATTTGCCGACGTGCTGGAACACCTCTCGGACCCTTGGACCGTCCTCGCGAAGGCGAGCCGCCGGCTCTCTCCGGCTGGAACCGTGGTGATCAGTCTTCCGAACATTCGTCATGTGTCCGCCGCCTGGTCGATTTTTGTCGGCGGGTCCTTTCCTCGACGCTCCCGCGGCGTATTCGATGAGACTCACCTGCGGTGGTTCACGCTCCGAGATGCGAAGGGGCTCTGTGCGGATGCGGGCCTTCGGGTGGCGGATGCGGATTACAACTTCCGCTGGTTCGACCGGGTGGGAGGGGTGACGAACAACGTGGTGGGGGCGCAGCGGTGGCTTCGGTATGTGCCGGTGGTGCGGGACTTTCTCGGTTATCAGATGGTGGTGGTCGCCGAACCGGAATCTTCGATGAGCGGCGGGGGCTGAAGGCTGGCTATACGCCGGCCCTCCTCAAGATCTCCGCCATCTTTTGGGTGAGCGCGGCCTCCGAGAAGTGTTGCTCGAACACTCGCCTCGCCCCGTCGGCGAGGGAACCCAGTCGGCCTCGATCGTCGGCCAGCGCTCGGATCGCGGCGGCGAGCGCGTGCCCGTCTCCGGGGGATACGAGCACGGCGCCTCCGTCGGGGGGAAAGTAGCGTTCGATCGCGCTGGAACGCCGCGTGACGATCGGCCGGCCCATGGCTGCCGCCTGCACGACCTTGTTCGGCACCACGTTGCCTGCTTTTTCGGTCGCGCCAAAGATCCCGAGACAAAGATCGCTCTCGCGCACCGCCGCGACGAGCGCGGTCGGAGGGACCGGACCCACGAACCGGACGTGGGGAAGGTGGCCTGCGGTCCGGCGGACCTCGTCGTAGGTTTGCCCTCGTCCGATCAGAGTGAACTGGATGTCGGGCCGGTCTTCGAGAGCCTTTGCCGCGGCGAGAATATGCTCGACGCCCTGCAGTGGAATGTAGGTCCCATAGAACAGCACGCGAAAGGTTGGAGCGGAGGTGCGAGGCTGGGGAGCGAACACGGTTTCGTCCACTCCCACCTCGAGAATGTGGCTTGGCCCCCGGAGGCGGTAGCGGCGGTCGAAGTAGTCTCGGTGCTCCGCGGTATCGAACAGGATGTGGTCTGCGCTCCGAACTGCCGAATAGTCCATCCACCAGCACCGGAGCGCGCCAGGGCTCCGCGGGGAATAGCGGCGCCGGTCTTCTACGTGAGTTCCGTATTTGGACGTAAACGGATCAAAGAGCACGGGGGTGTTTCGGCGGCGGGCGACCGTTCGGACGAGAGGGACAAACCGATGGCTGCCCTCGGTCAGAAAGAACGCATCCGCGCGGCGTTTCATCCGCTCCATGCCGCGAAGAAGCAGTGCCTCGCGAAGGAGCCCCGGGGCGCGCGAATGCACGAGCTCCAACCGATACCCGGCGCCGCGGAGGAGGCGTTGGTTGACCACATTGCGGGGGTAGTCCAGTTCGTGCTGCCCCACGACCACGACGGTCTTGTCGCTCACGACCCCTCCGCCGGCGCATCACTGGACTTCGAGCGAGGCCGGGCTCGGGGCCACACCACCCGAACCGCGCCGGGGGCGTAAAGCGCGACGAATGCTGCCGTGGCAACGGCCTTCGACCACCCTCCACCCACTTCCCACAGCACCATCAGAGTGCCCACCGCCGCGGCCAACGTGCCGAAGAAGGCGGGCTTCCAGAGGCTTCGCTGGTAGTGAAAGCCTCCGGTGATCACCCGCATCTCCACCGCCTGGACGACTCCGAGGCCGATCAGCGATCCGACCGCCGCGATCGCGGCGCCGTTCAGCGAGTAGGCGGGAACGAGCACTGCGAGGAGCGCGAGCTGGAGCGCGGACGTGAGGAGGGTATTTACGAGGGCGACCCGGGCGTAGCCGAGCGCGCTGATGACGACTCCGGAAAGCGCGAGCCAGCAGCTCACCACCCAGCCCACACAGAGGATTCGAAGCGCGGTCGCTCCGGAGGCGAACCCTTCGCCGAACACGAGGAGAAGGTCGTCGGCGAAGACACACACCACGAAGGCGGCGGGAATCTGGACCCACATCACCAAGCTCGTGGCGCGGGTGAGCCCTGCACCGAGGCGATCATAGGCTTTCTTCGCACCGATCTCCGAGACGATGGCCAGGAGAATCGGGTCGAAGGCGCGGCGCACCGAGCGGAGTTGATTGGCGATCCAGGACGCGGCTTTGTAGATGCCCACGAGCTCCATGTTTCCGGTCAGGAACGTGAGGGCGAAGACGTCGAGCTGGTTGAGGTTCGATGCCGCGGTGTCGGCGAGCCACATCGGTCCCGCGTAGCGCCGAAACTCCTTGGGGAGCTTTTCGATGGGACCAAGGGCGTCACCGCGGGAGAATCGGCGGAACACGAGGTAGATCACTGGGGTGGTGACCACGCTGGCGATCACGAAGCCGAGTGCGCAGCCGGCGGGATTCTGCGTCACCGCCCAGATCGCGAGAGCGAGGGCGAGAAAGCACACCGGAAAGAACAGGTCCTTGATGAACACCTGCGCTTCCATTCGCCGTTTTCCCATGGCGGAGTGGGCAAAGATCTCGATGAGGGCGAGGAATGGCATCGCCACCGTGAGGTAGCGGAGTTGCACCCGCATGGCTTCAGGCCAGGCAAACCAGGGACTCAGGTCGACGAAGGTCAGCGCAAAGAGCCCGAGCGCCGCGACGAGGTTTCCGAGGAACGCCACGGTACCGGCGGATGTGAGGGCGCGGAGCGCCTGGCCCTCGGGCTGGCGGGGAATCCACCACAGAAGCGCCTTGTCCATCCCGAGGGTGGCTGCCTTGCTGACGACGATCGCGATGGCCTGTGCGGCGGCAAATGCACCGTACGCCGCTTCTCCGTAGGCCCGGGTCATCAGAATGAAGAGCACTGGAGTCGCGGCCTTAAACACAAGGCCCACCGCGTTGACTGCGGCACCCCGGTGAAGGTCCTTTTGGTCCTGTTCGGCTTCGCCGGCTGCGCTGGTTGCGTCGTCGTCTTCGGGGCGAGTCACCGGGGAGGCTCGGCCAAGCAGTGGTGGTACACGTCCTCGTAGCGGCGCGCGGTCTTCACCCAGCTGTACTGCGCTCGGGCAAAATCTCGAGCGATGGCGGCGCGCGCTTCAAGCTCTTCCGGACGGGCAAGGTCCCGGCCCATCGCCTCCCGGAGCTTGGAGGCGTTTTCTGCGGGAACCAGCGTCACGTGGCGTTCGCCGCCGGTGACCTCGGGTATCGAACCCGCGTCGGTGGTGATGAGCGGCGTCCCCGCGGCCATCGCTTCGACCATCGTGTTGCCGAAGCTTTCCTCGTGCGAAGGCAAGACCGCCGCCCGGGCGCCCGCGAGCGTTTCGGCCATCGTGGCGGCATCGCACCACCCCAGCCATTGGACATCGGACCTGCGACCGCGTTCGGCGATCCGGGCTTCGAGGACGGGGCGCTCCGGCCCGGTGCCGCCGATCACGAGAGGAATGCGCTCGTCGAGATCGAGCCACGCATCGATCAGGTCGACGATGCCTTTGCTCTTGGAGAGGCGCCCAAAGAACACCAGGGGTCCGGTGGCCGCGGTGGGGGCGCGCTTTGCGGTGAGAAAGCCCTCGTCGAGGCCGTTCGGGATGACCTCGAGGCGCGAGCGAGGTACGCCGAACAGGCGGGCGAGCGCATCGGCGGTCGGCGTGCTGGTGGGGCAGACGCGGCACGCGCGGCGAAGCGCATAGCCGAGGGTGGCAAACTTGGGTCGAAGCCAGATCCGGCCGCCGAGGGCTCCACGGAGCGGATCGGGAAACCGCGGGTACCGGGGGGTCTGCACGAATCGGACGCCCGAGGGTCTGCGGGCCCTCAGGCTCTGAGCAAACCAGGCGGACTCCTCCCCCTGCGCGTTGACGATCGACGCGCGGCCCACGCTCGGGCGATTGAGTTCTTGAGCTACCGAACGGGCCATCGGAAGCATATTGAGGAACCGGAGCGGGTTCTTCCCGTCGCTACGGAGGCCAGCCAACGCCGACCAGCGGAGTCGGTAAGGAAGCCTGTCAGGAACCCCCAGCCGTTCGCCGGGGACCTTGGTGAAGATCACGGTGACATCATGGCCCAGGCTGACGAGGGCCGTACCGAGCGCGTGGGTCGAGCGTTGGCCCCCTCCGCTGTATCGGGACCAAGGGGAGTAGTTGCACGTGAGGATGACGCGAAGGGGTTCGCTCATCACCAGCTCCCGGCGGGTGAGGTCGGGGTGTTTCCGTCCGCGCAGACCCAGCGGGGGCATCTGTAGGGCTCTTCGCCGAACAGTGCAACACTCAGATTTTTTGCAAACCGAAGACGGCGGCGCATCGGGAAGACCCTGACGCCCTCGAGGAAGGTGGTCGACCGTGAACCTAGGTCACACGTGTAGCGGCAAAGTCACGCTTCTGCGGTTTGCACCGAGATGGTGACCGGCGCTGCGCCGATGTCGGCGAGCTCCCGCATCGTGTTCTCGGTCGCGCGACGCTGCCAAATCAGCGCCACGAAGAACACGCCATTCATCAGGAACAGTCGAATCCAGAGGTAGAGCTCGACATGATCGAACATGGCGCACATCGCCATGATATACGTGTGAGGAGCGACCGAGACGATGGCCCAAAGCCGCATCGGGCCGATGTTGTGGCGCTCATAGATTTCGACCGTGCGCTCATTTCGGGTGAAACGTCGGCCCTGGCGGAGCGCGCCGGGGTTGAGCACCGTCACGATGGCGTGCTGGGCCCGGAGAATCGAAAGAAGTCCGTGCTTGAGCACCATTCGACCGAGAAGGTTGCCGCCCTCTTCCTCCAGTTCGGCGATGCGCTTGGCGACCTGAGGGGCGTCGCCACCGTCGCTATTGCGGTTGATCTGAGTGAACCGGAGGTATGATTCCTTATAGAAATCATACATGTAGACATGACCTACGGTCATCCCGATCGCGACGGGGGCGAGGTACCAGTAGATGGGATCGTTGGTCTTTTGGTAGGCGTGATGAAACGCGGCGAGGGTAGTGACCAAGCCGACGAGCATATCGGCGGAGCCATCGAGGGCCCGTCCAAACTCGCTCGACATCTTCTTGGCGCGGGCAAGGATGCCGTCGGCGCCATCGAGAATGGCGGAAGTCCAAAGCAGGATGCCTCCCGCGACCATCGCGCCAGGGGTGCCCCAGAGCCACATGCCGCCGGCGATTATGCCAACGATCGTCGCCATTAAGGTCACCTGGTTGGGCGTGAGGGAGGTCCGAAATGTGGCCCATACGAATCCGTAGGCCAGGGGTCGGTGAACCCACACATTGATGGGATCCTCGACGTCACGCGATTTAAGCAAGGTGGAGAAGGGTGGTAGTCCTGACGACATCGCGCCGCACAATGCAGGCTCTGTGCCGACGGAGAAAAGTTTCTGCACCAAGCACTTCGCGAACGTCGCCGAACTGTGAGCTATTTCACTTAGTATTTCTTCGCCGAAACAACTTTTGGGGACGAGGTAATTATTTGCCTCACCACGATCGCTAACCCCCTGAAATCACATTGGCGCACGCGAGTTCGCCTGAACGAGTCGGGCCACAGCCATCGTCCACCCAAGTTCGGCTACTTGCGGTTCATGGTGATGCAAGTCGTTGCCTCGTCCTCTGTTCGTCTACCTTGCTGGGCGGACTAGGGAGGAGCGGGCATAGAGAGGGCGAAAGCCCGAGCGCTCGAGATTCCTCTGGCTTCTGCTGAGAGGCTTTGCCGTGGCGAAAAGTATCCGGACGCCATGCTCGATCGCGCGTTGGATACGCGCCTCAATCAGCGCGGTTTGCAGGTGGCGTCCCCGAAAGGCGGGTAGCACGCTCATTCCGGTCAGATATGCGAGGTCTTGGCCCAAGACCAGTGCGGCGCCCCCGGCGAGGGTGCCTCCGACGAACGCGCCGAAGTGGGTGCAACTCGGCAGGGCGGCGTAGGTACGTCCAACCAAGCGCTGCCGCTCGGTCGGGGTGTCACCGTCGACGAACCCGCGCGTAATGACTTCGACCACGCTCTCGGAGTCTCTGCCCACAAACGACTCGACCCGAACGTCGCTCCGAGGCTGTGAGTTCGGAGACGGATCACCCTCCCAGAGAAGAACCATCGAACCGTAGCGGTACGCAAAGCCGAGCGTTCCGAGAAGTTCCAACTGCGACTCGCCGGTAAGTGGGGACACGACCGCCCGCAACCCAGGCGCACTGAACTTCTCCCCCGGCCGAAGGGAATCCGACCGAGCCTCGAGCCACCGAACGGCGCTCTTGATGCTCGACGCGTCCGCTTGGTCATGAAACCCCATCACACACGATTCGAGTCCGGCCCGGTCGGCGACCGCGATCAGGGGATGGCGGCGCCACACCTCTCCCGCGCTTTCCAGCCCTACGGTCTGCTGGGCCTCGATATAGCGAGCCAGGATTTCACCGAGGGCCTCCTCGAGGGTCTCTGCCAGCTTTGGTTCGGGCCGCATCTCTTGCCTCAGTATAAGGACGGTCAGACGATCTCTAGAGGCTGCGCTTGACGGGGATTGCGCGAGCCATATGAACTACCCGGCCAACGAAGAACGGAGGACGCAATGAGTCTCAAGCTCGGAACTACTGCACCCGATTTCAAGGCCGACTCGACCGAGGGGCCGATCCAGTTTCATGAATGGGCCAGCGATAGCTGGGTCATCTTCTTTTCTCACCCGGCGGACTATACGCCGGTGTGCACCACCGAACTCGGCATGGCCGCGAAGCTCAAGGACGACTTTGAAAAGCGAGGCGCCAAGCTCGTGGCGATCAGCGTCGACCCGCTCGACAGCCATCAGGGTTGGGTGAAGGACATCGAGGAGACTCAGGGAGTGAAGATGAACTACCCGATCCTCGCCGACCCGAATCAGGAAGTCGCCAAGGCCTACAATATGATTCATCCCGAGGCCAACGCGAAGGTCACCGTTCGCAGTGTGTTCTTTATCGATCCGCAAAAGAAAGTGCGTGCGACGCTGACCTACCCACCGGCGACGGGCCGCAACTTTGACGAACTCCTTCGCGTTCTCGATGGCCTTCAGCTGACCGACTCCCACCAAGTCGCCACGCCGGCAAACTGGACAGACGGCGATGACGTCGTGATCGTCCCGTCGATCACCGACCCAGAAGAGATCAAGCAGAAGTTCCCGAAGGGCCACACCGAGGTCAAGCCGTACCTCCGAACGACCCCTCAACCCAACAAGTAACTCCCCGACCTCAGTCGACCAAATGGGTCCCACGCATCGCGCCGGGGCCCATTTTCATGCCCTCCACCAAGCAAGGACAGGAAGCGTGTCTCCGCGCTGGGCGCTCGGACGGTGCGTCCTGGAGCGCGGCTACGGTCCGGACTCGAACCGCCCGATGCCAGCTCCGAGAGCCACGTCCGGCCGCGCGGAAGGACGTACCGTCCGAGCGCCCTGCGCGCTTCCTCG
>JBCCZL010000382.1:0-9677 GCA_039187775.1 Myxococcota bacterium
CCCTAGCCCGCATCGGTCACCAGAGGTGATGGATCGCGTTCGAAAGCGCTGGATTCCCGCGGACCTCGGACTGGAAGACGCCGCAGTGGTACTCGAGGTGCCGCGAGGACGGCTGGAGGGAGAAGGCCGGGGAGAAGGCCCGGGAGAAGGCCGGGGAGAAGGCCCGGGGAAGGAGGGGCTTTCGGGCGTGAGACACGCCGACTGGTGACCGATGCGGGCGAGGAAGCTGGGCGAGATCCGCTGGCAGCAAGACTCGGGGCGCGGCTTTACCCACTGCTGCGAAGAAGCCCTCTGGCGGCCGCGAATCGCGTTGGACTCTCTTGCAGAGCTCTGCAACTATGGGAGTGCTCGCATCAGCACGCGGGGAAAGGGGCGATAGCCATGAGGGGAAGAGTCGGCGGGATTATCGGGTTCGTAGTCATTCTTGCTGCACTGAATGGGCTCTCTTGGGCATTTGACTGGGGCTGGTACTTCTACTGAGCCGCATCCGGGCCTGTACTGGCATCGGTCCTTCGACATCGCCCTTGGACTCTCGGCGCTGTCGTGGGCAGGCTTGGGACTGACCGCCGAGACCGGTCGGCCGCTATCGGTCCGCATTGCGCTGGCGGCTCTCAACATCACCGTGGCCGCGCTGTTCCTCTTTCGGACCGAAGCTCGATTGCAGCCGGGTCTCCGAGCCATGCTCGCCGCACTTCCCTCAATGGTCTGCGCGGGGGCGGCGATCAAGTTTGCGCGGCAGTGGCACCCAGTCGCCGAAGTGCTGTTCACGCTCGGCGCCTCCGGTGCGGTCGTCAGCCTCTGTGCTCTCGGCCGCTCCTTTGCGTTCTTTCCTGCGAAGCGCGGCCTGGTCGAACGCGGGCCTTATCGCTGGCTCCGGCATCCGGCGTATGCGGCGGAGCTCCTCATGGTGTTGGCGTGCGCCCTCGTCGCGCCCTGGCCTAGCGCGCCACTAGCGCTCGGCGCCGCCGCGTTCGTCGGCCTCCGCATTCGCGCCGAGGAACGGCTCCTGTCCACCGACGACGACTATCAGGCGTACTGCAAACGCGTTCGGTATCGGCTGATCCCGCCGGTCTGGTAGCGCGCCACAACTCGGACGCGACTTCTCCGTCTGGCAGGATGAGCGGTCGCGGTGGTAGCGCTCATCTCAACACTCCTTGAAGTCGATCGGTGGAAAGGAGGGGCGAGGTGGTGCCTGGCCGCCTCAAACGCAACCAGCGGAAGCGCTAGCGCGCAGCGAAGCAGGTCTCCACGTCTCTGTCCGTGATCGCTTTTTTTGCCGCTGGCGTTCAGTCGAAGAGTTCTCCGACGCGGCAGGAAAAGCCGGGGAGAACATCGGTCGCGTCGAGGGTGTCATCCTCACCGAGCACCTGAATGTTCGACGGTGGCGTGTAGACCATCACCCGCTTCGGTTCGGGATCGATCACCCACACCATCTGTGCACCCGCCCCGAGGTACTCGAGCGCCTTTCGAGCGAGGTCCGAAGCCGACTGCTGATCACCGCTCACTTCCACCGCTAGGTCCGGAGCGCCCTCGAGCCACCCTGCCTGGCCCTTGCCGGAAGGCTCGCGCTCGCGCCGCACCACTCCGACGTCCGGCCCCCGGAGAATGTCAGGATTCTGACCCAGCTTCGTCCCGGGATCGCCACCAGACACACTCCACTCCGGGTGCTCATGGGTGTATCGCTTGAGCACAAAGCCAACGTTGATGAGGATCTTCCCGTGGAGCCACGTATTCCTGGTCATCTGGACCCATTCCCCCCCGTCGAGCTCCCCCGGCGCCTCGTCCGGATCCAGCTCGGCCGCCTCGGCAAACGTCATCGGGCGCTTCTTCTCCGCAAGGCCGGCCATGGTTCGAACCTACCCGATGGCCGAAGCCCCAGCAAACGCGGGCGCACCCCCAAAGGACGGATGAACGGGTGCGATAGGCTTGTCGCTTGGGGTACATTCGGCGCCTCGAAGGAGGGGCCGAAGACATATGCCTATCAAGATCATGCCGGGAGAAGTGACCCCCACCCTCTTCGTGGGCCTCGGGGGCTCCGGCGGCCAGGCGATCGGCCGAATCGCCAAGCGCCTCCGCCGCGCCGAGGACTATGAGATCCGCTACCGGTCCCTCGTTCGGTTCGTCGCGATCGACACCAACGCGGCCGACCTCGCCCGACTCCGAAAGGGCCACGGCGCGGTCGGCCATGTCGACTCGACGATCACCCTGAGCGACTTCGACAAGGTCGAATACACCAAGCTTCGCCGCGGCGAGACCTACACCGAC
This sequence comes from Myxococcota bacterium, assembly GCA_039187775.1. Lineage (GTDB taxonomy): Bacteria > Myxococcota_A > Polyangia > Polyangiales > JBCCZL01 > JBCCZL01. Next base: position 2,266 of record JBCCZL010000382.1, read on the forward strand.
GCCGACGAGTATTTTACCCAGTGGGTTCACCCCTGGTACCGCTTTCGCGAAGAATCGGGGGCGGGCGCCGGTCAGATCCGGATCGAGAGTCGGCTCGGATTTTTCCGGTCGATCGAAGTCGGCGAACTCACACGCCAGCTTCAAGACGTGATCGGCGATCTTCGAAGTCACCGCCACGGCATGCGTCGACAGGGGGCTTCGGTCCAAGTGTTCGTCTACTTCTCGACCGCCGGCGGCACGGGGAGCGGCGCGTTTCTCCCGTTCGGCTATCTGCTTCGGGACATCATCGGAGACAAATCGGCCCGCCTCTTCGGCTTCGCGATCCTGCCCGACGCGTTTGAAGAGGTCGTGGGAATGAACCGCGACGGCACCCTGGCCAATGGCTACGCGGCGCTCAAAGAGCTCGAGCATGTCTCGCGCCTCGATGCCCAAACCGCCGGCGTAGAGGCAGAACTTCCGTTCCATTACGATCCGCGAAACAAACACAAGACCACGGTCTCCCGTCGGCCCTACGACCTCATGTATCTCGTGGACCGACCGGCGGATTTCTCGGTCGATAGCGTGGGCGAGGCCCTCGCCGATTCGACCTACGTCCAGATCTTCAGCCCGATCCTCGGAGACCAACAAGCCGACTACGACAACTATACCAAAGAAAGCCGGTCGCTCTTTCCCTCGGAGCTCGGCGCCGAGGGCTACACCGCGTTCTACGGAACGCTCGGCGCCTCGGTGCTTCTCCTGCCGCGGAGAGACCTCTTGGACTACTGCGGCCGACGCTTCGCCGCGACCGCAGTGCGACGCTACCTCCTCCTCGACGATCCGGCCCTTGTCTCCGAAGAACAGCGAGAGAAGTTCAAACAGTTCAACGTCGACCGGGAGGAACTCGAGCGGCTGAGTCCGGACGCCCGCGCGGCCCGGCTTGACCAAGCGTTCCTGCGAAAGATCGACATGCTCGCGGAACAGGATCGGGAAGGCGGGACCTGGCACCGGCTTCTCACGGTGCGGGACACCAGCCAGACCCGCATGCAGTCGACGATTCAGTCGATCGAAGAGGACCTTCGAAGCCGCGTCGCGAGCGTGCGGGCGATCAGTGCGGATCGAATCCTCGACGACGCGTGGACTCCCGCCACCACCATGAACACCCTCGCCCGCGAGATCGCGAGCGCCAAGGCCGAGATCGAAGCGCGCACCGCAGGGCTGGGAGCCTCGATCGAGAGCGGCGATTTTTGGGCCGACTTTTTGAGCAAAGCCGGTCCCGACGCGGCGCCCGAGCTCAGCCCCTACGAGCAGCGGTACGTGCTGGTTCGCTTTCGGGAGGCGGGCGGCCTTCTTTCCGCCGAACAGCTCGACTCGATGGCCCAGAACATCGCCCGGCTCCGCAAAGAAGCCGATATCGGGCGCGACAGCCGCTTTCGAAGCGAAATGGACGCCCACGCGGCCGAGATCAAGCGCACCTACGGCGGCTGGGACAAGCTCGTCACTCGCAAAGACAAGGACTTCGAGGCGGCCCGCGACCGCACCGTGGCCACGTTCAACGAATACGTCGACAAGGCGCGCGCGCTGCTCATCCAGAGTGCGCTCTACGAGATCGGCGTGGCCCTCGGCCGGACCGCCGACTCGCTCCGCGGAAACTTCCGCAACATCGAAAGCTCGGCCGGGCGGCTCGCGGTCGAGCTCGAAGAGAAGGCCCGGCGCTTCGAGTACGACGGTGGCCTCGACGCAGAAGCCAACGACTATGCCCTCGACGTCGAAGTGCTCCAGCACCCCAACGGGCGACAGCGCTTTTGGAGCTACTACTACGCCGACCAGGTCAAGACGCGACCCGAAACCAGCGACCAAAGCGAGATCCTCGACGCGGTCCGGGATGCGCTCCGACCGAAATTCGACGAGCAGGGCCGGCCGCTTCGGCGCACCGCGCGGGAGATCGTCAGCGACATCGAGTCCTCGCTGGTCGACGCCGCCAAGCGCTTCTTGTCAAAGCAGATCCTCGGCGACCCCAAATCGGACGACGAGTTTGTGCGCCAGGGCCTTCGCCTCGACGACGCGCTCGCCCTCGAAGCCAAGTACTACGCGCTCCACACCGAGCATCCACAGGGCGAAGCCGACGACGTCGTGCGGGACGTCGCTCCGCTGGTCGCCTCCGCGCTCTGGAAACAGGACGCGATTCAGCGCTACGCGCGGCGCAAGCTCGAGACGGCATTGGCCAAGGCCCGGCCCCTGACCCGGTTTCACGCCGAGGCGAAGAGCATGATCAATCACGCGGACATGCTTCTCCTTGGCGTCCACCCGCAGCTGATGAGCGGGGGCTTCAAGGCGGTGCTCGACGAGGCGACCTACGGCAAGAGCGCCGACGCCATTGAAGACTGGCCGGATCCTGACCGTTTCATTCTGTATCACTCGATCCTTGGCGTGCCGCTCTACTGCTTTCCTCACATCAACGAGGAGATGAAGTCCGCGTATCGGCGCTTTCAGGCAAAAACCGAAAAGGGCTGGCCCCTTCATATCGACCACAACTGGGAGGCGCTCCGGGATCTCGATCCCGACGACGCGAAGAACGAACTCGAACGATCCCGGGAGCTCCTTCGCGTCAATGTCGCGGCGATGGCCCTCGGCGCCGCCCGAGGCACGGTAGTGACGGAAAGCGGGACCTTCGCCCTCAAGCTCGAGAGTGGGGCAACCCTACCGCTGGGGGGCGACGTGATCGGCGCGGCCAACGGTCTCCTCGAGATGGAGGAAAAGAAACCGGCCGTTTACGACCTGATGGTGGCCGACCTCGTGACCGACGCTCGAAAGATCGGCGATTCGAAGGCGCTCAAGGAAGAAGCGAAGACCGCCGCGAACGGCTGGGCCAAGCGTTCGGTCGAGCTCGAGCTCCTCGATGCGCGGGATAAGGCTGAAGAAGCCGAGTACGTCGCGCTCCGGGAGGCCACCCGGCTCCTCAAGTCGCTCCTCGCATAGGCCCGGCCGAGCCCAAGCACCCATGCCCCAACCGACCGAGGGATCGAAGTGCACGAAGCCGGGCGGCTAGAAGTCCCGGCGATCGTGGTCGGTCTCGGTCCGTTCGGCGCTCGGGTGGTCGAACGCATTGTCACCGAGCGTGACGAAGCGCTCCGTGGCGAAGACGATCCGGTTCCGCTCTCTCACTTCACGGTCGCGCGAAACCTCGCGTCCGACACGATCGCGGGCAAGGTTCTCGAAACCGCTCGGGAGGTGTTTGCCCACCGGCGCATGGTACAGGCGCGGGATACGACCCTCGGCGAGGGCCTCAGCCGACTGCACGTGTTTCTGATCGGGAACCTCGGCGAGGAAGAGCTCCGCGAAAAACTTCAGCCGATCCTCGAAGCGGTCGAAGCGCGGCTGCTCCGTGAACTCGGACCGATCTTCGAGCCGTTTCGGACGGGAAGCGAGCGCAACCTCGTACTCCTTCCCCTGCTCGCGATGCCGCACCCGCCGACCCACGCCGAAGGCAAGGAACTCATCGGCAAAGTCCGAGACCTTTGCCGGAGCATTGCAGAGCGCCCACCGCGGAAACGAGCGACCCCTCAGGTGTTTCTCATCGAGGACGTGGCGGAGTTTTCAGTGCTGTCGGACGCCGAGCTCGAGCAGTGTCTTCGCAACTTCCTCACCTTGCTCCTGTATTCCCTCTCGGCGATCGACCAGGTGTCGGCGCTCCTCTATGGCCAGGAGCCCGACGAGCCGCTCGCCACCTTCGTCTGCGCCGTCGCCGAACTGCCCCGGGCGCGCCTCGAGCGCTACGCGGTCAATCGGGTGGCCCTCGAGCTGGTCGAGTCGGTCCTCGACGACACCGGGGACGACACCAAGCTCTCGGACCTCGATGCGCTCGAAGAGGTCGAGTTCGCCGCCTTTGACGAGCCGAAGGACGCCGACCGAGATGTCCTCGAGCTCCTCAATCGCTATGGCCCGCCCATCGACCGCGATGATCTTCCGCCCTGGTGGGAACGCTCGGAGACCACACGGGCACGCTACGGACCAGACCCGCAGGACCCGTCGATCAACGACCCGCAACCCCCGCCCGAGCCACCGGTCGGCTGGGCCCTTCAGCGGATGCGCGACATCGAGCAAAGCTGGCGCCTGCTTCAGCGGCGCCGGTTTGACGATGTGATCGCCCAGGAACGGGAAGACATTCAGAAGAAGCGCGACGCGCTCCTTTCTCGGATTCGCCTCCGCGTCGACCGCTCCCTGTTTGCCGAGCCCTCCCCGGATGCGTTTCGACGCACCGGGGCGCTCGTCCGCCAGATGGAGCGGGCGGTGTCGCTTCGCCTCGAAGACGCGATCCGCGACCGCGACCGCGCGCTTCCCGTCCCGCCGCCGGACTTCGACGCGTTTAAGAACGCGCACGCGTCGTTCCTCGATGAAGTGCGTCGAAAGCCCGATCTCGCGCGGGTGCTGCTCTACGGATTCCTCGCCGTACTGATGTGCGTGCTCTTCGGTCCGATCATCCTTCGCACCGTCGCCGACGCCCTCCTTGTGCACGAAACGGACTGGCAGTCGCCGGTGCTCCGGGACTACGGCTGGCTGACTTGCCTCCTCGTGGGTCTCCTCGGAAATGGAACCCTCCTCGGGTTCGTGTACCGGGCAAGAGTGATCGCGATCCGACAGGCGTTTCACGTAATGTGGGACGCACTCGAAAACACCGTCACCGGACTCCGGGACTCGGTCCTCGAGTACTTCGCCTCGCGGCTTCGCCTGTCCCGGCAGGTGGCCCGCGTCGAAGCGCTGCTCGCAGTACGCTCCAGCATTCTGAGCGACGCGGAACGCCTCACCCTTCTCGACCGCGCGGTTCGACGCGCCCGCGGACACCTCCTCAACGATCAGCAGTCCCTCGGCGTGGTCCGCGACGAACAAAGCCGAGACGATCTCGCGGGAATGCTGAGCCGCAAGGGAGAAGCGCTCGTCGAGTCTCTCGTTCCCCCCGACGCTCGGCGCTTCATCGACCGGATGATCCCCATCGAATCTCGCGACTCCCGGATCCGCGATGTGCTCCATTCGATGGCCCGGGATCAGCGCTACCAGGAGCGATGGCGCGAAGAGGTTCCCTTCACCTCCATCGACGCCCTGCGGCGCGCCGCGTTTCCTCACGCCGAGGTGGTTGCCCACTGGGACCCCTTCGAGGACCCGGAGAGCGCGGAGGCCACCGCCGAACAGATCGCGTCGTTCGCCCGACGGCAGGCGCGATCGCTTCATGTCGCGCTGAACGTGTCGGGCCACGAGATTCGAGACACCACCGGCACCACCAGCGCCCTTTCTGGCGACGTGATCGTGCCGCCGCGCGCCTTCGAAGAGGTGCGTCGACACCTCACGGAGGGCGGCGGCGCGGCCGGCCGCGCGAAGATTCCTGCCCATCGAGGCGTCGAGCGAGACCGGGCATTTTATGTGCTCACGCTCGGTGACATCCACGAAGACGCGGTCGCGTCCCTCACCCAGCCGGGCACCGTGGCCGCGCCCGAGGACGACGGCTGATGGGATGGCTCGACCGGCTGATCTGTCCGTTGATTCAGCTCGCGGAGTACATCGGCGCGACCTGGATCGTGACGATCTGGCTCGGCTTCTTTGGCGCGGCGCTGCTGTGGGCCACCGTCCTCCGGTTCTTTCGGAGGCTCACGCCCCCCGGCTCCGGGACCATCGCGGCCGGATGGGTCGGCTGCGTAGGGATCGCGCTGCTAATTTATCTTCTGGGAATCGCCGTTGATCCGCTCCTTCAAACGCTCCTCGAGCAACCGGCCGCCATCGGCGACGAGAAATGGAACCGGATCGGGTTCTTTGAGTGGAAGGTGCTCGGGGGCGAGTGGAGCTGGCCGGTGCTTCCGCTCACCGACTTTCCTCAGGTGGGCATCGTGGTGCACACGGTGCTTTGGGTTGGCTTCATCCTGCTGATCCGAATTGTGCTCCTTTGGATCTATCGCGATCTTCGAGTCGGGTGGGCCACCCGGAGTGAGACCCTGCCGTTCTACTACCGCTGGGTCGGCTCGAGCACTGCGCGGCGCGCGGACGATCGTTTCAAAACGTGGCTCCGCCCTCTCGTTTACGTGCTGATCCCCCTCCACGCCCTCGCCGGCTACGTGCTCGCAATCCAGAGCGACGGCCGAATGGAGCGGGCCAACCTTGCGTGCCAGGAGGGCGGGGTCGCGCTCCCGACCGACATCGATCTTCGGCGGCCCGAAACCGGAGGCCTCAGCGAGGAGCTCGGCCGACTCCTCGACGATGCTCGCGGCGGTTCGCCCGAGGAGCTTCAGCGCTTCGTCACCAACGCCCAAGAAGAGATGCCGGAGCTCGGCCGGCTCCTTCGCGATGCGCAGGCGGGTCGCCCGGAAGGGCTCGAACAGTTCCTGCGCGAGGAAGGTCGCCAAGGCAACATCTCGGAGCTCCTGGAAGAAACGGGGGCCGAACAGGCCCTCGAAGACGCCCGGGGCTCGATTCAAGCCGCGGTCGGCGAAAGCTTGGGCGAGCGGCTCGGCCTCGGTCCGATGCCCGCCGCGCCCCCGCCTGGCGCCTGGGTGCTGTTTGGCTTTCTCCTGGTGTCGCTTAGCGTGCACTTGATCATTCGCGGCCGACCTAAAGAGCAACCCAAAGAAGAGAAGAAAGACGACAACCTTGACGAGCTTCTCGAGCCTCCGCCGGATCCGCTTCGACGCCTTGGAAACGCACTCCAGGCGACGATCCCCGGGGCGTTCCTCGAATCGCTCGAAGAGCACGACGCGGTGAAAGAAGAGCGGGTCGCATTTTCTTCCAACGAGAGCCCTTTGGTGCGGGAAGCATTCTCGAGCCTCACCGGGGCAGAAGCCCCCTGGGCACACCAGAAGGAGGTGCTCGACCACCTGGCGTCGGTGTGGAAGATGGCCGCTCCCGAGCTCGAGGGAGGGGCGCCCACCCTCGAAGAAGTCGTCGGGCCAAGCCCGGTCCGCGCCGACGAGTCGGGCCCACCGCATGCATTGGTGCTCACCCCCGAAGGCAGCGGCCGAACCACGCTCAGTTGCCTACTCAGCCTGTTTGTTCACCTCGACCGCGGCGCCACGACCCTTGTGGTGCTCCGCGACCGAGATGGCGCCAAGGCGTGGGCTCAGCGATTCCGCGAAGCGCTCACCAAATCGTCGGCGCGCTGGAACGTGCAGGTGACCATCGCAGGCGAAGACATGTCGACGGCGCTCCTCGCCGGCCGGACCCCCGCGGTGGTCGTCGCCGGACTCGAAGAGCTCGAGACCGATGTGCTTCAGAACCGGCGAACCTCGGCGTTCTTCGAAAAGCTCGGACTCATCGTGGCCGACGACGTCGACCGGTTCACCGGCGTGGCGGAGATGCACCTCCACATGGTGATGCGACGGATCTGGACGGTCCTCGACACGCTCCACGATGCCCCATACCCCACCGCCCTTCTCGCGATCGCCGGCCCCAGCGCG